>JAGBNK010000028.1 GCA_017634455.1 Lachnospiraceae bacterium
GTAAGAGAAAATGTTGCCAGAAACGAAAACGCCCCTACGGAAGCACTTCTTACCTTAAAAAATGACAGCGAGTGGAGAGTCGCAAAGCTTATCGTTAAAAATAAGAGTATTCCAAAGGATGTACTGATGGAGCTGGCTAAAAGTGCTAACTTCAGAATGAGATACAAGGCATTGGTTGCCTTATTAAGGTTTGAAAGCGCCGCAGTGATCCTATAAAAATCGAGCTGTTATCAAAGAAAAATCCCATCACTATGTGATGGGATTTTTTAGGGTGGATAAAGGGATTCGAACCCTTGGCCTCCAGAGCCACAATCTGGCGCGCTAACCAACTGCGCTATACCCACCATAATGTGCTCGAAGGGATTCGAACCCCCGACCCACGGCTTAGAAGGCCGTTGCTCTATCCAGCTGAGCTACGAACACATAATCCAAAGTAGGTGTTTGTACTCCTAACAAAGGAAAAAGCGGGTGATGGGAATCGAACCCACGTATTCAGCTTGGAAGGCTGATGTTCTACCATTGAACTACACCCGCATACCATTATTTAGTTTTTGAATCGGGGTGACAGGATTCGAACCTGCGACCCCCTGGTCCCAAACCAGGTGCTCTAGCCAAACTGAGCCACACCCCGTTCTTGCTTGCGTCTCATCCGCAACGCAAGTAATAGTATATGTTATCAACCATCATATGTCAACACTTTTTTTTAGAAATTTTTCAATATTTTTTAAAGATATTTTTTCATCATCTGAAGAGCCTGTCCTCTATGAGAAATACGGTTTTTTTGCTCCGGTGACATAGCCGCTGTAGAGCATCCATATTCATCTACATAGAAAATTGGATCATAACCAAATCCATTTTCACCCATAGGCTCATATCCAATATATCCCTCAATAGTTCCACGACACACTTCGCTTCTGCCATCTGGAAATACAACTGCCATAGCACATACGAATCTAGCTGTGCGCTGTTCCTTTGGAACACCATCTAATCTCTCTATCAAATTAGCATTCTTGATATCATAAGAAGTATCCTCACCCATATATCTGGCAGAATAAACTCCAGGCTCCTTGTTGAGATAATCAATCTCAAGACCAGAATCATCTGCCATTACAATGGCATCTGCCAGCTCTTCATGGTCAGCACAATACTTCTGCACTGTAGTGGCCTTGATTATAGCATTTTCCTCAAAGGTCTTGCCGTCTTCCACAATATCTACATCTATGCCCGCCTGCTTCATAGACATAACCTCATATCCCATCTCAGAATATATAGCTCTAATCTCCTTCATTTTGCCTTCATTTCCTGTGGCAAATATTAATCGCTTCATCTCAACATCCTCCAATTATTCCTGATTATTATATATTTGCAATGCATTATTAATTGTCTCGCAAAGACTCACTGCAGTCTTGTTCTGATATTCATCATCACATAGCTTGTTCAACTCATCCTGATTGCTCATGAACCCCACCTCTACCAGAGCAACTGGCATCTGAGCCGTTCTTATAATATAGATATCATCTCCCGCCACGAGACCCTTGCTTGTACTTCCTAAATTCCATAGAAGTCCATTTAAACACATTTCCGCAAAGTTCTTGGACTGGCCAAACACATCTGATGCACGATACATTACCTCCGTACCATTTATAGTGGACATTCGTCCACTGGCAGTAGAGTTGTTGTGCACACTGATAAATAAATCCGCTCCAAGAGCATTTGCCAAAGCACTTCTGCTCTGCACCGGAATATATATATCTGATTTACGAGTATAGAATACTCCCACTCGCTTATCATTTAACATATAGCTGGTTACATTTTGCTTCACAAAGCTATCTGCGTCCTCCGCTTCTCCCATCTGCTCAAAGTACTGACACATTTTCTCTGTAATCAACAAGTCTATATCCTTTTCATTTACACCCTGACTTGAAGCGCCTACATCCTTGCCGCCATGGCCGGCATCCACAACTACAATCTCATCATACACATCTCGCGGTGATAGAAAATCAATATAGATATATCTATCAATATTTCGCGCTTGCACCAGATATACTCCATCCAGCTCAATAGCCAGCTCAGCAGTAGATGCTGCCACACCATATTTAATATCTGTAATATTGTCGCAGCTTCCTATGAGAGGATAGTCATAAATATATGAATTGTCCGCCCCTGGAATTCGGATATCAATTATGTGATTTACATAATCATTTACCACTTCCACATCCTTGACAGACACATCAGATGGCAATTCCACTCGCAGCTGTGATACGAGATTCTCATCTCCAACCTTGGTTACAATGTCAGTCTCCTGACGCATGAGATCTATGATAGACTCTTGTCCTGCAATTTTGTTCTGATACTCCACCTGTTTCTGCAATGCATATACATGGAGTTCAGGAAACCTCAGATATATGTACATAAGAGCCAGCGCAAGAGTCACTAAAATAACAGTTGCAAATCTGTATATTTTCAACTTCATACTACTTCGACTCCTCTATTTTCTTACCATAAGCCTTGAGACATAAGTTGCCCTTAGCAGTGTTTTCCACACTCTCCCAATCCAGACCATTACTACTTATGTAGCCTGTTCCATCAGTTATATCCACATTTTGAGTAAACTCATTTCCCACATATTCTATAGCCATAGGATGAGTTGCCCCCGGTGTTGTAAGCACCAATACAATGGCAAATCTAGCTCCCTTCTTCACAGCCTTGGCGCTGTCAAATGGAACCGTATAATAGCCCGCATTGTCAAAATGCCCTGTGGCAACCTGTACCCTGTTGGCAAGGGAAGACACACCATTATATTCGGGTACAAAATACAATGTGTAAGAAGTATCTTTATCAAGAGCGTAAAATCCTGCACTCATAATATTCTCATCAGCATCTGCTGTATAAATATTTGCCGCAGATATGTAATCCTTGTTGTAGCCAACCTGGCCTACCCAGCCACATAAATCAGACTGGTAAATGGTATCGTAATTGTCCTTGTTCTCAACACCCACGTAGGATACAGCTTGATTTCCCACATTGGTATCATAATAAGACACATAGAATACTCCATTTTCACCGAAGCTTTCGCCCCAACTGTTTTGACATATAAATGCTCCATCTCCAGGAACATTTTCATTGAAATTATTTCTACCATAATTATCATCCCAACCGATGATAACCACATCATGATTCGGCTTATCATTACCGTTATAATAATAAGAATTGGTAGACCTCTTATAAAAATCAGATTTAGCAATGTTGTTTTGAGCCATAGATGCATAAATAGATGTGGATACGCCGCCATATTTGTACACAGCCCACTTTATATCATCAATGTCGTCCTGAGTATAGCAGTGCACTTCCTGCACATGATAGTCCACATTATCATCCTCGTCACTAACAGGCCCCTTCCAGGAAAGCAAATAAGCCAGCGCCATGGTGTAGTCTCCACCAAGAGATGAATCAATCTTGTAATTATTATCCTTGATCATCTTATTTACGCTAAACTCATCTTCTATCTCAGGAAGCAGGCTTGATTCCAAAGCACCTATAGCAGCCTGTGCCCAGCAGGTAGATGTATCTCCCTGATCTCTCACGGCAGAAACTCTGCCTTCTTTCCTCAAATCAAAAGCAGCCGGCAGTTCTCCCTTGTTAAAATCCGTTCCCATGGTTGCAGTATAATTCACCTCATCAAAGCTGTAATCACAGTCAAACAAATCACATACCACCTTCAAAGGCAGATATCCCTGTCCTTCGTGAATTTCTGGTGCAATATCAATAGGTCTCAGTTCACCATCAATGGTAGCCTCATATGTATCCACAGAAAATAGTGCTGTATTCCCTGAATACAACACTTTGATCAAAGCCTCACCATACATATGGGCACTGCATCCGAAATGTTCCTCCACAAATCGCAGTGATACCATTGGCTCCATAGAATCTCCCATCATAACTCCATCAGAGATGCCATAGACCTGGTCTCCCACATTCACCACAAAGAGACCACTGTCATTGATGCTCTTGGCTTTCAAAGGGTAGAAAACCTCGTCTTCTAGCTGAGCACCACGGAAAGGTTCCACATCTGCATAGTCATCGCTCCAATTATTCATTTTCAAGATAATTACAAATATCATCGCCAGTGAAAAGGCAATATATTTTCTAGAATATCTCATTTATCTATTCTCCAAAGGCGCAATAAGCGCATTTATCACTCCCACTAAAATACTATTTATCTTCTCCGGCCTTGCGCTTAGGTGGCTTAGGTCCCATAAACTGATAATAATATGTACGAATCATACCATTATATAATTTACGATTCTTATCAGCCTTTCTTCCTATATAACGCTGTGCGTCCTCGTAGGAAGTTATGACATACAAAGACCAGCTGTCCAGTTTATTGTAAACCTCACCAATAGTTGTATACAATTCCGGCAGATCCTTCTTGTCTTCCAATCGCTCACCATACGGTGGATTGGTAATAATAAATCCATATTTCTTGGAATGCTTCAAATCAGCCACTCCTCTTTGTTGGAAATGTATGAGAGAATCAACACCTGCCTGCTTGGCATTCTCTCTGGCAATACGAACCATATCTCCATCTATATCATAGCCCTGCAAATCTGTCTCCACGTTCATATCAATCATGTCACGTGCTTCTTCAAGAGTATCCTCCCACATTTCCTTGGATATGAGATGTCTCCACTGCATAGCTGTGAAATTTCTATTCATACCTGGCGCAATATTTGCAGCCATTAGAGCAGCTTCTATTAGAAATGTACCACTTCCACAGAAGGGGTCCACCAGGATTCTGTCCTTGCGCCATGGTGTTAACATAATAAGAGAAGCCGCCATAGTCTCTGAAATTGGAGCCTTGCTGGTCCATGTTCTATAACCTCGCTTGTGCAATGGTTCTCCTGTAGTATCAATCGCTACAGTAACCTGATCTTTTAGAATAAATATTCTAATAGGAAATGATGCTCCATCTTCTGCAAACCAATCTACAGGATAAACAGTTTTCAATCTATCAACCATAGCCTTCTTGCCAATAGATTGAATATCTGATGCACTAAACAACTTGCTCTTCACAGATGAAGCCTTCTTCACCCAGAACTTGCCATCCACATGAATCCAGTTCTCCCATGGAATTGACTTGATATTCTCATAAAGTTCGTCAAAGGTTGTAGCCTGAAATCTACCTACTTCAATCAGTACTCTCTCTGCAGTTCTCAGGAAAATATTACTTCTGCATATAGCCTCCATGTCACCCTCAAAGGTAACTCGACCATCTTCCACTCTAGTAATATCATATCCCAAATCATATATTTCTCTTTTCAATACTGATTCCATGCCGAAATGACATGGAGCAGTTAAATGAATTATATCCATCTCTTCCTCGTTTCATTATCTATATAGTAATCTATTGTTTTAGTTTAATTGTTCAAATTTCTACTGTCAATCCTGACTAGGCATCGCCTCTCACTCTTCAAAATATACTTTTATTTATAACAGTTCATATTTCCTCACCCCTCTAAATAAGGCAAAAAAACACTAAAAATTGCAAAAAATAGTTATTATATGATATCCATTTCCCAGTTAACATCAATTTAACCAAACAAATTAAAAATCTCCTCATTCTTTTTAGTTATATTAACTTATTGCAATAGAAATAGCTTTAATATATACTAACACATGTAAGAGGTAGTTTCCTCTTACGCCCCTTATTAATTATTTATACTCCCCTCAAAAAAGGCCGTATTTTCGGTCTTTTTTACTGTCTAAAAAATAAATCTTTTTTCGCTTTAAGAAACTAAAATTTATCGTGCAGTTTCCAATAATCCATTTTTCACCCTCACTACCTCTCTATATAAAAAATGCACAAACATTTTCAAACAATCAATTCAGGCTCCCCAAATATTTATGCAAGAAAAAAAGACCCGAGCATTAACTCGAGTCCACTTGTTCTAATTATTATGCAAACAAATCAATTCTTGATCCTACCATGCCATATCCAGCTGCCATCATATCCATGCCATAGGATGTAGTACTCTCTCCGAAGCCTCCTGCCACTGCATTGAAGCCTCTCTCAGCTTTCTGCGCTGCCTGAATATGAGATATTGTATTATCTGTAACCGAAGCAGTTGCATATTGAACTGGTGCAGCACCCTCTACCGATGTATTACTTAATTTCTTAATTGATTCTACATAAGCATCAGATGTCTGTGATTGATTTCCAATTGAATAATTATATGGTGTTGTTGCAGCATATGTTGTAGATATGCCAGAAGCACCAATACTTCCGATTGATAATGCCATTTACTATACTCCTTTTAGTATGTGGAATCCCACTACATTTGTTATTATACACCTAAGTTGTAATAAAAGTCCACTACTTTTCAGCCCCAGTTATTTATTGACATAAATAACGAAAAACATCAAGATATTCTTATAGACAGATACATTTTCCAGAAAGGATAGACCTATGAAAATTCAAATATATGCAATGACACATAAATTGTTTACGCCTCCAGCAGATTCCATGTATATTCCTCTCCAGGTAGGCAGAGCTACACATGATGACTTAGGCTATTTAGGTGACAATACCGGAGATAACATCTCATCTCTCAATTGCTATTACAGCGAGTTAACAGGTATGTATTGGGTTTGGAAAAATGTATCCGACTGCGAGGTAATAGGTATATGCCACTATCGCAGATATCTGCTAAATGAAAAGGAAGAATTGCTCTCTAAATCTGAGATTGAGTCAATCCTCAAAAACTACGATGTTATTACAACCAAATGTCTGGATTTAAACTTCTCCTATGAATATGGTTTTCAACAGAATCATACTGTAGAAGATTTAGAGGCAGCCAACAAGGCCATAGCCAAACTCTATCCGGACTTCTATCCTATGTACAAAGACTGCCTACAGCAGAACCATACTTATTTCGGCAATATGATGATATGTTCCAAAGAGCTCTATGATAGATACTGCGAGTTTCTCTTTCCTATATTTGAGGAAATGTCCCATGACCTCGATTTAGATTCCTATGATGATTACCACAAGAGATTATATGGTTTCATCTCAGAATTCATATGGATGGTTTGGGTTAAATACGAAGGGCTCCATCCTTATGAATGCAAGGTTGGTCTTGTGGGAGAAAAGAAGGAAACCATAGAAGTTATATCTCACATCTGGGATTTACTACATCAGGAAGATATTGCCAATGCCAAGGCTTACTTCCTGACAGCCAAGGAGAAAAGGCCTGACTTGTTAATGGAAGCATCAGATATTCACAACCATCTCCATATGTGCCTACAGGTAATCTCTACCTGCGAGTTTGAATCAGATGCTTATGGTGAAATACTGCTGCCTATATCAGATTTATACGGCATCCAACTTATGGATTACATGGCCAAGCTCAACAAGTACTCTATTGAGCTGCTGGCTCATATTGCCCAAAATACTATAGATGAAATCTATCTAAGCAAAATAAAAGGAGACCTCAAGGAATTGAACTGCAGTCCAATCGCCATGAAAATCTCCTTGAAATTATATAGTGATAATTCTACTGATTATGAGACTGCTTGTGATCTTCTTCATCTACAGTCTCCTCTTCTGTAATCTCTGGTAGAACCATACGTATTCTGGTAACACGCTTCTTGTCAACTTCCTCAACGGTAAGTTTGATTCCCTCATCTGTGATGCAACTCTCTCCAACTTCCGGTATATGATCCAACTGACCTACCAGATAACCACCGAGAGTATCATAGTCTTCTGTTTCTTCTGCCTCAATATCCAAGTCCAGCTTCTCGCACAGATCATCTAAGTTAGTAGCTCCCAGTACAATATATTCTCTAGGACCCACTTCTACAATATCATCCTCTTCCTTCTCATCGAACTCATCTCTAATCTCTCCAACCAACTCTTCAAGCAAGTCTTCAAGTGTTACCAGTCCTGATACGGAACCGTACTCATCTAATACAATAGCCTGACTGAGACGCTCTCTACGCATCTCCTCAAACAATTCAGCTGTGTTCTTCTGTTCATATGTGAAATATACTTCACGCAAATAATCTCTTATTGAGAAATTATCACAATCTGCCAGAAGCATATCCTTCATATTTAACAGACCGATTATGTTGTCACTGTCCTCCTCATATACAGGAAGTCGAGTAAACTTATCCTCCTGGTAGATTTCCATAAGTTCATTATATGTACAATCTACACTAACCATAGTCATGTCCACTCTAGGAATCATAATTTCCTTAGCGCAACTATCTGTGAAATCGAATATGTTGTGGATGTATTCCTTCTCCTCAACCTCAATCTCACCACTCTCATGACTGGCATCTACCATTATCTTGATTTCATCTTCTGTTACTGTATCCTCCACCTTGGAAGTATCAATACCAAAGATTAACAGGAAGCCTCGTGACAAGGCATTGATTATATATATAACAGGTGTAAGCACTATCATCAGACTATATATAACCTTAATATATGCCAATGATAATTCCATAGATTTCATAGTTGCTACATTCTTGGGAGATATCTCACCAAAGATAAGAATCAATATAGTCAATATTCCTGTTGCTATTCCAGCACCTACACTACCAAATAAGTTGGTAGCAAATATTGTGGCCAAAGATGATGCTGACAAATTCACAATATTATTGCCTATCAAGATAGCAGATAACATCTTGTGAGAATTCTCTGTCACTTGCAATACCAGTTTAGCTCTGGCATTACCTTCATCCTCCATAGCCTTGAGTTTTATTTTGTTCACTGTTGTCAATGCTGTCTCCGCCGACGAAAAGAATGCTGATAAAAGTAGCAATATAATTAAAATCACCAGCTGAACTATCGACCCACTGTCCACAGACAAGTCACCTCTCTTTTATAAAATATTTCCTTTAATTATAACGATTACTGAATATTCTTTCAAGTTTAGCATCCTCTCTGAACACTGAGCCTTCCATCAATCCGCCCCTCTCTTTTGTTTCATTAATATAATCCTCATCAATAAATCTGATATGCATCTCTTCCATTCCTCCAGCTGAAGAAACAATACCATTGCTTATTATATTAATAGGAATGGTGCCATAACTTATATTGCCAAATCCATCTCTTGCTGTTATTCCCAAATCCAGATGAGTAACTCCTGACATACCTTGTGGATTCATCAATTCATCTCCACCTAATATACCAATCCAGTCTGATATATGGCCTTCACCTGCTGCCTTGATAATCCCATCCTCTCTATCTACTACTTCCACTCCAGTCATAATAGTCTCATATATTCCAGATGTACCTATGTCAGTATCATATATATCACATTCACTGGCTTGAATCTGAGGATATTGATCCCAGAGAGCATATATTACAATAGTCCCTGGATTTGATATATCAAGTCTGCCTCTGCTAACAGTCTTGTCCAGTAAATCCAGCAAACCTATTCTACTGCCAGGCTTATATATATCACCATCAGTATATCTTTGATTAATATCATCACCCCAAGCTACGAATCCATATGCTCCCGCCGTATTATTACCATACTCCGGCCACACATTATTAATATTTATAAATGCTGTATCACCATAAATATTTCCTGAAACATTTACTACCTTATGCCATTTATCTATATCACCATTCTCTGGCAAAACATAATTGCCATTATCATCTAATAGATAATCATTAGGATTGTATGTCACATAATCAATATTATAATTCACTGTCCACTTGGCACTTACATATTCATTGCCCTCTACCCAGAAATCCGTTCTGTTCCATCCAGTAAATTTCATATAAGAACCAAGATCATATTCCTGACCATCACTCATCTTATAATAAGCTGATGCAGACTTACCTCTTATTGCTATCGGTTCATGCCAGAATATAAACTCCAGCTGTGGAAGTCTGGCTGCTACACCATATCCTCGAGAAGCCATTGTTGAAGCCAGAGGCCAGCCATTACTATATACAAGTCCATCTGTATAATTTAATACATAGGCACTCGAAAGCACACCTCTATTGTATGCACCATAGGAATTATATCCATTGGCATTTCTAATACACGCCCCTACTGCTCCATTGGAATTATCCACCTGATTGATTCCCATAGCAAATCTGTCCGGTAAGTTTGTCTGGTTCGTATTGGTATATTGTAATAACAATCTGCCCAGGGTTCTGTCTCCCTCATTCAGACTTATAACTCCCAGACAATTAGTAAGCAGTCCATACCTGGCGCCATTTCCCAAGAGATTAGAAGTAATATTGATATAACAATTAGGCAGCAAATGTATCATGGTTCTGCAGTCCACTTCAGCATAATCTCTAAAGTCGAATAGGTTGCCATTTTGTAATCCATATCCCTGCAGGTTATACATGTTAAGTCTGCCGGATAGTTCTACATAATATCCGTTGTTCACCCCTCCGCTTTTACAATCATGTATAGTATTATTACCCATATAAAGCCTGCTGCCTGTGAAATAATTCTGTATACCCCAGCCGCCACAGTTATTAATATTACAATCATATATATAATTATCTCCAAACCAGTAATCTATTCCATCATCATGGGCTATTGCAACAGTATTTTGAATCCTGCTATACAATCCACTGACTGAAGCCGCAGTTCCACCAGAGGATTTCAGAATAGAATCATATACTTCTACATTAGCATTTCCCGAAGTAGTAATAGCCAGATTTCTAGATTCTATAGATACTCGTCTTATAATATTCCCCTGGCTATTGGCCTGCATTACAATTCCAAGAGAATACTTATTGCCTACTACAAAATTACCTCCAGAGACATTTACATTTGATGTACCAGAACTTCCATTTATATATACAGCTGACACATTGTAACTGCTGCAATCTATTAAATCCGTGTGACTGCTAGCCAGACCTATAGTATCCTCCGCTCCATATACTGCTGCCCCGTCACAGTTTTGAAAAGCAACATTTCTGCAGCGAAGATTTCCCGTAAATGCATTGATTAGAGTTCCTCCACCCACAGCTTCCGGCACTCCATAACTGCTTAGATTATAACTATTTCTAACTACAACCCCTCCTGGTGATGGATTACCAAATATGTCCTCACCAATAGTCATATTGCCCTGACGCAAATCAAGCAAAGCCCCCACCTTGCGAAGCTCTCCATTTATTTCTACCTTGTCGTAGCACCAGCAGTCTCCATCTACCACGCCTGTACCTTTTGACGAATAAATCCATAAGTTTCCTCCTGTCACATTGAACATGCTATTCCCAGCGAAAGCATATAGACTCTGCGGATTATTATGAATTATATGGCCATTCAAATCTATTGCAATATTTATCCCTGCAGGAATATCCCAATCACTATCAAAGGGATTATTCCAGTCTCCTGTTCCTTTTACAATATCATTCTGCAGTACTATCACTCCTCCATTGTGCTGAAAGAGATCAATCCATGCCATAAGCAAACCGGTGTAATTATATACATCCGCCACTCGTATTCCATAGAAATCACTATAGCTCACAAAAGGATTTCCTGCTGACTTATACACTTCTGCATGTACATCACCTGCATCCAATAGCTCAGTTTGTTCCTCATCAATAGTTTCCGCTCCATATACACAATTACCAGAACCAGTTATTACAATTGCTGCTATAGTCACCAGCAAGAAGCACATTCCTCTTCTCATTAACTTATTCAAATACTGCAACATATGTAGCCCCTCCTTTCACTCTAACAGGAAAGACCACCTGCTCATTGGAGCCCTGGCTCTTCCAGTATTTAAATTTCAGTCCCTGAATCTGTGGATTCGCAGGAGGATATATTTCCAGACCATCATCATTGGCTACTCCTCGGTATATATATTTACGATATATCTCATCTCCTATCATATAAGATACCTGAGCATCCTCCATCTCATTCCTGTCTATAATGGCAGTCTTCTCGCAAACTACCTCCCCTGTCTTGCCATTTAATTTGGCATAATGTTCTATTGCCTGAACTGACAGAAGTCCCTTCTCATAATCGAATTCTATTATATCTACATCCAACTCGAATTTATCATCCTTGGCCAGATTCTCATCCCCATCTATATCAACCCACAGTTCATCTCTAATATTCTGTTCCAGAATCTCAATACTATAATCCGGCGGCAGTTCTCCTGCTACCAGTTTCTCCATATATGCATTCATTACACCTGATAAATGTGACTTCAACTGAGTCTCTCTAATATCCATAGTCTCCACAACCATCACAATAGCCGTAATACATGCAATTATTCCCAAAGATACCACTCCGAATACTATCTGCTTCATAACTCCCCCCCACTAATCAATTTACAATAATATTGCCATAGCCTTCTCGACTTGCCCCCAGTTCATTCCATACCTTGATATATATCTTGTATATTCCCGGTTCATGAAATACATATTTGCCATCTACATAAATATTTTCTAACTCATTTGGCAAAGACCAATAAGCATCACTGGCATCACCGGCTTTATATATGCCCGTTATATCTCCCTTACATCCAGCTGGCATATTACATATATCTGACACATCATAAGCATGACTCTGTTGTAGTCTGTTAAATGATATATCCAAATCATCTTGATTCAAGCTATTTGCAAAACCTGTTGTCATCTCAATATTCTGTTCTTCACTGGCATATACAAATCTATGTACATAAATATTTTTGACAGCAATAATAAGCAAAGCTATCACCACACTAGATGCCACAGATGCAATAAGCACTTTGCCATATTCACGAATTATTGTCTCCAAATCATACCTCCCGCTAAAGCATTGCAAACACTGCTCCATATGCAGTCATTGCAAGCAATCCAACTATTATATAAACCAATGCCTCACCATATTCATTTACAATAAGCTCCATAGAATCCTCCCCAACTTATTTTATCCACATACAATACATTTCTGCTTAATGTACTTACTCAATATATATTTCTGCTTACCATATAAGTTCTATTGCCATCGAAGAGATCATAAGCATTGTGATATTCCATTTTGATTAGTCCATACCGTAGCGTATCAATATCACCTCTTCTATATATATTCACATCCAAATCATATCCCCGTTCCTTCGCCGCCTCCTTGCACTCATTTATAACCGCATCTGAATACATGGAATTCTCTATCTTATTTACACAATCATCAATATATGTATCAGCCATTCTGTTAGACATCGCCATAGATACCACTCCATAGCCCAAAACTACAACAGCAACCATACAAAACAATCCCACAAAACCTTTTACAACACTTTCCATATACTATCCTCCCATTACAAAACCAGCAGACATCATGCCGTAGAACATTACAAACATATCCACCAACATCTTCACTCCTGCAGTTACTTGCGGTGCCAGAAACAGTGCATACATGCCTGCCATCTCATCGCTGTTTTTCATCTTCTCGGACTGGTCATACATAATCTGATTTCTGCGTATGATATCCTCTATCTGAACAGATGCCACGCCGCCACTTCCTTCTGATATGGAATATAGCATCTTCATAGTAGATTGCACTTGAGGCAGATTATATTCCTGCATGAAATTCACATAAGCCATCATATCTGTAGGATTATCCCGCAAATCCTGTAAGAGTTTCCTGAGAAATGGTTTCATCAAAACCGGAGCATCCTCATAGGATTTTGCCAACGCCACCTGTACATTTTCCCCTTGCAGAAGCAGTGACACCTGTAGTAGCCATTGTGGAAATACCTGTTCCAAAGCCTTGGTCACTTCTCTTTTCAGCACTCCATCCATAGGATGAAATCCTGTTGTCTCACTATGCCTCTGTAGCTTAGCTATCTTGTCTAATATCTCCTCCCCGGGCATTCTAGTCTCACACAGAGACTTGGATAGTGATTTACATCCTCTGTATATAATCAGTACATTAATCCACAAGGTAATAACCATAGTCACTCTGGTAATTGCATACTGACATATATCTATATTCATCCTCTTGCCTACAGTAACAAGCATCCAACACATAAATACTGATATGATTACCGACAGGACAATCTGTAATACCTTCTGCCTCTTCTGCTTCATTAATTCCATACATCTATCAGCCCACATGCGTCTGGCTTCCAGCAACAGATTAATCCCCATTACAGACTCTCCTCCATTAATCTCAACCTGATTGCAGTATTTATGTATGGTAAATAATAAATTGGCAGGATACCTCTCCTCCAATATTCCAAGAGCATCTCCAGTTATATCTTCCCCATCATAAGTATGTTCCATATATGAGATGGACTCACCTATAGCATCATACATATTTCCCGACTCAAACAACTGCTGCACATCCCTCAGAGAAGTCAGAATCTTGCCTGATTTCTGAAAGGAATATAACAATTGCTCCATGTAGATATTAATTTCCGCAAATCGTTTCTCCTCAAATTGCACCTTTAACACACAGGTAATAAAAAATGGTGCTACAAAGCCAAGGCCTCCTGCCAAGGCAATCATATACATGGCAGGCAGGCCGAAAGTACGACCTACTGCCACTACAATAATTCCACCAATTGCTATCCACATCATGGTCTTGGATAAATCAAATTTATAACCATAAGTCTCAAGCTCCTCTTTTATATTCTTCAACCTCATACAACACTCTCCCCTCATCTACAAGCATGGTAGTGTAGTTCCTGCCATCAGCTCTATCAAAGATACAAATCTGATCTATGTAACGAATTATCTTGGTGCCCAGTGATGTCTCAACAGATTTCCTCCGTACCAGTATTCCCACATCGATAAATGTATAAATATCATTTTCCATTCTCTTGGCATCTCGCTCTCCACCTGACATATTCTCGATTCTGTCAGGAATATTTCTCACATCAGAGGTATGAATTGTAGTCATACCTCTAACTCCAGTAGATAAGCTCTCTATAAGATGCACCACTTCCCTAGATCTGGCCTCAGACAGCATAATCCACTTAGGATTCAATCTCATACAGGTCTTAATAGCTTCGCAATATCCCATCTGCTCATTAATCCTGATTTCCACACAATCCCTGTCTGGAAACAAACTACTATAATGCCACTCCGGCGTATCCTCAATAGTCACAACTCTCTCATCAGGTTTTATATAGCCTGATAGAAATTTGCACAGCTCCGTCTTGCCTACACCCGGTTCACCTACCACCACAATATTCATATGGTCTCTGACAAAGCCCTCCAGCATCTGAAGTATCTCCCTATTACAATACCCCTCTGTCAACATCTTCTCCGCAGTTAATCTGGATACCTTCGGAGTCTTGCGAATGCTGACAGTTCTACCGCTAATAGATACTGACTCATGGACAATTGTAATTCTAAGCTCAGAAGTCTCACCTTCCAAAACTGGATTAAGCTTGTTAAAAGATTTACTCACCAGGTTAGAAACTCTCTGAGAGAAATTATCAATGAAATCTTTGGTTACCCCTCGGTTATAGCAGGCTCGTCTGATATTATTACAATCTGTCAACCATACTCCACCCTCTCCAAGAGCACCATTTATATCTATATCAGTAATATTTTCATCCAATATATACATATATAGAGGCCCAAAGAATTCCCTGGCTTCAGTAATATCAATCAAATCATTGGCCATAGCATAGCCCCCTTTGCTCCTGGTAAATTAAAGAACTGATTCAGCAGATTGCTAAATGCCTGTCCAACCACACTTCCAGAATCCTTGCCAATAAGCAAAGTCACTAAACCAATCATTGCTCCGATTGCTACCAAACTAATAATTGCTGGTCCATATTCTCTTATAATCTCTTGCATAATTCATCCCTCCAACGAAAAAACTTGTCGGGCATAAAATAATAATGCATAAAAATGAAATAATGGCGATATGCCATGAATAAAAAGACTTCCCACTGATTCGTGGTGATTGATATATTAGCATCTGCCCCATAGATTTGCAATACATTTTCCCTGAAATTATTCCATAATTTTTTCAGTAAAATTTCATGAATATTTTCCAATCCATTCTTTACGAACAGAATCCTATACCATATAATTAACATGATTATTTTATTTAGGAAAGGAATGTATATACTATGGCACAAAATCCAATTGTTACTATAGAAATGGAAAATGGTGGCATTATCAAAGCAGAACTCTATCCTGATATTGCACCTAATACTGTAAATAATTTCATTAGCTTGATTAATGAAGGTTACTATGATGGAATAATCTTCCACCGTGTTATTAAAGGCTTCATGATTCAGGGTGGTGATCCTACTGGAACAGGAACTGGCGGCCCTGGCTACTGTATCGCCGGTGAGTTCAACAGCAACGGATTCCACAACGATTTAGAGCACACTCGCGGAGTACTCTCCATGGCTCGTACAGCAGTTCCTGATTCAGCTGGAAGCCAGTTCTTCATCATGCACGAGGATTCTCCTCATCTTGACGGAGACTATGCAGCCTTCGGCAAGGTAATTGAAGGAATGGAAGTAGTTGACGAAATTGCCAACTGCGATGTGGATATGTGGAGCAACAAACCATTTGAAGATCAGAAAATGGTTTCTGTTACAGTAGACTGCTTCGGAGTTGATTATCCAGAACCAGAAATGTGTTAGACATAATAGAACCCTTTTAGTGTAACCTAAGGTCTTCACTAAAAGGGTTATGTTTTTATAATCCCAATTTCTTCTTCACAATATCCACCGGCATATCCTGGCCTGTATATAGCTTAAAAGCAGCTACGCCCTGCCACAGAAGCATACCCTTGCCGCCAATGCATTGCTTCACTCCCGCACTTGCTGCATCCTGGAGCAATTTAGTCTCCAGCGGATTATATACAATATCACATACAACCAGATTCTCATGGAAGCCACTCATATCTCCTACAATACTGTCCTCTTCACTTGGATACATTCCCACTGATGTACCATTGACAAATATATCAGCAGAAAGCATTTCCTCCACCATCTTTGCATCATCAGCAATATCGTATACATTTATTATCACGCCGTCATACTCACTCATAATTCTGTCAGCCAGCTCTACAGTTGTATTAAATGTAGCATTCACTCTCTTAAAAATGCTAATCTCTCTGGCACCATCCAAAGCACACTGTACAATAATAGCTGTTGCAGCACCACCTGCGCCACATATTACAATTTTCTTGCCAACTACATCCACACCATTATCACGCAAATTTCCAACAAAACCACAACCGTCTGTATTATGACCAATAAGCTTTCCATTATCATTTACAATAGTATTAACAGCGCCTATAAGTCTGGCAGCATCAGACAATTCATCCATGTATTTTACAACTTCATTCTTGCAAGGCATGGTAACATTCATACCACCCATGTTAAATATTTTCATAGCATTCATGGCATCAGCCACACCTGCTTCATCCACATCAAATGCCATATATGCACTATTAATTCCAAGGGCGCCAAAAGCTGTATTATACATAATTGGAGATCCGGAATGAGCAACAGGGCTTCCAATGAGCCCATATAATCTGGTTGCTCCATTAATAATATTTATTGTAGAAGCCTCGCCATTTATCTCGGATTTTCCAACAGATACAACCTCAGATTTTTTCAGCGCAATCATAATTTCCCCAGCAATTTCTTCTACAGTTTTGCCATCTACATCTATAATAATATCCGCAGCCTCTTCATATTTATCCCTGCGACCATCCATCATATCTGCAATATTTTCCACACTCATATTTCCCTCCAACAGAGGTCTGTTGTGAGTATTCTTGATTCTGTCATAGATAGTCTGGGGTTTAGCCTGTAAATATACTACCTTGCCGCCTTCCTTTAGAAAATCAACATTTTCCTTTCGAAGAACAGCACCGCCTCCACAGGATATTACAATATTTTCTTTCTGGCTTAAATCCTTTAACAGCTCAGTCTCTAGATTTCTAAAATATTCCTCGCCATATTGGAGGAAAATATTTGAAATAGACATACCTGCCCTGCGTTCTATCTCAGCATCCATATCAATAATATCCATGAAAAACTGATCTCTCATAGATTCAGAAACTGCAGTTTTGCCAGAACCCATAAACCCAATTAAAGCTACATTATAATTAATTGCCATGTTGTCTCCATTTCTATATGCCCGTTAACGCTCTATACTACAATACCATCTAGTATTAACCTGATGCAAGTAAAAATCCCGAGTGCGTAGATACACTCGGGAGCTTTAAAAAGTATTTATAATCTTAGGAGTAATTGACTATCTCTGTACTCTACCAGAACCGTCTCCACCTGCCAGAGTTTCTACTTCCTTACGGCTTACAAGATTGAAGTCTCCAGGAATTGTATGCTTCAATGCAGAAGCAGCTACACCAAATTCCAAAGCTTCCTTGAAATCTTTGCCATCAAGAAGTCCGCAGATTGTACCGCCGGCAAATGAATCACCACCACCAACACGATCTACGATTGGGTTAATTCTATATTCTCTAGAATGATAGAATTCCTTAGTATCTCTAGAATAGATACATGCTGACCAGCCATTATCAGAAGCTGAATGGCTGACACGAAGAGATGAAATGCAGTACTCGAAATTGTAATCTGCAACCATCTGTTCAAAAATTGACTTGTAACCAGCAAGCTCAAGCTCACCACTTGTTACATCAGTATTTCCTGGCTTGTAACCAAGAACTAATTCTGCATCTTCCTCATTTCCGATGCATACATCTACATACTGCATAAGGTTCTTCATAACCTTCTGTGCCTTCTCTGAAGACCAAAGCTTCTTTCTGAAGTTAAGGTCAACTGAAACCTTGACACCATGCTTCTTAGCAGCCTTTAATGCTTCCTCTGTAAGAACTGCAGCAGCATCAGAAACAGCTGGAGTAATTCCTGTGAAATGGAACCAGTCTGCTCCCTCAAAAATCTTGTCAAAATCAAAGTCTGCAGCTGTTGCTGTAGATATAGATGAATGAGCTCTATCATATACAACCTTTGAAGGTCTCATAGATGCACCAGTCTCAAGATAGTAGATACCAAGTCTCTCGCCACATCTAGCGATATTATCAGTCTTCACACCATACTTGCGAAGAGCTGCTACTGCACACTCACCTAATTCATTATCAGGTACTGCTGTAACGAACTCAGCATCATGTCCATAATTAGCAAGGGAAACAGCAACATTTGCCTCGCCTCCACCATAGTTAATATCAAACTCATCTGCCTGAATAAATTTCTCGTTGTTTGGTGTAGATAAGCGAAGCATAATCTCACCCATTGTAACTACTTTTGCCATGTTTTATCTCCTTTTTTCTTCTTATATAAAATATTTGAAAATACAATCACTCAAATAAGGTCTTAGATTCCAAAATATCTCTTGGCATTCTTATAAGATATACCCTCTACAATCTTCTGAAGAGATTTGTCATCTGCAGGGTACTCTCCATTTTCTACCCATTCACCAATAAGTCCACATGCAATTCTGCGGAAATATTCATGACGAGTATATGACAGGAAGCTTCTTGAATCTGTAAGCATTCCTACAAAGTTGCCCAACAATCCCAGATTAGCAAGCGATGTCATCTGTTCTCTCATGCCTGTCTTATTATCATTGAACCACCATGCACTACCATGCTGAATCTTGCCAACTGCCTCAGCAGACTGGAAGCATCCGATAATAGTGCCAATTGCAGCATTATCAATTGGATTAAGTGAATATACGATTGTCTTTGGCAACTCATTGGTATAATCCAACTCATTCAAGAAATCTGCAAGCTCATTAATTGGAGCACTTGTAGATATGCTGTCAATTCCGGCATCAGGTCCAAGTGCCTCAAAGATACGACGATTATTGTCACGCTTTACACCATAGTGAAGCTGCATAACCCATCCCAGTCTGTGATACTCTCTGCCACAATGTAACAGAATAGCCATCTTGAACTTATCGCTTTCTTCCTTGGATAGAACCTTGCCAGCTTTTTTCTTGGCAAATATTTCTTCCACCTCAACATCAGTTGCAGGCTTGTACATTACATATTCAATACCATGATCACTTACAACGCATCCATGATCAGCAAAATATTCCATTCTAACTGAAAGTGCCTTCTTAATATCAGCCACTGAGTTGATTTCAATTCCAGCAGCATCGGCAAGTTTACAGATATAATCCATATAATCATCCTTGTCGATATTTACAGCCTTGTCAGGTCTCCATGAAGGACATACCTTTACATCAAAGCTAGAATCCTCAGCAATCATCTTGTGCCATTTCAAATCATCAATTGGATCATCTGTTGTTCCAATCATCTCCACATTGGAATCTAATATCAGCTGTCTGGCTGACATATTTTTCAGTTTCTCATTGCAGAGATTCCATACTTCCTCAGCTGTATCTCCATTTAATGCGCCATCATATCCGAAGTATTTCTTCAACTCCAAATGACTCCAATGATATAGTGGATTTCCAATAGCCATCTCCAAAGTCTCAGCCCATTTCTGAAACTTCTCTCTGTCAGATGCATCACCAGTTATGTACTTCTCTTCCACACCATTTGAGCGCATCTGTCTCCATTTATAATGATCTCCACCTAACCATACCTGAGTTATATTGTCAAAATGTGCATCCTCAGCAATTTCCTGAGGGCTCAAATGACAATGATAATCAATTATCGGTAAGTCCTTGGCGAAATCATGATAGAGATGCTTAGCAGTCTCTGTTGTAAGAAGAAAATCATCATCCATAAACTTCTTCATACTATAATCACCTCAAAATTAAGCATTCTTTACAAGTTCAACAACGCTCTTGGTCATAGCTTCAATCTCATCAAATTTTCCAGCCTTGATCAAGTCGCCCTTCACCATCCAGCTTCCGCCAGCAGCGATAATCTTTGGACTAACAAGATACTCTAATACATTTGACTCGCTTACTCCACCTGTTGGCATGAACTTCATCTGTGGGAAAACTGAACCAAGTGCATTGATTGTCTTCAATCCGCCATACTGTGCAGCTGGGAAGAACTTAGCAACTGGAAGTCCATGATTTACCACATTAATAAGCTCTGTTGGTGTACAGATTCCAGGGAAAATAGGAATCTCATTTTCAATACAATACTGAGTAACTTCCTCGCTGTAACCAGGAGATACGATAAACTTAGCTCCACACTCTACAGCCTTCTTGCACTGCTCTACATTAATTACTGTACCAGCACCTACGCAAAGCTCTGGGAACTTCTCGCTCATTGCCTTGATAGCATCTGGAGCAGCTGCTGTTCTAAATGTAACCTCAGCAACTGGAAGTCCACCATTTACCAATGCCTGTGCAAGAGGAATAGCATCCTCTACATTTTCAATAACAACAACAGGTACTACCTTAAATGCCTCAACCTGCTTCAACATTTCATCCATATAAGTAATCATATAATCATTCTCCTTGTCTTATAAAACATTTCATACTTATTATATTTTACACATTATAGGACTATATATCCAATATATAGTCCCATTTTACCTCTTATATAATCCTATACTCCAGAATATGCTGAGAATCCGCCATCTACAGGAAGTACAACACCTGTAATAAATCCAGCAGCATCATTGTTGAGTAAGAAGAGCAAGCTTCCAATAAGCTCTTCAGCCTCTCCGAAACGTCCCATTGGAGTAGCAGCAAGAATCTTGCCTGTTCTAGGAGTTGGTGTGCCATCCTCGTTAAAGAGAAGCTTAGCATTCTGCTTTGTTGAGAAGAATCCAGGAGCAATTGCATTTACTCTGATTCCGCTCTTTGAGAAATGTACTGCCAACCACTGTGTGAAGTTAGAAATTGCAGCCTTTGCTCCAGAATATGCAGGAATTTTAGTGAGTGGAGTGAAAGCATTCATAGAAGAAATATTGAGGATATTACATCCTTCCTTCTCTACCATATCCTGTGCAAAGATCTGCGTTGGAAGCAATGTTCCAATGAAATTTAGGTTAAATACAAATTCAACTCCGCTTGGGTCCAAGTCAAAGAATGAAATTGTATCTGCGTCAATATCACCAGCCTCGAAGTATTCCTTGTCTGTTGTAGCACGAGGGTTGTTTCCACCTGCACCATTAATAAGGATGTCACATGTTCCGAGGTCTGCAACTACAGCATCATGTACTGACTGTAAGCTTTCCTTGTCCAATACATTTGCCTTATATGCCTTGGCAACTCCGCCGTCAGCAACGATCTCGTCAGCAACTTTCTGTGCTGCCTCTTCATTTAAATCCAAAACTGCAACCTTTGCTCCAGCCTGAGCCAATGCCTTGGCAAACATGCCGCAGAGCACTCCGCCTGCTCCAGTTACAACTGTTACTTTTCCTGTTAAATCTGTGTTCAATGGTAAATTCATCATAATTATTTTCCTCCATAGTTTTAATTCATTATTCCGTGTTTACGGCAGGTGACTTTTCAGGAACGCTTCCGCTACGTTCTCGCACCAACGGTACTAAATTATTTGCTTGCTTTCTCAACTGCTTCAAATAAGCCATTAATATATGTTGCGCCGAGGGCTCTGTCGTAGAGACCATAGCCTGCGCGGCCTGTCTCGCCCCAGATCATACGACCATGATCAGGTCTTACATATCCTGTAAATCCATTGTCATGAAGAGCCTTGACGATTGCATACATATCTAAGCTACCGCAGCTTGATAAATGTGCTCTCTCTTCAAATCCATTATCAAGAACCTGTACATTTCTAAGATGAGCGAAATGGATACGTCCCATCTTGGCATACTTAGCAGCCATCTTTACAACATCATTCTTGGCTGAGCATCCAAGAGATCCTGTACAAAGTGTAATTCCATTGTGTGGATCATCTACAAGGCCAAGGAATCTATCTAAGTTCTCCTCGCAAGTGATAATTCTAGGAAGTCCGAAAATGCTCCAGCAAGGATCGTCCTCATGAATTGCCATATTTACATCACACTCTGCAGCTACTGGAATAATTTTCTCAAGGAAATATTTCAGGTTATCCCAGAGGTCATCCTCTGATAACTCCTGATACTGAGCTACAATATCCTTTAACTCTTCT
Source organism: Lachnospiraceae bacterium (assembly GCA_017634455.1). Classification (GTDB taxonomy): domain Bacteria; phylum Bacillota; class Clostridia; order Lachnospirales; family Lachnospiraceae; genus JAILFK01. Next base: position 22,998 of record JAGBNK010000028.1, read on the forward strand.
CTTGAATAACTAGCATCCCATCCTGGAAGTGTGAGATCACTGTCTGACTCAAGTGGATTAACCTTGTCAACCTGCTCCTGATAATATACAAGAGATGTTGATCCATCTGGTAACTCATGATCAAGCTGAGTTCTAGTCCAGTCAAATACTGGCATGAAATTGTAGCATACGCACTTAATTCCAGCCTCTGCCACTCTGCGGATATTCTCGCAGTAGTTCTCAATATATCTGTCTCTGCTTGGCTTTCCAAGCTTGATGTCCTCATGAACAGGAATGCTCTCAATAACTTCAAAATGAAGTCCTGCATCCTCTGTCTGCTTCTTTAACTTTGCGATTGACTCGCGGCTCCATACTTCTCCAACTGGCACATCATATACAGCAGTTACAATTGAATCCATACCAGGAATCTGACGAATCTGCTCTAATGTAACCTTGTCATCTTCTCCATACCAACGAAATGATAATTTCATATTTACCCTCCTCAAAACTGTTGTTTTAACTTGTTGTCTATACTTTACCTTGTTTAAAAATATAGATATATAACAAATCTTGTTACAAACATTGCAAATCTTGCGATTAGGTTGTAATATTTAATCAACCTTTTCTACAAAGTATTTAATTACAGATTGTTGAGGAAACTATTATGGCAAGACATTATCAGGCACAATTTGACAATTCCCGTGAAATGCAGGCTTCAGACTTTGAAATCTACTACTATGAGGACAAGGTTTTGGAAAATGTATCCATGCACAGACATGACTATTATGAAATATATTTCTTTCTGGAAGGGAATCTCTCATATCAGATTGGCAAGAATGTATATCCACTATCCTACGGGGATATCTGCCTCATTCCTCCTGGAGTTTATCACCGCCCCAAATTTGAAAATACAGATTTACCCTACAGACGAATTGTATTATGGCTGTCTCCAAGCTACTACAATAGACTGGTAGCTCAAAACTCTGACCTGGCTTACGGATATGATTTGGGACATGAAATCAGCTGTCATCATTTTCCAAGTGATATGTCTACTGCTCAGATGCTTTTTTCAAAACTGGTTGCCATCATTGAGGAGCGCAACATGGATAATCCATTTAAGGAATCCACCCTGGATTGTGACATCACTTCCCTAATGCTTGCCATAAATAGAAATATATATATGCGCCACAACCAAAGCAATGCCAAAAAGACCAAAGAACAGGAAACATTATTTACCAGACTGTGTGAATATATCAATGCCAATTTGGATTCTGATCTAAGTCTTGATGCAATTGCTTCTGCCTTCTATGTGAGCAAATATCATATATCACATATATTCAAGGACAATATGGGCATATCCATACATCAATATCTACAGAAGAAAAGATTGGAAGCCTGCAAAGCCAGCATACTATCTGGAGAGTCCTTCAAGGATGTGGCGGAAGCTTATGGTTTTACTGATTACACCAGCTTCTTTAGAGCCTTTAAAAAAGAATATGGCATCAGCCCCAAGGAATTCAAGGAGGCCAATTTAATCTCCACCCAGGATTCCAAAGAGGTAACTGATACCATCGAACATGCTGTATTTAAATAGTAAAAGCCTTCCCGATTTATCTACCGGGAAGGTTTTTGTTAGTTTTACTCCTGATCATTTAACATCTGATAAATTAAAATTCTAAGTGTATCAGGGTTCTCCATTCCCACAAAAGTTCCACCAAATACAAAGCTGCCATCTTCCAAAACTTCCGCTCTGATGATTCTTACAATTGTATCCATCTTCTCTTTGGTCCACAATACAATCTGTGTCTGATAACACTCTCCCAACTGAAGCAAATCTTTGGTTCTGAATCCAACACCGCCACGGCTTACATTAGTAATCTCAGCATCAACAATCTGCTCTTCCCCATGTTTCAACAATTTCAACTGAATCTTGGCATCAAGCTCAGTTCGTTTTGACTTTCTCATTTCATCCATCATAATATACCTCCACCTGTTATAATTTTATATCATCTGCAACTTCCTAATGAGCCGCCATTACTTCCTTCATAATAATAACCAACAATTTGATATTATCTGCAGACAGAGAACGAAGTCCCATTAGCAAACCTATCATAGTCCTGATATTCATTCTGGTAAATTTATCTGAATGATCAATTCCAACTGATTCAAATACTGCAAAGAGTTCATCAATAACTTCCTTGCGTCTCTCCTTGGGAATATTCTGTATCCAGCTATTGATTTTGCCACTAACACTATCGCTGAAAGCATTTACCCCGCCAGCTTTATCAAAACCTGTAGGTCCCACCTGCCAATTGTACACATCATGCTGATATATACCATTGCCTACGCTTGCAACCACCTCTGATGGAAATGGCACATACATCAGTCTACCTACAACTGAACTAACCGGTATAAATCCATGAATTCTGTCTATTATAGAATTCATATCTACATCCCCACTCAAATCAATTTCAAATCCAGGTCCATCATATATGTAGATATCACGAATCTTGTCACGAACTCTACTATTACAATAAGCTGATGCATAGCAAGCCAGATTACCTCCCTTGGAATGTCCGCATATTATAAGCTTCTCATAAAATTTCAGCTTCATTCCGTTAATATAATTCACAGCGCAAGTCTGTCCAGCTGTCGGATATTGATACAAGGTATTAAAATTTTCTTTCCATGACATCAGGCTTCCATCTGTACCACGAAAAGCTACCATTTTCAGAAATGGATTTATCTGTAAGGTCACGGCGTAAAATGTCATTTCATTTTCCGCATCAATAATCTTGTCAAATGTCTCCAATCGCACTTTGCTATAACGCTTTGACTGGCCCATATATTCTATGAGCTTCTCTTTCTTTTCCAGATAATCATCCCTGGCATCCTTCTCATTGTCAGAGTCAAAATACAGCTGTGTAAAATCTGCAACTGTAGGTTTGTCTTCTGCCAGTCCTTCTAAATTAAGAGACACATAAGTCGACAATACCAACACATCCACTTCGTTAAGTGGCATCTGCCTGAAACTTACATCTCCTCTCATTCGCACATAATCTAAAATATTCATGTCTCAAATCCCACGCAATCAATTCATATTCAAAAACCCTGACTCATATGCCAGGGTTTTATTCAAGCTCATTATAATATCAATCTTTCTTATTCTGCTTAAACTTCTCACACATTTCATAAGCGAATCTTATTGGGAATAATTGAACCATAAATGAGTCTACCAAATCCTCGCCAATTTTCATTTTAAACTGAATCTTGACGAATTTGTCCAGCTCAGATTCAAACATCTTCTCGAAGTTCTTAACTGACTCAACATCAATTGCTACAAGTTCTGGTGTAGATATATCTACCATTGTCTCAAGCATTGTAGCCATTGAAGTAGCTGCAGTTCCCATCATCTGATTCATTGCCTCTGAGATAGCTGACAAATGCAATTCTGTAACTTCACCAGATCTGTTGGTTCCGTCACCACCCATCATAAGATCAGTCATGCAAAGCACATCTTCATCCTTGAGAATAAATACATTGTTGCCATCAAGTCCTTTGACATAATGAACCTGAACGAATATACAAGTCTTCTCATAATCATCCAATGCTTGGCTGCGTCCTATAATCTCAACTCTTGGAGTAGTAATATCAACTCTCTGATTTACCATCATACTAAGAGTTGTAGCTGCATTTCCCATGCTTATATTTGCAATTTCGCCTAATTCATCATATTGTTCTTGAGTTAATTCCGCCATACATATCCCTCCCCGATTTCTCACAAGTTATATATTTTGATTATAACAATTATAAGCGCTTGATTTCAACCAATTTCTATAATTATATATACAATATGATTCCAGATAATTATTTCTATAAAATGTATTCCTAAATGACAAAGGAGACCTCAGTGCATCAACTGAGATCTCCTGGTGCTTTAAGACTCTATTCAAAAAGTTAAATTATGCAGTCATCGTGAAATCCATAAGCTCAGCCACGCCAGTACCACGGAATTTGAATAACAGATTCTTGATTCCGTTGGCTGTGATATCGAGAGTCTTCTGAGTCCACTCACTACATCCATCGTACTCTAATTCTCCAACCTTGCAGTCGTCAGTGTACACCTCAAATGTACCCTCACCCTGGCACTTGGCACTTAGAGTCAATTGCATCTTTCCCTTAAAATTCATATTTTTATACCCGATCGTTGTGTTGTCATTAATACAAGCAATAATTCTATCTTTGCTTTCATTAGCATAAGTCGACATTTTTAATCCTCTTTTCAAAAAAATATTTACCTGCTAATAGGCATGTATATATTGTTGCTATGATGCCTTACAACTATATCGGTAAAAAATATATCATTTTCTGAAATCGGTTTCAATGTAATTTCCATAAATAAACTGTTAAATTTCTGTGAACATTTACACCAAAAACCAACTTCCATTACCCTAGAAATTTGCGTATTGATACTGAATCTGCAATCTGTTCCAAAGTACGGGTAGCGCAGATCTTCACATCCTCAATATCCAGATATGCTCCTCTATCGTATCCTCTGTAAGTTACTGTCTTACTGCCGTCTGGATTCTCCTGTACAGTTGCAATCTTCTTCTCAACCATTTCAGCAACCTTATCATTTAAGGCCACTCCATCCTTCACTGTTGTCTTGATTTCATCACAACCTTCCGCATCCGGTCTAAATGAATTCCAGAATTCCACAGTATTCTTGAAAAATCCTCCATATACCTTGAATTCCTGAGATCGCACATATCCATCCTCTCCAAATTCTGCCGGAGTTCCATGAACTGCTGCCTTGAGGAAGTCACTTCTATAACCGCCCATAATCAAATCATTTCCCGCAGCCAGATCATAAGCCTTCTCGCTCTGTGAACCCCAGTCAGTCATAACCAGGCCCTTGAATCCCCACTCGCCTCTTAGAATATGAGTAAGCAAATCTACGCTAGAAGAAGTATGAGTACCATTGATGAGATTATAACTTGTCATAACTGTTTTAGGATTAGCCTCTCTCACGCAGATTTCAAATCCCTTGAGATAAATCTCACGCAATGCTCTCTCTGTGACAGTATTATTCTCTCTGGTTCTGTCCTCCTCCTGATTATTACATGCGAAATGTTTTATAGATACACCTGCACCAGGAGTTGTCTGGACACCAATGGTCATTGCTGCAGCCATCTTACCGGAAATTATAGGGTCTTCCGAGTAATACTCAAAAGCTCTGCCACCCAGAGGATCTCTGTGAATGTTCATACCTGGTCCCAGTATTATACTGTGACAGTAATGCTCTAATTCTCTACCTATTCCTAGTCCCTGTAACTTCGACATCTCATCATCCCAGGTTGCTGCCACCACTAATCCTACCGGCCAACCTGTAACCCCGCAAAATGGCAAATGACATCCTGCTGGTCCATCTGTAACTTTCCAGTTTGGAATTCCAAGAGAATCTGCATATAGAGATGTTGTTGCCCCCGATGATGTAGGTCCTCCTACAGGTTTATATTTCTTATTTGTTCTCTTAGGAGTCTCATGTTTGGTCTCGTCTGCATTTCCTGCAACAAGTCTATATAGCACTTCCTCATCCAGAGAATCCACGAAATCCTTCATAGGCACTCTGCCTTCCACTACATCAATAAATGTTGAATTAGGATTTCCCTGTCCCGACACTCTCTTTGGAACCGGTTTAGCTGCTCCATCAATTGTATGGCAATCTACAGCCTGTAAATTTACAGATGGTATCTGAGCAGTCTCTGCCAAGACCTTGGCCTGGGCCGTTTCATCAGCCACTCTCTTCTCACAGGCTTCCGGTGTTGTAAGCACTTCCATGTCATGATCCGCACTCAATTCATTGGCAACCTGACGCAGGTTTGCTCTTCCATCTAAATTAATAGTAGCCACCACCTGTGTATGTCTTGAGTCCTCGCCTAATCGAATTAGATATGTACCTGCTTCCATTACAAATGCCGCATGAGACATATCATATGAGGTAAATGATTCTGTAGGTATTACAATCTCTACCACCTCATTACTACCTGGATTAATAGTTGAAGTCTTAGCATACCCCTTTAATTCTTGATATGGTTTGTTCAGCTCACCCAGTGGAGCTGTCACATATACCTGTGGTACAAATCTTGCAGATACATTTCCCGCATTTGACACCTTCACCTTCAATGACACATTTTCAAAATCAGCCTGCATACTTTCCAATGACATCTGGCACTTACTGTAAGACAGTCCATATCCAAATGGAAACAGAGGTTCAATATCGTAAGTATCGAAATATCTATAACCTACATAGATATCCTCTATATAATCTTCCTGTAAAATGTTATCGTCGTTTGCGCTAAAGGTAGCACTTGCAGGATTATCTTCATATTTCATTGCCCATGTATCTGTTAAATGTCCTGATGGGCATACCTTGCCGGTTATAATATCAGCCAGAGCATTTCCTGCCTCAAGACCAGCCTGACCTAATAAAATTGCTCCGCTTATGCCATCAATCTCATTGATAAATGATGCATCCATTACACAGGAATTGAACACTATTATAGTATCCTTGAAAGCCCCAGCAACCTTGGATATATTCGAACGTTCCATATCCGACAGATAATAATCGCCTTTTACTGCTCGTCTATCTCCACCTTCACCAGCATTTCTTCTAACAACATAGATGGCCACATCTGCAGCTTTCGCCTTATTTAAGTCCTCATCAGTCACTTCAATGTCATCCACCTGAATAGATACACCTGACCACATTCTATCTATCTTGGACAAGGTCTTGTCCTTCTTATTAGTCTTCACATACAGATCATCATATCGTTCAATCCATGACTTAGAAGTAATCTCCAATCCTGCATTTACCAGACCTTGATAGATGCTAACCACATAAGGAGACATTACATAACCAGAACCAGTACCACATACACTGGTCTGAGTTGCTCCTGCTCCAAACAGCGCTACCTTACCGGTTTTCAAAGGAAGTACCTCCCCATCATTTTTCAGAAGTACTATTCCATCTGTTGCAATCTTACGACTGTCCTGTAAATGCTGCGGATAAAGATGCTTGCCAACCCTTCCTGTCATCATTCCCAATACAACATCTAATACCATCTCTTCTTCCTCCAATACTTCATGGCGTTTCTATATAGTTTCCTTTTATGTCTATATTTTATCATCCGTATATTCTCCTTGGAATATTCAATTTGAATAATTGATTTATTAAGCAAACAAAGTGTATACTTATGTATAGATTTACAAGAGATTCCTATTTATAATTCCAGTAAATGTTTAGCTAAAAATATTTATGAGAAATATTTTATAAGAAATAAAACGAGGTATGAAGAAATGATAGAAAATGCCAAGAGAACCACACATTATATACGCACAGACAAAGCTATAGTGTCAGCCTTTTGTAAATTGCTGAAGCGTAAATCCTACGAGTCCATAACCATACAGGATATCTTGGATGAAACTCCCATATCCCGCGCTGCCTTCTATCAGCATTTTGCAGACAAGGAAGCCATAGCTGAGCAATTAATGGATTCTTTTATGGAAACCAAACAACATATAATTAATGAAATGGGAAACAGCAAAGAATCTCAATATGTAAATATTGTGCACTCACATTTAACAGAACAGGAAGATTTGCTGACAGCCCTCATGAAAATTCACACAGACAAAGTTGATGTTCGCAAAATAATTGCCACGGAATCCAGAGAATTATATTTATCAAAATCCAAGTCAAAATATAAGCAGACTGAAGCCCAGGTCTACGCTCAGGCTCTAACAGAATTTCAGCTGTCTACAATAGAAAATGAGTCCCCTGTCACTCCAGGAGACCCATCCTATTATAATGATGTTATGATAAACGTATTTCTAGAATTAATGAACTGGTCTGATAGAACAGACATTAAGACCTACCTATATAATAATCTGCCAAAAGACTAATTAGTCTGTAACAGGTTTTTCTGACCAATCTAATCAGGCATTGCTCTACTTACAGATATCAAGCAAATCCTTGAAGCTTGTAAGAGGATAATCTGTCAAGCTATAGTTCATGGCATCGCCGATGCCTGCCGCATACATATGCCCTGCCTTGGCAGCATCAATACCAGCGCTGGCATCCTCCACAACCAGACAATTATCACATGGCACATCCAAATACTCTGCCGCCTTGATAAATACTTCCGGATCAGGCTTGGATTTACTTATATTGGTACCATCCGATATAGCATCAAATGCGTCCATCAGGCGTACCTGACGCAGAATCAGCTTAGCATTCTTGCTGGAAGAACCAATGGATAATTTATATCCTCTGTTTCTAAGTTCAGCTAAAGTCTCTCTGACTTCCGCAGTTACATCATCCGGTCCCATTCCATATAGAAGTTCTCTGTACATATCATTTTTCTTGGCAGCTAAAATCTTCTTATATTCCTCACTAAGTGGTTCACCTTCATATCTTTCCAATATAATATCCAGAGATTCCATGCGTCCCACTCCACGGAGGCGGTTATTGATTTCCTCATCAAAGTACACACCTATTTCATCAGCCATTTTCTTCCAGGCCTGATAATGAAATTTGTCAGTAAATACAATAACTCCATCTAAGTCAAAAATCACTGCCTTCAATTTATTCTCACTCATTTTACTCTACTCTCTCATATTTCCTATAAACTCTATTCTCAATAGCGGCTCTATTGTCAGCCACCCTTCAATCAAGACATTTAAATTCTCTTGAATTTGCCAACCTCAGCATTTAACTGATTTGATATTTCTAAATTGCTTCCAGCCTCACCCTTAATCTGTGTCATTGAGCCGGCTATATCAGAAATATTTTCCGTAACCAACACCACTCCCTTAGTACTTTCTGACATGGCAGAAGAAATATTTGAAATACTATCAACTGTCTCTGTCATAATTCCATTTAAGTGATTGATGTTCTGTGAAAATGCCATAACCACATTGTCAATTCTCTCAGCCTTTTCCGTATACATATCAGTCGCACCCTCAAAGCCTGCATAATCAGCAATGATGGTATCCTGGATATATTCCAGCAATGAGCTTGAATTTCTCATGAGATTCTCAACAGCGCCCACAACCTTTGAACTTATATCCTGAATATTGTTGGCAGTCTTGGTACTGTTCTCTGCAAGCTGTCTAATCTCCTCAGCAACTACAGCAAATCCTCTACCAGCTTCTCCGGCACGGGCAGCTTCAATGGAAGCATTTAATGCCAATAGATTTGTCTGACTTGCAATCTCTAAAATATCCTCTGTTAAGTTATTGATTTCCTCAACCTGCTTACTTGCCTCGATAGCTGCTGTAAGCTCTGTCTTCTTCTCAACCATTACATTTTCAATACCAAGCTTCTTCTCCTCAGTAGCCTCTCTAACACCCAAAGCCAAAGCCTTGATATCTGCAGAAGTATCTGCTCCGATTTGAGTCTGTTCCTGAACTTCATTGATAGATGCCAGGATATCCTTGGAATTGTGCTCTAATATATCAATGCTTGCTGACACTTCCTCCATACTGGCTGTCAATTCTTCCATAACACTGGCAATGCTATCCACACTGTCGCTGGAAGTGGCAATCTCTGAATTCATGGAAGCCACAGTTTCATCCATTCGACTTGCATCCTCAGAAATCTGTCTCATTATGTTCTGTAGATTACCTATGAAATCATTAATGCCGGCACTAAGCTAACCAATTTCATCCTTGCTCTTCACATCAATTCGTTCTGTTAGATCACCTTGATTATTGTTGATATTGTCAATAATATTATTCAGCTGCTTGCTGGCCTTCTTGGCAGGCTTGCTGACAATATTTCTCACAGCAATTACAATCACAAGCAATACAATTACAAAAGCAATTATTGCCACAATCACAATCTGCATGCTGTAAACCACTGCCTTGGCGTATGCTTTCTGGGCAGTCTGTACATTATCATTTAACACTTCCATAAATGCTGTCTCAGTAGGTTCCCCCTCCTGGGCAAGAAGTGTCTGAAAATCCAACGACATTACCATATTGGCATTGGCGAAATCACCCTTGTTGACATAATCCTCAATCTCACGAGTCATATCAACCATCTTGTGTACATAGGAAATGTAAGCTGCATATTTATCAGACATGTTCTGATTGTCTGCCTGGGCCAGAAGTCCAGATACTGCTTCTTCTGAAGCAGCAACATTTTGCAGTTCCACATCCAAAGCAGCCTCAAGACCCTGTCTTAATTCTGCATTGTCATACAAGGTTATAATGTTGAGATACTTCATGCTCTTCTCAATGCTCTTCTGCATCTCATATGTATTCTGTAAAATAGGAATATATCTCTCAGTTATGGCTTCTCCATTTTGCTTTACCAACATCTGAGAATACATTGTTGTGCCCACTGTTATGGCAAATATTACTGCCAAAATCATAATCATGGACAATACTTTGGTACCAATATTTCTAGTAACTTTCTTCATGATAAACCTCCATCACAATATCACTAGGCAATCAACTGTCTGCCCTTAGAAATTCTCCCCTCATACACTTCTAGATATATTTCTTGCCGCAATATGGGTCTATTGGACTTACTCCCTTGAATTCTGACTCGCCCATAATCTTGGCAATTGTGGCATCCACGAAATTCTCGTTGCCACTGTATGTATTAATATAAGTACCCATCATTGGTGCATCATAAAGATGATATGGGTAAGCTGTAGAAATCATCATTGTAGGAATCTCTGATGCAAACCATGGAGCATCATCTCCCAATCCAAAACATACATTCCAGTTCAATCTCAATGTTGTATTGTTGGAAGCATTTTCCATATTACAAATATATAGATAGAGATCATAATCCTGCTTCATCTCCTCCACGCCTCTGTACATCTCATGGAGAAGTCTGCCCTTCTCAGGTGTAAGCTTGGACATATCTGCGAAGTCCTCCACACCAATAGACACTCGTCTGTCTCTAACTGTAACTTCAAATCCTCGCTGCTGTAATTTCTCACGCCACATCTGTACATAAGCATTTTCAGGACTTAAGTCCTTCTGAATTACATTGAGATATATTCTCTTGTAACGAGATGGTGTAATCGGAAGTAATTTCTTCTCATCACGAACCAGAGTAATTGCCTCATCAGCAACCTGGTCAGACCAGTCTCTATGCTGCTGGCAACCTACCACCTGACGGAAATCATCTGAGACAAAGCTGTTATTGGCTTTCTTCTCATGTAATTTCAGAGAAGCCTTGGTAGCCAGAATTCTCATAACAGCCTCATCCAATCTCTCCTGAGACAATTTATTATTTGCCAGACCTTCCAACATAAATCTGTAATCTTCATCCACATCCTTGTTGAACAGAATCATGTCACATCCAGCTTCAATAGCTGTTGGAATTGCCTCTGCTCTACTCATGGCAGAAGTGAATCCTACCATTGGTGTGGCATCTGTTGTAATAAGACCATTGAATCCAAGCTTGTCTCTCAGAAGTCCCTGTAACAATTCCTGTGACAATGTAGCTGGTGTCATACAAGCGGCCTTATCAGCACTTGGATTTAATTTCTTCACATAAGCAGGCTGAGCAATATGTCCAACCATCACTGTCTTGGCGCCCTGATTAATAAGCTTGCCATATACATATCCATAGGACTCATCCCATTCATCTGTGCTTAGAGAATTGATGCTGGTTACAATATGCTGATCTCTCTCATCCACTCCATCTCCTGGAAAATGCTTTATAGACACAGCCACATTGCATTCATCTGCCGCATCTAAGTATCTGGAAGCATATTTATAAACCTGCTCTGGTTTATCTCCAAATGTTCTTACATTGGTTATAGGATTATGGAAGTCATAATTGATGTCCACAATAGGTGCAAAGGACCAGTTCAAGCCAAGAGCTGCACCTTCTGCACAGGCTGTATAAGCCATCTTGTATGCATTGTCATAATCTCCTGTAGCAGCTACAGCCATAGGCTTACCAAAGGAAGTACCTTCGAAAGCCAAGCCCTCTCCACCTGACTCAGTATTAGCAGCCAGAAGCAATGGAATATCTGCCATCTCCTGGATTTCCTTATGAGTCTGACGGATATTGTCTGCAGTGCCAGGACGATACATCATGGCTCCCACTCCGATCTCATTAACGAGATGATTGAGATTGCCAGGATTGGCATCAAGTCCCATTGGGCAGAATAATTGACCGCACTTCTGCTCATTTGTCATGCTGTTAAATGTTTTATTTACCCAGTCAATTCCAGCCTGATCTAAATAGAATGGATTGCCTGTCAACTTTATTTTCTTCATAGTTATATGCTCGCTTTCCACTTAATCTGTTCCATGAACTCTTTTCCCCTATTAATCCGTATCCATCAGTGTGCTATTACCTACTAATCCGTATCCGTCACATGCTGTGTTGCATCGCCGGCACGCTCTCGCTGCTGCTCCCTCGCAACGGTACTAAACTCATGCTGCGCATTCGTTAAGGACCGGCGGCTCGCAAGCACCGGCTTATGCAACACAGCATGTGGACGGATACTGGTAAATTGTTAAAGCATACCAGTAACTCACAAACATCAGCTTATGCAACACAACATGTGGAGAGATACTAGTAAGTCGTTAAATACACTTGTAGCTTGCAAGCATAAATTTATGCAATATAGCATGCGGAGGGATACGGATTAATTAGAAAATCACGAATACTTACGCAGGAAGTATGCCGGTGCACAGCTCCATGCATGGCAGTAACTATTGACAATAGTTCCACCATACGGAGACTCATATGGATTGTGAGGATTATACAATTCCCAGAAAGTATCTGCTCCCAAATCAGCCATTGCTCCCCAGTATTCCTTCAGTTCCTCCAGTGCAACTCCCACATTGCCAGCCTTGATAAGTGCATCCACATAATTGTGATACATATAAGGTGTAACCATGGCTTCAGCGTCCGGATTATCCTTGACTCTTCGAAGGAGTTTATAAGCATCCTCTCCTTCTATAGCCTCTCCAAGAACCATCCATACCTGAGATGCAATTGAGATCTGTCTGTCCTTGCCACTGACATAGCATTTCTTATTCTTGTCCCAGAGCTTATCATTTGCCGCATCTCTAATCTCACAGTAAAAGGCAGCCAGACTTTCCTCGTTCATCACGTCATCCAGAGCCTGGGAAATCTTGATTGCTGCAGATGTGGCATACAGAAGTACTCCCTGTGCTCCTGCCTGCTTATTCAAATTCAGATTCCAATCAAGGAAACACCAGCCTAATTTGTCTGAATCTTCCACAATCATGTCTCTGTTCAAAGCTTCCTTGGCCAATTCAATCTGGCGCAAGGCTGTAGGCCATAATTCCTTCAATGTCTCCTTGTCTCCAGTATTTTCATAATAATCCCAGAGAATATTTACAAAGAATAATGAGTAATCATACATCTGTGTATCATCCACTTCAGGCTCAGGATTCAGGAAGAGACATGCTCCCACACGACCATCTTCCTGAGTAAGTCCAGCCAGGAGATATATACAAGCCAATACCATATCGTTGTTCTGATAAGTCATATAATTTGCCAGAGCTTGAATTCTTAAATCTCCAATCCACAGTCTTCTGTCACGCTTAGGGCCATCCTCAAATACTACCTGCATACAGTCATGTAATGTACGGCAGGCAATCTCATCCAACCTCTTATCCTGCTCATTTTCTGTGTTAAAAGGAATCAGCTTGTTGTCATCGGCTCCAGAGACAGCAGTACAGATAACATCCTCTATACACAAATCAAATTTAGAACTAATATCTATAACCTCAATCTGTAAATAACGGAAAGCATATCTGCGAGGAAGCCTCAACTCTGATGGCACCACATCCACATGTATCTGTTCATACTCAATCCATGATGAACATACCCATCCGTGATACTCCTCTGGATCTTCAAACAACTCAATTGGATTCTCTGCAAAATGAAGTTTCAACAATACTGGTGCATCAGGATGACTTCCCTTGTAGCCCAACTTCATATTTATATAACCCACTTGATGATTTCCAAAATCCAGACATACTTTATTGCCCTTTTTCAAATTAAGACTTCTGTAGTCAGCAGCCGGCTTGATTTCCACCTTGCCATCAACCTGTTCTATTTCTACAGTCTGTGTTACCTCTACTCTTGTCTCTATAGGTTCTTTAAGCAACTCCATTGCCTTGTTAACATAAGCCTGATTAATCATTCTCATCTCTACCCTTCTGTTATTTTATAAAAGCAGCCCTTTCACTTTCCAAAAGGGCTGCTCCATAAAATCATCCTATTATTTTTTTGAAAAGATTCTCACTAATAGATTTTCATTATTTAAGTAAATCAAAAATACAACCAACAATACTGCGTTGATAATAGATTGCATTGATGCAGTTACCTCATTTGAAAATACTGCGAAAGTAGAATTCAAAAGTGACATTGTAACTGCCGCCAAGAGAAATCCAATTCTCTCATTTGTAAATCGACTAATATATGAACCGATAAACATTGGAAGGAAGGCTGTGAACATAATTGCAATTGAAGCAAAGTTTAACTGTCCACCATTGATTGTTGTATTTCTGGCAGCATTAAGAAATCCTACCAGTCCCATGAGACCGCCACATATTGCATAACAGCCCAGAGCATTTTTCACTTCATTGATTCCTGTGTTTACAGCTACCTTCTGTCCATCCTTCAGAGCCTTGTAATCATATCCGAAGCGTGTGTGGTCAAATAAAACTATTGTTGCCACAAGTACCACTACAATAATCACAAAAGCATATTTCCATGTACTTACAAATCCTGACATAGATGAATTCTGAACTTCAGCTCTCAAGTACTTACCCTCTGTGATGGTATACATAATTCCTTCATATATAAGTGTGATTCCAAGGGAGGTTATAATAGGTGGAATTCTAAGAGCCACATATACGCATCCTGAAATCAAACCAAGCAAAGCACCAGCTACTACTGTAATCAGAAGCATCATTGCTGCACTTCCCTGTCCTCCACCTAACACTGCATATGTAATCTTGGCTCCAATGACAGCAGACAAAGCTGCCATTGATCCAAGAGAGAAATCGAATCTACCACTGTTGAGGTTGATTGATAATGCAATTGTAGTTATCATCACTATGGCCACATAAACCACGAAGTTATCGAAGCTTCGCATATTGGTAATAACATGTGAACCATGTTGTAAGCACAACGCCTCCAAAATGATAAATGATATAAGCGGTATCGCTATTGTTCCCAAAGCCCTCTTCGGAATGCTCATAATATTAGCCTCCATATTTCCTTAAATAAATATTTCTATTTTGATTCAATCAACGACTTAACATCTGCATAAGTTACATCATCACCAATGATTGAATCCAATGTATCCTTGCTGTAGATTGGATTAGATCCGTTGTCTGATAAGTAGAATGAATCGAATGATTCTCCATCTGTTGCTACAAGGTAACCCTGGCTTACAGATACTGCGTTGCCATTGTCATCGCGGATTACATTTCCGTTGATTGCATTCATAACAAGTGCGAATACAGGTCCGATAGATGATGAATATTTACCAGCGAGATATACAAGCTTACCATCCTTGATTGCAGCTCCATTTGCCTCTGTAAATGAGTCAATATCTGAGAACTGAATTCCTGCTTCGTTCAATGTCTGTGTAAAGAATGTTGTTGCCATACCAACTGAGATAAATGCTTCTGGATTCTTCTGAATTGCTGCATTTAACTCATCTGTTGTTGTATCACCATATCCCTGAAGATAAGCTACAACCTGTGTATCACCAGCAACCTTTGAAAGAGTCACACCCTGATCTGCGAAAATCTGTCCAACGATTGCATCCATATCACTTGCACCACCGTATGTACATCCAAGTCCTACAAGAACACCTGCTGCTCTGTATACATGCATTGGGTTTGGAATAAATGCTCCGTAAAGTGCTACTGACTTCACACCCTGATCTTTGAAATGTGCACCCATTTCCTTACCTGCTTCGAACTCTGTCTCGTTGCTTGGTCCAACCTGACCTACAAAGTGCTCATAGCCCTTGTATGTCTCGTACTGCTCATTGTCCAACACACCTGAAGCAATTGCATAATACACTCCATACTTCTCGCATGTTTCAATCTGCTGTGCTCTGTCACTGCTTGAGAGAGAGATAATAGCATCACATCCCTGAGAAGCGAACTTCTCAATTGCAGCCTTCTCATCCTCTGCACTTTCCAAAGCATCTGTGTAAGTAAATTCAACATCGTAGTTACCTGCGATATACTTCTCATAGTAGTTTCTGAAGCCCTGTGCTTCCTCACCACTTACATCTGCTACAAGGACACCGATCTTGGCTCCATCAGATGAGCCCTTGTCATCGCCCTTACCTGTAGAACCACATCCTACAAATGTTGCTACTGTCATTGCCCCCACAACTAGCAAACTAAGAATTTTTGTCATTCTCTTCTTCATGTCTTTTTTTCCTCCTTAACATATATCTTTAACGCTTATGCGCTAAATTCATTTTCCCCAACACCCTGTCGGTATAAACCATGTTTACTTATTATCTAGGTAACATCTGTGTTCTATAATTCATACTTGTGACATAGACTACCGCCAGGAAAAATACTGCACTTATAAGTTGTGTAATACCGTATGCTGCACTGCTATCAATAACAAGCTCCAAAATGTCATTTAGTAGCATGAATGAAAATCCACCTACCAAAGATGCATAAATCTTGGATCTGGCACCACCGGATATTGGCATTCCACCAAATACGATAGCGATAAATATATTCATTCCAATGCTTGATGCAGTTGTTGTTGTAACTGATGGTGTGTATACCAAAGTAAGAAATGCTCCCAGTCCAACACCGATTCCGGCAATTGTAAATGCCAGAATTGTATACTTATTGAACTGAATTCCTGTAAGAGCGGCACACACCGGATTACCACCGATAAATTTCTGTCTGCGTCCTGCCTTGGTTAAGTTAAATGTAAAGAAACATACCAGGAAGAATACTGCCAATAGAATTATCTTGAATCCAGGATTATCCATATCCTTTACTATTACGCTTGGAATACTTATTCCTCCCAAAGCACCACCCTTGGTTGTAATAATCTGTGATGCTACTGCTGTCAGAACTGACATCATGGCTACTGTAGTTACGAAAGCCGGTATGTGAAATACTGATGCCAAAACTGAATTTAGGAGGGAACAGATGATACCAGATGCAAATATGGCAAGTATCATAAGAGCCATATTCTCTGTAGCGTTGTAAGCCAAAACTCCCATGGTTGCAGCAAAGAGTGTAGCTGCGCCCAGACTGATATCAAAAGTTCCAAGGGTATAAATAAAGATTGCGCCTGTTGCTACAACAGCAAGTACTACGCCTTCGTTAAATACAATTTGCAGATACATATCAAGTCTGTATCCCTTCATGGATACAACACCCACAAACAAAGCAAAGAGTACTATCAATGCCACAAATGGTAAGATTGTAACCATAAGCTGTCCTATTTTATTTCTGTTAAATGTTGTCTGTTTCATAATTTTGATGCCCCTTCCTTAAATCATATATCCTATGATATTTGCATCAGTAAGTTCTGCATTTCTCTCAAACTCATGAGTTATCTCTCCATTCTTCATAATGAAGATTCTGTCACTCATACCTATAAGCTCAGGTAATTCCTCACTGATCATAAGTATTGCTTTGCCTTCTGATTTAAGCTTCATCATCAACTGATACATGGCCTGTTTTACGCCTATGTCAACTCCTCGGGTTGGGCAATCAAGAATCAATATCTCACTACCGCATCCAATCCATTTACCAAATACAACCTTCTGCTTATTACCACCCGATAACTGAGAAGTAAGCTGATTAGCACTTGAGCACTTAATTGACAGAGTGTCTATCTGATTCTGTACATATTCACTCTCGCGCTTAGAAGTTACCAGCCAACCTCCAAGAGCATATTCATCCATACCGCCAACGGATATGTTGTCCTTGATGCTGGCGCTCAGTACCAATGACTCCACATCTCTGTCCTTGGATACATAACCGATTTTATTTTTCACAGCAGTATGTGGATTATCTATTTTCTTGCCATTTCCCAGAGCGACCTTTCCACTCTCCGGCTTGGCAGCTCCGAACATAACCTTGCCAAGTGCATGCATTCCGCATCCTGACAGACCACCTACTCCTACGATTTCTCCCTTGTGCAATGTGAGATTAATATTTCTCAATTCCTCACCAAGGTTTACATCTGTCAATTCCATTGCAACCTCATCCATATAAGATGGAGTAAAGTCGCTTCTGTAATAATCTCCCTGTAGCTCTCTACCAATCATGCTGGTTCTGATGGCATCTGCATCGAACTCGTCCTTGGTAAATGTACGAATGAGATTTCCATCACGAAGTACTGTCAATGTATCGCAAGCTTCCATAATCTCTTCTAAATCATGTGAAATGAAAATGATTGCCTTGCCCTCATCTCTAAGTTTCTTCATAAGACGGTACATAATGCTTCGACCATCATGAGATAGTGCTGTACTTGTCTCATCAATAACCAGGATGTCAGGATTTTTCAAAACCACCTTGGCAATCTCAACCAGCTTTCTGGTCTGAAAATCAAGAGCTGCAATTGGCATATCTCCTGTTATATCTTCCACTCCAATATTTCTCATAGCCTCAGTAGCTTTCTCATTTAAGAGTTTGCGATTTATAATACCAAGCTTGTTCTTAAACTGGTTTATCTCTCCCAGGAAAATATTTTCCGCAACAGTAACTCCGGCTATTGTTCCACTTTCCTGCACTATCATTCCGATGCCACCCTTTAATGCATCAATCATGCTTGATGGTTGCCACTTGTCTCCCTTGAAATACATATCTCCTGAAGTCGCTTTTTGCATTCCAGCTGCAATTGAAGAGATTGTAGATTTTCCAGATCCGTTTTCACCGATCAATCCTCTAATCTCTCCAGGATACACATCCAGATTTACATCCTTTAATGCAATGACGCTTCCAAACTTCTTATTAATGTTTTTCATCTGAAGAATAGGTTCACTCATTTGTCTTCCTTGCCCCCTGCTTCTCTTCAAAACTTGTTTATAATGAAATTATAGTCGGCTGAAAATATTTTAAAATTCATATATTTGTTCAGTTTTACTGTTGTATTTAACTATAAATTTATGATATGTACAGTTTTACTGATTTATTTTGACATTTTAAAAGAGACAATCTATAATACAACTTATAATTCACGACAATCAAAGAGCTTAATATGTGGAGTTATCAATGGATTTTCACAGGTCAATTATTATGTATCTGACTTATTTAAAGATTTATGTAACTTAATAAAATGGAGATATAAAATATGGATTTAGATGAATTAAAACACAGAGTATATATAATGAACGATGAGGAATACTTCTATAAAGAGATGTACGACGCCAGAAATTCAGGCAAAATAAAAGACTTCCTCAAAACATTAGATCATGAGGAAATCCTGAATAAGCATAGAATTGTACCGGAATGGTCAGAAACTGTTCCGCCCCTATATCTGGACAACTATTTCTTTGACATGGCTGACAAGGAAAGTATTGTTGTACAGAAACACAATAGATACAGTCCCGACCTGGTGCACTCCCATACATTCTTTGAACTCATATATGTATATGATGGTTCTGCAGTAAATACCATTTCACATCAGGAGATTAACATGCGATCCGGAGATTTCTGCGTCATTCCACCTGGAGTAGAGCACTCCCTGGGAGTCTTTGACGACAGCGTGGTATTTAACATACTATTGCGCAGAAGTACATTGCACAGTATGCTGGCACCATTTCTCACAACCACCAACCTGCTATCATCCTTCTTTTTAAATAATATTTATGCTCAGAGAGCCAATGATTACATCCTTTTTCACACAGGAGTAGATAATGCTATCAAACAAAGTTTCCTATGGATGTACTCAGAATTTATAAATAAGCAACAGTATTATTATCAGGCCATAACCAACACCCTGCTGTTGGATTTCTATCTCTTCGTGAGGGAGTACTCCAACTCGGTACAGATGCCACTGTTCAACAGCAAGATGGATGTACAGCGTTATGCTCTTATTCAATACATACAGGATAATTATAGGGATATTACATTGACTGACCTGTCCAATAAATTCCACTATACCAATGAGTATACTTCTCGTCTAATCAAGGAATTGACAGGCATGACTTATACAGAAATTCTTCGAACCATCAGGATTGAACGTTCGGAATCATTTCTCGAGACAACAACTATGACAGTTGCAAATATAGCGGAAGCTGTCGGCTATGACACTCCTGAACATTATATTCGTCAGTTCAAGAAGCACACAGGCATGACACCCTCCGCTTATAGAAAACAATCTCCAAAAAATATTTTGGATTAAATATTTAATTATTATTAGAATTATTATTAGAATTATTATTAGAATTCATACTTACCTGCTGGTACTTCCTGCTTCACACCATTTCTTAGAATAATGGTGGCAGTTGTATTGGCAGGTAATTCAATATGATACTTGTATGTTCTATCGCCGGTTTTCTCCCAGCCGGAATATACTTTGCCATGGACACTATCATATGTCATATTTGCATATGTGAAATGTCCACCCGGATGAGGCGCAATAATGAAATGATTATCTCCATCCATTTTAATTCCGCACATCTCATCAAAAATCCACTCGCAAACTGCACCCTTGGAATAATGATTGAGAGATGCAATTCCTCCACCTACACCATTATCAGAAGTAGGGCCTTCCCAGTCTTCCCAGATTGTAGTAGCTCCAGACTTTGGCATAAACAGCCATCCCGGCTTATCTTCATTTTCCAGAAGTTTATAAGCATATTCCAAATCAATATCCTGCAACACATACAGTATCAATGGAGTTGACAGAAATCCTGTACCTACTCTCCATTTATAATTATCAAGAGCCTGTATCAATCTCTTTCTGGCATACTTGGTCTGCTCTTCATTTAGGAGATTATAATAAAGCGGTCTCACAAGGGAAGCCTGTCTGTCTGTATCCAGAGAATATTTCTCCTTGCTTCGAAGAACCTGATATGTATGCTTACAACCAGCAGCATACTCTCTATACAATTTCAAATCAGCCTCATAATCTCTTCTCCTTTGATCCTGACGAAGTCTGCCCTCAGCCCTTGCTTCCATAAGGTGGGTTGTAATATCAATCATAACCTCCATGAGATACTGACCATAGGCTGTGGCAACTTCCGGATTTGCAGACATAAAGTCCTTGAATCCTGTCTGATGAATGTCATTTGGCTCAGCCCACTCTCCGTAATGCTGTCCCATATTGTAGAGATATTTCTTATCCTTGCCCTTGATTCCTGTATTGTCAGAAATAAGTATCTGGAATTTGCCCATACGACCAATAGCAAATTTTGTAAACTTACTCATGACTTCATAATATCTGTCAATGACATCAATATCATTATATTTCTTCCAGATACGATAAGGAATAAATACACCTGCATCAGCCCAGCCAACAGAACCATCCATGACTTTCATATAGAAATCAGTTCCGCCCTCCGGAACAATCTGAGGTAATTTACCATCAGGCTTCTGCCAATCCTTGAGATCATTCTCATATTTATTGGCAAAAGGCGCATAGTTCACCATGTAGCTGGCAGTATTTACAAATATCTGCGCATCTCCAGTCCAACCATGTCTCTCTCTTGTAGGACAATCAGTAGGAACATCAGCAGAATTATTCTTCAAAGACCACAATGTACTCTCAACCAGCTTATTCAAAAGTGCATTGGAGCTGTCAAAGGAAAATGTACGCTCAAATCCTGAATAAACTGCAATTGATGTAAAGCTGTCAGTTGAAATCTGTCCCTCTCTGCACTGTGAAGTCTCCACTACTTTGTCAGCTAAATCACCTGTGAGTTCCACAAACTGAAAACCGAAAATCGCAAATCTAGTCTTGTAATGATTATGCCCGTCTTTAGCAGAGTAATCGATTTGCTGCAATGGAGTTGTAATCTTCTTGTTCACACATTGGATATTGTGCTGATCAAATTCTCCATCTTCACCAATCTTCTCACCAAAACGCAAAAACAACTTCTCTCCGGCCTTGGCATCAAATTCAAACTCGATATAACCTGCAATATTTTGACCAAAATCCAAAACTTTCTTTCCGGATGGTGAAATATACAATGATGGATTTGTAAATCTCTCGTTCTCCACCAATGGGAAGTTATTGGAAGCTGTAGGTGTAATAGCATATTTTGTAATCTTGGCATTTACCCAATTAACAACACCTGGCTCTAAATTTGCTTCCCTGGCAGCATCATAAATCTCTCCATCCTTATTGTCAGCAAAACGAACAGGTCCTTCATTCATCCACTTCCAACTATCGTCAGTACAGATATAATCCACTGAGCCATCCTCATATGTCACCTCAATCTGAACCAACAATTTGGTCTCAATACCATATTCATTTTTGCGACCCCAGGCTCCAACTGAACCTCTATACCAGCCATCTGCCAGCATGAATTCCAGGTTATTCTCTCCCGTCTTTACCTGATCTGTAATATCAACTGTCTGATATTGAATTCTTCTCTTATAATCTGTATAACCAGGTGCAAGACAAAACTCACCTATTTTAGAACCATTTATCTTACCTTCATACAAACCACATGCACTCATATAAGCTCTGGCCTTGAGCACATTTTTTTCTGAATCAATCACAAAACTCTTGGAGAAGCAATCCACCGGATAACGGTTCTTCTTATTTACCGTATAATTTCCAGTAATCCACTTGGCTTTCCAGTCATTTGCATCTATAAGGCCCAACTCAAAAGTTGCCTCGTCGCAATACTCACCCGCTTCGTCATTCTCATCCCACAGACGCACCTGCCACGCTATGTAATCTCTTGAAACCAGATTATGAGGAATGACTTTATCTTTTCCCTCACCCATGGTTCCCCACTGAATGAGATGCATCTGATTAGATGCTACTTTACCTGAATTCCATACTATATTATTATTGGCATCCACTGCCTGAATCTCATAGGCGCTCTGTGAAACTGCTCCCTCAACAGTCCAACTAAGTCTTGGATTAATATAATCGATACCTATAGGATTAGTCAGATATTCACACTTTAAATTTGTTGCATAAATCATGTCGTCTTCTCCTTCTCACTAAATAAAAACTTATGCCTGTTGCTTTCTGGCTGCAATCTCAGCCTGCTTCTTATCAAGTCCTTTTTCTACATTGATAAATGCTAAAAGTACAATAACTACTATAGATGTAAGAATTTCCAATCCAACAAAGAAGAATGTAATTGTATGTTGAACTGCAGCATTTTGAATATATGCAACTGTCTCTCCATTAATAAAATCAGGTGCTACATATCCTGCTCTTGCCAAAAACATGTTAAACAAGCCTGTACATGCACCGGTAACAGCCACTGTGATAATACTATAGATTGACATCGCTGCTCCATCTACTCTAAAGCCATTCTTCCATTCCATATGATCATAAGTATCAGCCATAAGCGCCATAAATACATAAGATGATGGCAATCCACCAATATTTTTTATAAACTGACCTACTAATACCTGAACCATATTTGTTGGATTGATGTAACAGATGAAACTTCCAATGGCAAATATAATAAATCCTACTAATGTAACATTTCTCTTACCGAACTTCTTGGCGAGAGGCCACACTGCAAAAATACCGATACCCATTGGAATTCCTCCAAGAACAGATACCATTGTCTGTGTGATTCCATCGTTATAGGTTCCAAGTACATAATTACAATAGTAAACAAGTGCAATATTTTTGAAGGATGTACCTACTGTACTGATAAAGAAATACAGTAACAAAAATAACATATATCTATCTGTAAATACTGCCTTCATCTGTGTCTTAAAAGAAAGTGATTTCTCTACCTCTTCTGTTTCACCTTCCTCTGTAACACGCTCTCTTGTGTGATAGTACTCAAGCAATATAAGTGGCATAGCCAGAATAGACAGAATAACTGCCATTGTAATCCAGCTTGATTTATCAACTCCAAGCTTTGGTAAAATGAGCATTGGGAAAATCAAAGCTACAATAATACCGGAAATCATAACCGTTGCAATATTGTTAAATACTGCAAGAACACCTCTCTGCTCAGAATTTCTTGTAGAAAGAGGTACCATCAAGTTATGAGACATGTTGTAAATAGTATAAGCAAATGAGTAGAACAGATTGTAAGAAATCATTACCCATAGAACCTCTACAGTCTCATTTGATTGTGGAACCACGAACAAGAGTATTCCAGTTATAGGAATCAAAATAGAAGCCAAAAGTAAATATGGTCTGGCTTTTCCCTGCTTTGACTTGGTATGGTCAATAACATATCCCATAGCCACATTGGTTATTGCATCAATGATTTTTGAAGCCAATGGGAAAATCATAAGGAACAATCCGCCCCATACTGATGTAAGTTTCAATACATCTGTGTAGTACACATTGAGGTAAGTAGCCAAAACAGCATTAAAAAGCAATGCTCCTGCCGGACCGATGAGATATCCCAGCCACTTTTCCTTCTTCTCCATGTCAGCTGATTTTATTCTACTGTCAAATATTGAATTATTTATAAGTTTCGGTTTGATACTTAGCATTACAAAACCCTCTCTTTCTTGTAAAAACGAACCATCTCTATGCTTCGATTATATTTCAAAAAACGCACATTTCGTTGTAAAAATGTGCGTTTTCTTGTAATTTCGTCCACTTTTTGTAATATTCTATATCGATTACAAATTACAAAAGGATAATTACAAATATATTATTTCTATTTAATTTGATAATTATCTCACTAATTAAATATCCAACTCAGATACAACCTTTGGATACTCTCTCAGCTCATCCTTTTCATGTAGCGGATTCCAAACCTGAGCAAAGAATGGATCAACCTGTGCACGCTTACCATAATTCCAGCTCTTGCGCTCACACTCAGGGCACCAATGGCCGCCTTCAAGCACAAGTCTTGGTGACGCCTCAAATTCATGACCAAAAGCACATTGGAATTTCAGTTTAGATTTCCAATCACCAGTTGTCATATTTTCCGACAACAGTTTACCACCTCTAAACTCTGCTGCACCTGACATATCTGCAATATCAAGCTGGCTTTCCGGTTTACTCTCGTCATAGCCATGGTCACGGAGAATAACTTCATCCCAGTCCGTATAGTGTTTCATATCTTTTATAGATTCAGGTATTTCTTCCCACGCTTTTCTGCTGCCCCAATAAGCTTCTATATGGTCTTCCATATTTTCTTTTATAAATCTCTTGGTTCCGTGCTCTGTATATGCCAATTTATCAAACATATTCTTCATTGCAGTTCCCATGATTTTCTGTCCACCTGGGAGTTTTGTAATAAATTTAGCAACCCCAGCAGTTGGACCCAACTCTTTTATAAATGAGTCATAGCAATATTCCATGGAATCCTGTCTGAAATGCAGATAATCCTCCAATTTGTCCGAATCCAGATAATACTGGCCATGGAAGTTTCTCGTGGCCTGAGCCTTTGGCTCTAGTATATACTCCAACTTGGTAAGTCCCATTTTACCATACATATTTTTATATAAATCATAGCATGACGCTCTACAGGACTCTCCACCACCTATATTGTATATATGTCCCCAAAAGCTATCATCAAGAGTATGTTCTGCTGTGTATTTACACAGATTTCTCATAGCTCGTCCGGAATCTCTATCTGATACATATTCCAATACATTGTCGAAGCAATTATGAAACATGATTCCATCTCGAATCTTGGACATTGCTGGTCCAATTATGCCAGTCTGTCTCAGACTAACCCAATACTTCAGACCTGATTCTATAACAGCTCGCTCTGCAGCCACTTTGGATACAGCATAATAATCAAACATACTAGGCTTAATAGGGTCACCCACTCTGCCCCAATGAATTGGAGGCATACGATCACCAGTTTCAGCCACAGTTCCTATGTACACAAATCTGACCTCATCCTGTCGTCCACACTTCTTAATAGCGTTTATAATATTAACAGTGGAACCCAGATTATTTTTCATAGCTTTGTCAGGATAATAATCCGCCTGTGGTGATACAAATGCTGCTATATGAAGAACTATGTCAGCATCCTGTACACATTTATACACATCCTCTTCATTTAGCAGATCACCCCAGTATATTCTTAGATTACTGCAATTCTTGTAATCACTTAGTAACTTATGATTTTTCTCAGAATCTCTGGCCAACACAGTGATGTCATACAAATCTTTATCTTCCATCATCTGTTTCAGGCTTTCAAATCCCATTCCGCCAGTTGCTCCAGTTACAAACACTCTAAGTTTATCTCTCATTTTATTCACCTTTCATATCAATAACAGTTGTCTTCTTTTCAATAACTGCCCGACATAATCTCATAGAGTCTGTAATTGCCGCATCAATATTATCAGCCTCCACATGAAGAGGATCACATCCCAAAATCTTATCTATATACAGTTCATTGCATTGTATATCAGAAAGTTTTGGCAAATATAAACCTCCTTGAATATTATTCTGTAGTTGCTCCTTGTGCATCTTCTTGGTTCCCAATGTAAACATCCAATTTGGAATATTTACTACCTTCTGTTCAGGCTTACCCAGAGCCTTGTGCATAATCTGAAGCATCTCATTCCATGTCATATTGTAATAACCTATTGGCCAGCACTTGCCACCTGTAGTATATTCCAAAGCTCCCGCAATAGCTTGTCCCACCTGATGTACTGTAACCATAGTTGAACCACCCTTTGGATACATGGTCTTCTTGGAATTCATAATCTGTTCAGCTATAAACATCCACACTGGCTTACGACCAGGCTGAGTTCCAAAGATATAAGGTAATTCCAATACAGCCACACTGAAGTTATCATCAGCAAAACTCATGGCAACCTTCTCCTGATCAACTCTTGACCGAATATATGGATGTGTCTCAGCCAATTTCATCTCAGGCCTTGTCTTTGCAAAATGTGCGAAGTATGAACCACAGATAGCTGCATGCTTTACACCGCACTTTTTTGCAATTCCAAGAAGTCTCTTCACAGGATCAATATTGTACTTCTTGAACAGATCATAAATTGGTGCAGGTCCTTCTACTCTCTCATCAACACCTGCTGCAAACACGAATCCTTCACAGCCTGTCATGTAGTTAGCAATCTCATCATCACTCATTTCCAGATAATTACCATACTCAATCTGCATTTCTGACGGTAACTCTGCGCCTTGAGGTAATGGTGGCAAAGCAATAGATAAAACTTCATGTCCTCTCTCGATTAATACTTTGGCAGCCTCACTTCCCAGCAAGCCTGTTCCTCCAATCATAAATACTTTCATTTTTCTTGCGTCCTTTCTATCCCCACTTTACGCTTTATTTTAATCATGACTACCATCAAATACTTGTAATATTATCCTCTAAATTGTAATTTTCATCATAAAACATAATATTGTCACACACTCAGTTATAATTTACAATTTAACTAACATAATTACAAAAAATCTTTATATCATCCAGATAATATAAAATTACAATTATTCACAATAAAGTGTAAAAAAGGAGTTTGCCATGAGAAATATTGATTTTGCCTATATGGCTGAAAACATAGCTAATCTATCACGCATTGCCATTAGAATATATGAGGACAACAATCTCATTGTATATAATGACCCATCCCGTTTCCCAAAGGATCCGGCAAAACCATTTATAGACAAGCTGTTGCAGATTAAGGCTCCTATAAGCTATTATCTGACTCCTTATGACCATTTCTACGGTATTATAACTTATGAAAATATAAGAATTATTATAGGTCCAACCTTTCAGATGACCCCAACAAGAGATAAAATAAGAGAATTTATGTTTTCACTGGATATAAAGCTCAACTATTTGGAGTTATATAATTCATTTACCCATACTATCACACCTATGCCTTTAGAGATGTTTCTTCACGAACTCAGCCTGGTATATTATTTTATAAGTGAGCAGAAAATCAGATTATCGGACATTATAATATATGATTCCAATAACAAGTCCTATGAATTTGAATCATATAAAAACAAAGTATCAGCTTATACAAATGATAATTCCGAGACGGAAGAACTCACCAATTCATTCAATGAATTAGTTGAAGCTCATACCACAAGCGATTTTGAAGGAATAATGCTGAGCCTGATTCGTGTAGGCGATATAGATGGATTAAAAGAACTGTTTTCCAACACCTCCGCAGGAAGAGCCGGCAAGACAGCTTCTTCTTACCTGAGAAATATTAAAAACCTCTTCATTTCCACCGCAACTTTAGTATCTAGAGCTGCAATTGATGGCGGCCTGTTTGCAGAGGAGGCTCTGACTCTCAGTGACAAATACATACAGCATGCTGAGAAATATGATAACTACGAGCAGATAATGAATCTACAGTTCAATATGATTATGGACTTTGCCTCAAGAGTGCAGGAAATCACTTATGGCAAACGATATAATAAATTTGTCCGTTCAATAACATCATATGTAAGAGAACATTTGACAGAAGAAATAAATATCGACAATATGGCAGATGAGTTATTTATAAGCAGAAGCTACCTGTCATCCAAGTTTAAGAAAGAAACTGGAATTACGCTATCACAATATATACAGGAACAGAGAATAAAAAAAGCTCAGGAATTATTAAAGAGCAGCAATAAAAGCATCCTGGAAATATCTACCTTTTTAGGATTCTCATCCCAGGGATACTTCCAGAATGTCTTCAAAAAAATTGTTGGCATGACACCGAGAGAATATCGTATGCAATAACATAAAAAACAGTGGCTATGAAGTTAATCATAGTCACTGTATATATTTTAACCTTTTTTCGACTATACACCTCACATAATCATTTTCCAAATCATAATCAAATGAATGATAAGATCCAGGTATTTCAACTATTTCGCAATCAACTCCCTTTTCCTTAAGAGTCTGTCCCAAGCATATTGCCTCATCATGGAGTACATCCATCTCCTGGGCTTCCACATAAGTAAATGGAAAATCATCTACCTCTTCTATTTCTAACATAGGCACAAGATATTTGTACATGGAATTATCAACTCCATTTAGATAAGCATTCCACATTGACTCATTGGAACCTTCACTCCATGCCGCATCAGCATATATGGTTTTTGATTTATAATACTTCTCATTATCAAGCACCGGATATATAAGCATCATTTTAGACGGCATTATATAACCTTTTATTGCATGATTCTGTATGTACATAGTCACACCGGCAGCCAGTGCACCTCCAGCACTTTCTCCGTACAATACAATATCATTTACATCAAGATTATATCGCTGTACAAATTCATCAGATGTTATACTATTCCATGCATACAGACAATCCAGAAAGATTTCATCTCCACAAGCATCAGGTAATAACAAATACTCAGGTATATATATCTTTCTGCCGGTTTTAGCAGCATAGAAAGCAGCCAGTTTTATTGCAGGCTCCTGAACAGGCAGAGCAAATGCCCCTCCGTGAAAATATATCATGGCAGGTCGAGTGTCTTGGTCGTTTTCTGCTTGTATTATCGTCGGTTCTATGACGTGAATAATCATATCCCTGCCATGAAATTTATCTGAATATAGTTCATTACGAGGAATGGTTATTCTGGAATATTTTAAATTTTCAAATGGCAATAATGAACATTCAAAATCAGTCTGTTTGTTCTGACATAAGATCTGCATCATTTTAATAACTGCAGGTTTTTCCATATTTACATCAATTGATTTATCCGGAGGGTTTAGTTTTTCATTATAGTTATATCCCATTTTATTTCCTCATAATATATATCTAGTTTGTCTGGTACTCGTATGTGCGACGAGCAATTCCTATCTCCTCATTGGTAGGAATCACAAGTACCTTTACATTTGAGTTTGTACTTGAAATCTCAACCACATCGCCATGGCAATTGTCATTTTTAGCATCATCCAACTCGATACCCAGACATGCCACCTTGTCACATACCATCTTACGGATATCAGCAGCATGCTCGCCGATACCAGCTGTAAATACAAGATAATCCAAGCCATTCAAATCCACGAAGAACTGACCAATGTAATGCGCAATATTTGTAACAAACACATCATTGGCAAGCTTAGCTCTCTCATTACCATTTTCTGCAGCTTCAACAACATATCTTGAATCGTTGCTGACTCCTGAGATACCAAGTAAACCACCATTTTTCTGACATCCCTTGAGGATTTCTTCGCGGCTAAGTCCTTCACTTTCCAGGAAGTACAAAATACTTGAATCCATATCACCTACACGATTAGCATGGATTACACCTGACTCAAGTGACATACCGAAACTTGTATCCACACTCTTGCCATCTTCGATGGCACAAATTGAACAACTTCCACCCAGATGACAGCTGATAGCCCTGTAGTGATCCTTGCCTTCCTTCTTACTGATTTCATTTAAGTTATCTGCAATGAAACCATGGGAAGCTCCATGATATCCAAGTCTTTGAATACCATATTTCTCATACCACTCATATGGAAGACCAAAGATTTTTCTCTCCATAGGAATTGTCTGATGAAAAGCTGTCTCAAATACACCTACAAAAAGTGCATCTGGAAGAACCTCTCTCATTGTCTCAATTGTAGCAATATAAGCACTATTGTGAACTGGAGCAAGAGCGAACCAATCACGCATACCCTGCATTGCCCCCTCATCCAACTCATGAATTCCAAAATGTCCCTTTGAGAGAACAGTCTTGAAACCTACTCTCTCAATTTCGAGAATATCCTTGATCACACCAGTCTCTGAGGATGTAAGATATCCCAGAAACATCTGAATTCCCTCTTTATATGCTGGAATATTCTGCTTCTCTAAATCAACCTTTGCACCTGTTTCACAATTCTTGTAATGGAATACTGCATCATCAGTTGATCCAACTCTCTCCACATGCCCCTGAGCATATAACTTTGCCTCCGGCATCTCGTAGAACTTGAACTTTAACGATGTACTTCCTGCGTTACACACTAATATTTTCATACATTAATCCTCTTTTAATATCCTAGGATTCCTAAAAGCTTCTGCATCTCTGCATCACCACCAGCTATAGGTTTCCAGTTAACCTGTACCGTCTTGTATCCCTGATCATCCAATGCTGTGGAAAATGATTTTGGACCTACATTTAAAACTATTAACTCTGAATTAAACAGTTCTTGAATCTTTGAAGTATTAGCCATTGTCTCTCTCTCCCTTCAAACGAATGATCTTAGCTGCAAGCTTAGCTGCCTTGGCATTACTCTTGCATACAATAACTCCAGCATCGCGAAGTTCCTGTTCCTGCTTTCTAATATCCTGAATATCGGCAGTTGTTCCAAGGACAGAAGAGATAAATACTAATTTGCCACCGCGCTTATCTGCCATTTCCTGTGCTTCCTTGATATCAGGTACCAGATATCCAACCGGATCAGGATGTCCTGGAGGTGTCAAAATATAATCCAAGCATATAACTGCAACCTCAGGATCAGATGCCTCTCTAAGAACAGCAGGCTTTCTGATACTTGGGTCAATTGCAGGATGAGGTCTACCAAGTGTAAACTCTTCCTCGCCGTAATCAATAACAGTGTTTTCCACACTCTTATATGAATCAGCCAACTGGTAGTCCTTGTTTAATGGGCAGTTAGACCATACATCACCAATCTCATCATACATAGCATGCATAGCCTCATCCATGTATGTACCACCTGAGTATCCACCACGGAGATATTTCTGCTCCGGAGCCATACCTTCTATAGCCTTCTCGGCAATGGCATCTAGTTCTGCGTCATCACCCAAATCGTAATCAACACCGATTAACTGAAGCGCCTTTATACCACAATCATCTAAGTTCTCAGCCCAGATTGATCCAGTAGCTTCAACGATTTCTCTCTCGCATCCCATGAAGAGAACTACCTTTGGCTTATTGATGCTCTTTAACTTCTCACAGATAACCGGCAAAGTCTTCTCGCCAGGCTTTCTTGAGATTACAACGATGTACTTTGTATTAGGATCTTCATTTAACGCATCAAGGCCCATAAGCATTGAGATTCCACCAATCGGATCCTTCAAATCATTACCACCTACACCGATAGTCTGAGTAACACCGCTTCCGCCTTCGTGAATAATAGCTGCAACATGCTGAATACCTGTTCCAGATGCACCTACAACACCAAAAGGTCCACGATTTGTAATACTTGATAACACAAGTGCCGCACCATTAATATTGGCAACACCACAGTCAGGTCCCATGCAAAGAAGTCCTTTTTCACGAGCCAACTCTTTCATCTCTCGCTCATCTTCAAATGGCACATTATTACTAAATACGCAAATATGCTTCCCTGCATTCAACGCTTTCTTCGCCTCTTCCAAAGCACAATCTCCTGGAACAGCAATATGAACTAAATTCACCTCATCATGAGCAGCCAAAGCAGCTTCCTGAGTATCATACTCAGCCACCTTGTTACCACCTGATTTCACTTCCATATTCTTATTTACTTCTGCTACAGCTGCATCAAATGCATTTTCTGACTCAGCATCTGCTACAATGACATAATCATTTTCTGTACAATCAGCAATCTCAGAAGTCATAAGACCAATATCTTCTATTACACTTCTGAAAGTACTGTTACACATACCGATATATCCCATATTGATTCCCGGCTGATCATTTAACACAGTTGTGGCAAATAATGTCTCCAGGGAATCGATATATATATTCTTCTCAATTTTGACAAATGTACTCATAATATTATTCTGTCCTCCTATACTTCCTGTGGAGCCACCTCTGCAGCTACACCTCTCAGAGCTTCCTTAAAGCAGTCCAGTGGCAACTCACAAGAACCAGCTCCAGCCTGACCGCCCTTCTTTAATCCTGAACCGCCGTGACTGATTGGCAGAGTATTGAGCGCTACAACTTTTCTCACATCAATTGCAACCGGTGATCCCTTGAAATCATCCCATGGTACCTGATTGAAACTATGCTCTCCAAGTGATACTGTTCTGGCTCTGTCGGTTCTCTCTTTGGCATCTTCCAAAGTACCACCTGTCATACGCACATAAGCAGGTGCAGATACAGCTGCCATTCCACCGAGACCATATACCTCAGTCACACAACTGTCACCAAGATATGGAAGCATATCATCAATGGTATATGTAGGATTCAACAGACTTCCCAAAATAAGTGGTGCTTCAGCTGTATACCATTTGTTACCTGTTGCAGCAACCTGAATACCAAACTCTACACCATTGCCTCCCATTCCAACCATTACAGTAGAATAAGGAACCTTCTTGGCAGCCGCTGTAACTGCTTCAACAGCAGCCATAAGTACATGCAGCATAAATCTATCATTTACCGCCAATTCTTTAATAACCTCATCCTTCTTAGGATTTGTAATATCTGGTAAATATTCCATCAACTGAAGGTCTAAGAACATACTTGAAGCGAATAATCTATTGTGATTCTCATCACCCATTCCAGCTGTTCTTGCAAGTACATTTACCACATCGATACCGCCTGCAAGCTGTACAGCTTCATTCAATGCCGAGCCATAAGTATCTCTAAAGAACTGCAAATGTGCCTCGATTTCCTCATCATAATATCCCCATCTCAAAACCTTTGGAGAATTGCCCGGATGAATTGGAGCATAACCCACTCCACCGTATACCTTGTCTTCACAGACAATTACAGGCATGCTGGCAGAAGTAGCCATAGTAGCTGAACATCCACAGTTATAATTCTGGGCAGAATCAATTACGATTTCACCTGACTCGACCTTCTTCCATGCTTCCTCTTTTGTAGCAGCAAGTCCATCATGCACAGCCGCACCACATACTGCATTTCTTACAGGTATAGTAATATCCTCAATTTTAATTGGAGGACCAGCCACCAGAATCTTATTGGCTGTCATTCCAGGTATGGCATCAATAGCCGGCTCAATTTTCGTCCAGATAGGGCGAGCCTTGGTAAATATTTCTGTCACTTTTTTATTTGCTTCTTCAATTTGTAACTTAATATCCATATGCATCTCCATAATCTAATATTTTCATGTTATTATCTGTATATAATTATAGAGACTACAGGTAAAATCTATGTGTATTTATTAGCTTTCATGTGTCCATTTCGTTTTTTATTTATCACAGGAGCAATTACCAACACAAAAAAGCCATTATAATCACAAAATCTTCCAAAGCTTTATCTTAAATTGAATAGAGATACAAATTTCGTAGTAAGAAGGGACTACACAGACACCTATGAAATAGGCAAAAAATATGTGACCATCAGTCCCAACCGCGTTATTTGGGGAACTGACTGGCCACATCCTGTATGCTATATTAACAACAAATACTATTTAGATTCTAATAATATTATGAAATCAATGCCACACAGAAATCATTTACATTGGTTCCTGTGGGGCCTGTAATAACCAGACCGTCAATGGCTTTCAACCCATTGTAACAATCGTTATTATCCATAATTTCATCATAATCCAACCCTGCCTTCTGCAGACTTTCATAGGAATCTCCATCTACATAACCACCAGCAGCATCCGTCGGACCATCTGTTCCATCGGATCCTACTGAAAAGATCGCAACATCCTTTTGACCGGCAATTGCTTTCATTGTAGAAAATGCTAATTGCTGATTACGACCGCCAAGACCATTACCCTTGATATGAACAACCGTTTCTCCTCCAGCGATAAAAGCCAGTTTCTTCCAACTGTCCAAATTTTCCTTCACTTTACTCACAAGCATTTGTCCTGCAACATCCGCCTCACATGTCAGATCCATATTAAGCATTACAGGTTCATAGCCCATCTTCTCAGACTCTATTGCCGCTGCTTTGCATAATTCTCGCACGCTACCAATTATCTGAGTGTTTACATTTTCCAACTCCTTAGGAGTTTCCTCCGCCAACAATTCTAGAGTAGAATCAGACATTTCCAGATTGTACTTCTTGGCTATAAACAAAGCATCCTGGGATGTAGAAGTATCAGGATAAGCCGGACCGGATGCTATCATATCTAGAGGGTCTCCAACAATATCTGACAAGACAATTGCCTCAACACGAGCCGGTGCACATATAAGAGCAAATCTTCCGCCTTTTACAGCAGACAATCTCTTTCTTACAGTATTCATTTCCACAATATCAGCGCCTGATTTCAACAACTGATTCGTGATTTCAGCAAGCTCATCTCCATCAATAAGTGGTTTTTCAAAAAGCGCACTTCCTCCTCCTGAAATCAGAAAAAGAACCGTATCATCCTCTGTTAAATCACTTACCATATCTATGGCTGCCTGAGTTCCCATAAATCCATTTGCATCAGGAACCGGGTGTCCACCCTCAAAGCATTTGATATCTTTGAGTTCGCCTTGCACATGATCATATTTTGTAACCACAACTCCGGCAGTGTATTCTACATTCTTTTCATCCAATCTATCAACGGCTGCTTTTGCCATTTGCCATCCAGCTTTTCCAATAGAAACAATATAGACGCGCCCTGTAAATTCTATATTTTCCAGCGCACGCCTAACTGCTTCATCTGGACATACAGCTTTAATTGCACCGTCAATTATTCTATTGGCATCTTCTCTCAATTGCTTATTCATATACTGCTGTCCCTTTATTATTATATTTTTAATTATCTACCAATCTTGATATCTGTCAAATACTCATAGTACTGAGCAATTGCACTGTGGTCTTTCTGACCGCCCTCATGATTATGCATCCACTGCATAATTTCCTGTACCTCTGCTGTCATTGGAACAGGCGCTCCAACAGAATGAGCACAATCCAATGCATTATTCAGGTCCTTGATATGCAAGTCGATTTTGAAACCTGGCTTATCATTTCCTTCAATCATCATAGGAGCCTTGGCATCCATAACTGTAGATCCTGCCAATCCTCCACGAATTGCCTGGAATACTAACTCAGGATCAACGCCAGCCTTCTGAGCAAGTGTCAATGCTTCAGAGAGAGCCTGAATATTACATGCTACAATAATCTGATTTGCAAGCTTTGTTGTATTGCCTGCACCAACATCACCACATCTTACAACTGATGCTCCCATAGTCTCCAACAATGGCTTATATTCCTCAACAAGTTCTGGCTTACCACCAACCATAAAGCTAAGTGTTCCATCAATTGCCTTTGGCTCTCCACCAGATACAGGTGCATCAATCATCTCAACACCCTTTGCAGCAAGAGCATCAGCAACTTCCTTACTTGCAACAGGATTAATAGAGCTCATATCAATGAATACTGATCCGGCTTTCATGTATGAAGCAACACCATTTTCACCAAGCATTACTTCCTTCACCTGTGGTGAATTTGGAAGCATTGTCATAACTACATCACACTGCTCACCAATTTCCTGATATGTAGCTGACTTTGCGCCACATTCAGCCAACTCATCTAATACATCCTGATGTCTGCCATTTACAAGCACATCAGTGTATCCACCTTTTATAATATTTTTAACCATAGGCTTACCCATGATTCCTAATCCGATAAATCCAATTTTCATGATTTATGCCTCCTATTATTTATTATCTCAAAAAAGCAGAATTGCTTCTCGTAATTCAATCAGCAATCCCGCTTTTTGAACCCTTAATTATTTGGCACCGCCACTCTTGGCAGCCTTCTTAACATCAGCAATTTCCTGCTGAATCTCACCCATTCTTTCATAATCCAACTCGTAGAATCTCATAGCAATAATATTAGCTATCCATCCAATAATTGGAAGACCATATGTCAGAATTGCAACAACCCAGAAAATAGACCAGGTTGCAGGATCACCCATCTGTGGCATCTTGTCCTTATATCCAATAGCTGCAACTGCAACAGCAGCGATTGTTGCACCAAAGGATGCAATGATTTTCTCAGTAAGAGAATAAACTGCACCAACAGTTCCTGGCATATACTTGCCTGAACGAGAAAGCTCGTAGTCAATAACATCTGCTCTCATCATGCCCTCTGCAACATTTAAGATCATACTAGCAGCACTTACACCAAGCATAAATGCTACATAAAGCATCATAATTGCTCCGCCCTTTCCAATCTCAGCCATTCTGTCTGGTCCAAGAATAAGAAGGAAAATAAAAATACCTGCATTAATAAAGATATTTAAGTAAGACATTGTTCTGGTTGCAACTTTTACACCTTTCTTGGCAATATACATGCCACCAACAAAAGTAAATACAAAACCAATAATAGTTCCTACATTATTAATCATTGTTGATGTCTTGTAATTTGCAATCAGAATACCATTTAACAGTGTCAATATAACTGTCTGTGTAGCAGCATTAGATGCAATCTTATCTGTGATACCTGTTACCAGATAACAACGCATTGGAATATTTTCACGGAAAATATTTACAATCTCCTTGATACCAACTTTGGTCTGTTTGCCACCGAGGGCTACCATCTGACCAAGAATTTCTGGTGTATCAATTCTTCTAAGACCAATGCATGAAAGCAATACAAAGAAAAATGCCACTATAACAAATACGAAACATGCTTCACTCAAACTAGCTACATTGTACTCATTATTGTATTTTGGCAAAATTGTAAATGCCAAAATTGTATTCATAAGCATTGGACCCACACGCTGATATATTGTAGTGATAAATGTAACGAATGGTCTCTGCTTAGGATCATTGGTCAATGCTGATGAAATAGTTGACGCACCACCAATTGACATAATTGTATATCCCACAACGAAGAAAGCGTATACTAGGATAAACATTGCAATGCCCGCTGCACCACCTTTGAGATTATTGTTCTCAACAAAATGTGGCAACACATTAAACATCATGATAGATGAAAGGGAACACAGGGCCCAACCAATCAATAGGAACATCCTGATTTTACCTACTCGCTTAAACACTGGCAATCGATCATAAATCATAGCCACAACCGGATCTGTAATTCCATCAAAAATTGTCTTTCCCTGAATGATAATACCGGTAACTGCCACAGCAATACCAAAGCCTTCATTCATAGCATAAGATGCATACATATTTAAAATGTAAAATACCATCTTAGCTCCTGATGTTCCACCTGAGAATATCATCTCCCAGAGTTTTGCAGTTCTGTACTTTGGATCATTGCTTCCAAAAGCACCTGCGAAGATTTTCTTTAAATTCATTTCTTACCTCCCATACTCAATGAATTATTATCGCTTCATAATTATTTAAGCGATCTAAAATGATTTTGTTTCCCTCAACGGTTACTGCTCCCCCATTCAATGTATTAACGCTAGCACCGTGAGGAACATCTATCCTAATCTCCAGATTCTCCAGAGAAATAGGCTCAAAGAACTGGTTATTACCACTTGCTCCTGATATATTAATCAGTTGCACCATCTTCACATCCTCTTCCCCATCATTTTTGCCTGTAACAGCAATCTCACACATTGGTGTAACAAGAGGTGCAATGCTTTCAAGGCCTGCTACCTCAGTTATTACATCCTCTAAGAATTTATATGAATTCTCATGACCATACTGATAATAATAAGTTCCAATATTAAATGGCACATATATGCCCTGTCCGCTGCCATAATCAAATGCAGTCACTGCAGGAATATCTGTTGTATCCCTCGAATAACATATTTCCGGTGGTCCAAATGGTTGTTCCGGTACAAGTTCCATGAACTTTCTAGCCTCATCCTTTACCCTGACATCAACCATCTTGTCCCAAGGCACAATATTGTTGATTCCTCTTGCGGCACAGTTCTTAAATACTTCGCAATCACCTGTTTTGAATTTGAAAACAGACGACTTCATCTTTCGCTTGCCTTGTACAGATTCAATTCCTAGAGATTGGAATGCATTATTTTCTCTAGACATTCTGCGCTCATTAGCAAATCCACTTTCACCTGTAGCCACAAGTTTTCCGCCAGCTTTTACATATTCATCTATCATAGCAGCCTGGTCATCACTCACTGTAGATACATCTGCCAGCACAATTCCTTTATAACGCTTCAAGAGATCTGAAGTTATCTCTTCGATTTTCATTTCATCAAAAGGAACATGCATCTGTGATAGAGCCTGAACCAATCCATCAACTTCAGGATCATTTCTTCCCATCAACTTCTTCTCAACCAGCAACACCTCAGCTCGCGATTTCATGCCCTTATAGATATCTTCATGTTTTGCGAAGAAATCAAAGGCTTTCTTGGAAGCAACCAATCCTGACTTGTCCCGATGTTTGCTCAATGTTCCCAGTATATACATGCTGGTGCTATTACTGTATGCCAGATTCTGCCATTGACGAATTTCAAGAAGAGACGACGAAACACAACTGTGTCTATACTGAAAACCCATATAAACTGCAGATGCATCGTCTACAATCTTGGTTCTGTCAGGTCCTGCTATACGTCTGCTATTTGCAGAAGCATCATATACCCAAGGATGATGATCTACATCCTGATTACATTCTGTTCTGAAATAATCGAAACCGTTTATTGCTATGTTTTCATTAATAGCCTTGACTCTCTTATACATTTTCTGCTTCTGCATCATACTGCATTTTCCAATAAATGCCATATATTTTCCAAAAGCAGGGTCTCTAGGATTTACCTGATCCGGTATATCCAAGTCAAACTGTTCCTTGAACTTTTTTTTACAAATGTCACAGTGACATGGTTCATGAATTTTCAACTCGTAATCAACAACAAATGTCGAACTCATGTTGCAATATAATCCATCAAAATCATATTCTTTAAACAGTTCTTCTAATATTTCATATACATATTCCTGCTGATAATCTCCATTGATACAAGTTTGAACAAAACCGTTGTACTCTAACTCATTACCATCAGCCTGTCTGTATGCCCAATCAGGATGCTGTTCAAATAGATTCTTACCCATTTTAGAAAAGTCACATCTGGCAATCACTTTGATTCCTGCCTTATGACACTCCCTCAGAATTCTGTCCAAATCATCACCGTGTAGGTATGCTGATTTATTTTGAAATGGTAATTTGGTTTCATAGCTTGCAATAATTCCTGCTGCATTAAAAGTTACTAATGTAGCATTGAAATCTTTTAATTCCTGGACAAACTTTACTGCATCGATATCTTCCATATCTACTTCACGCAGATTCGTCTGAACCATTCTCCATGGATAATCTATCCACCATTTTTCAGTGCTCATCCAACCTCCTCCTACATTCTTTTGGCTTTTTGTTGACATCATTATAATTAGCCACTACTATAATGATTAAGGATATATTAGTGTTTATGTGTCTATTATTGATATAACACGCCTCACTAACTATTTTGAACACATTTTAACAATTTCATACAAGCAACCAGCTCTTATATGATGTTATTGTATTCACAACAAAGAATGTCTAATTTTGACACAAAAGGAAGGAATACTATTATGAGTACAATTAACAAGGTAGTATCCACTGTATGGTGGAACAAGGAAAACTATCATAAATTGAGAAACTTATTTGCAGATTCAGAATTTGTATATGTCCCTTTTTATGATAAGGAAACTCTCAAAAAGGAAGTTGCTGATGCTGATGTAGCAATCATTATCGGTGACGTTGATAATTGTCTATTGGGGGACAATACTTTGAAATGGGTACAATGCGATCATGCCGGATTAAATGGCTCTGCCCGCCCGGAAGTTTTCGCCAAAGGTTTCGATGTAGCTGGTGCCGCAGGAAGAAGCGCACCTGTATTAGCAGAGCATTGCATATATTTCATGTTGGAGCTGTGCTACCACACCAAAGAATTACTAGCTGCTCAGGAAGCCGGCCACTGGGGTGTAGAAGGTTCTCAGAAATGGCGTGGATTATATGGCCGCAAGGTAGGTATTGTAGGAATGGGAAATAATGGTCGAATGCTTGCAGAAAGACTTCATGCATTAGGTATGGACATATATGCCTATGACTATTTTCCAATCAAAGGCTTCGATTACTGCCATAAATATTCTCACCAGGAAGGTCACAGTATTGATCCATTATTAGCAGAATGTGATTTTATAGTTCTCACTCTCGCACTTACAGATGAGACTTATCACATGTTTAATTCAGACACATTTGACAAAATGCGTGACGGTTCTTACCTGATTAATATGGCTCGCGGTGGAATAGTTGATACTCAGGCCATGATGGATGCTCTCAATAGCGGCAAGCTTGCAGGAGCCGGCCTTGATGTTATAGAAGAAGATCCACTTCCAGCAGACCATCCTCTATGGCATATGGAAAATGTATATATCACTCCACACTGCACACCACAGGTTCCTAACCGAGACGGAAGAACCTTGGAAATTATTGCAGAGAATAAGCGCAGATTTGAAGCAGGTGAGCCACTTTTAAATCTACTAAAGCCTGCTGATGCTACTGCAAATACAGGATCAGCTGCAGCAGGAGGTTGGGCAAAGCTCATGAACAGCGATATGCCAAAGGAAGAAATCGAGAAACTTCCTCTTGATAAATTTCTCGGAGAGAGAGGCTGGCGCGATCCATCAGAATGGAATTATCTTGATTAATAAAAGAAACAGGTGGTAAATATGAACAGATTATCTTCTGCTGAAATTAAAAACAGATTAGAATTATTTGTAGAACTTCTACACTGCAACGGAACAATGTATCTATGGCAATATAATAGCATGGGCACTCTTATTAAAAGCAATGCTCCTCATATTATTTTCGACACTATAATCAGATCTTCCAAGATATTGGATCAGGCTCTGGACTATTCCAAAGAGAATACCAAGCCATTAATTTGCAGCGTGGATTTAGGCATGATCTGGGCAATGGTTTTCCAATTTTCAGAGGACAATAACCTGGAATATATGTATGTAATGGGACCGGTTTTTACCACCGAAATTTCTCAGGAATCTCTGGATAAATATATTAATAATCCAAAGATCAGAGCCAGCTGGCGCCCCACTTTCGAGGAATATCTCAGACAGATTCCTCTTGTCCCAGCTACAAACTTTGTAAAATATGTTCTGCAATTGCATTATTGTATCTCAGATACTCATATCAAACCATCGGACATAACCTATGACTATGACATTAATCAGAGTCCTGCGATGGTTAATGATGATAGCGAAACCGGAGGTTTCAACTACGCCAAAATCTGGTCACAGGAAAATTCAGTATTGGATTTCATTCGCAAGGGAGACATTTACAGCAAACACAAAATCCCCAATGCATCCAATATTATTCAAAGTATACATCCAATGACCCGTGTATCTCTGGAAAATGCCAAGCAAAATGCAACTATATTTGTCGGTTTATGTATTCGCGCTACTGTTGATGGCGGAATATCTCCTGAAAAAGCATATTTAAAAGGCCAGCAATATCTGGATGATATAACCAATGCCAAGACATTTGCAGATATATTGTCTATTGCCAATATAATGTATGATGATTTCTTATTCATGGTTCATAATCACAAATATGAAGGTATGCAATATTCTCCTGAGATTCAATCCTGCGTTGACTACATTGAGTCTCATCCTGGAGATTCTCTCAGCATATCTACTTTGGCCACCAAAATTGGATACACTGATTACTATTTATCTCGAAAGTTCAAAAAAGAAGTTGGTATGAGCATTAATTCGTATATTAAAAAAGCTCGCATCTCGCAAGCTTGTTATCTCCTTGTATCCACTGACATGGACATACAGGATATCTGTGATCAGTTAAAATTTGGAGACAGAAGTTTCTTCTCTAAGGTTTTCAAAAAAGAAACTGGCACCAGTCCAGCCAAATTTAGAGCTGAACATAAACGCCAGTTATAATTCTTTAGAAACATATTGACTTCAATTCCATTGTATCTGCACCTACATAGTGCAGATACAACGGTTTGATGCCATTTACATC
Organism: Lachnospiraceae bacterium; assembly: GCA_017634455.1. Lineage (GTDB taxonomy): Bacteria > Bacillota > Clostridia > Lachnospirales > Lachnospiraceae > JAILFK01. The sequence goes on from JAGBNK010000028.1 coordinate 65,920, forward strand.
AACATTTCTATTCTACTATGCCTCTCTAACAGGTACTGTTAAATGCACTGTTTCCAGGCCATCTCCTGATATTTCAACATCAATATCACCCGGTTCATAACCGGCACGAACAACTGCCAGGGATTGGCCTAAATATGTTGTATGTACATCACTATAGAAATTCTCTGACATACAAGGTCTAGCTGAGCCATAACCTTGCAAAGTACCAGATCCTGTCACCTTGACCTGTAATTTCTTATCAACAGCAGGGCGCACAATACCATCATCTCCCACAAGAGAAATATTGATAAATGCCATGTCCTGGCCATTGGCACTTAAGGAGTTACATTCTCCTCCTCTGCCTCGATAATCCACATCAGCTTTAATAGATATTCTGCCCTTTGATGTATGCATCGCATTTCTATTTATTTCATTTCCCGAAGCATCATATATTATAGTTTCAATCTTTCCCGGTTCATATATTACCTTTTTAAATTCAGCAATATCTTCTTTGATCTTTTTCTTACCATAGCTCTTACCATTTACCAGAAGCTCTGCCTTGGCACCATCTGCATATACTCGAACCTTGTTCTTGTAACCTTCACAGCCATCCCATGACCAGCTGGTCACTGCATCTGTATTTCTCCACATAGATATGCCGCTTTGATGATTAGCATGAATCATAGGTTCCACAGCAATAACAGGAGTCTTGTCTAAATCCCAGATAATCTTGTTCCAACCCACTTCAGCTCTTGGCTTACCACAAATATCTATAACACCAGGACCACCTGAAATTATAAGCCCCGGTTCAACAGGCTTCTTGGTTGATTTATCAGTATAACGAACCGTTCCAATTCCAGATTCACCTAAATAATCCCAACCTGTCCACATGAAATCACCAGTCAGATTTGGTATATCCTTCACCATCTGCCAATTGGTATATAATTTCTTTGGCAATGTCTCGGATCCTGTAAATGCTCTGTCAGGATATTGCTTTGCCTCGGTATAATATCTAGCACCTGCATAATTATACCCAGGAACATCCAGATATTTAGACACATTGTCCACAATCTTATCAGCACCTTTGCCCTTAGTGGTTTTCTCCATCAATTCGCCCATTTTATTCATTAGCATATTAAAGAAATCACTGGTTGGAGTATCATCCATAGATTGAGAGCCCTTATTATTTTCCTTCTCATCCTTCTTGTCATCTCCACTATTGCCATACATTCCACGACCTTTGGCAACAAGAGACGCAAGCATTATGTTGATTCCAAGAGTTGTAGCACGACTCGGATCCAAAGACTTCACATATGCAGCCATATCTCTGCACATATTCACTCCTTCTTCTTTTCCTAAATCAGAAATCTCATTTCCAATAGAATACATAATTACAGAAGGATGATTGTAATCCTTTGAAATCATAGACTCAATATCTAACTTCCAGTTATCTCTAAATGTATCCCCGCCATAATCATATGGATTCTTCTGTATAAACCACATATCAAAAGACTCATCCATTACATACATTCCCAACTCATCACAGGCATCCAGCATAGCCTTGGAAATAGGATTATGTGCAGAGCGAATAGCATTAAATCCCGCATCCTTCATTATGCGAACTCTTCTATACTCTGCATCTGCAAATCCGCATGCACCAAGTACACCATTGTCATGATGTATGCAGCTGCCTCTAAGCAATACTTCCTTGCCATTGACATGAAAACCGCTTCCGTCCCAGGTTATCATGCGCAAACCAAATCTATCTGAAGCCTCATCTAGTACTTTTCCATCATGACTGATAATTGCCTTGCATGTATATAAATGAGGATTATCCTCCTCCCATAATACAGGATTAGGAATCTGAATCTGACTATGATTCTCATGAGCTGCTGCAACCTGAGTATCTCCATCCCAGATTTGAATTTCTACATCAACAGATTCATCTGTCTGCAAACCAAGTTTCCTATATTCCACATCTACTTTAACAGTATCTGATGATAATGTAGTGATTCTGACACCTTCTGGAGCAATTGCAATTTCTTGTCCTACATATATTTTCACTTCTCTATAGACTCCAGAGCCGGAATACCATCTACTATTTGGTGCCTTGGCATTATCAGCAATGATTTGAATTTCATTTTCAGCTCCATAAATCAGTTCCTGTGACAGATTCACAAAATAATTAGAATAACCATATGAACGCTTATATATTTCTTTACCATTTATCAAAACCTTAGAATTCTGATACACTCCTTCACACTCCATAATCACAGTTTTGCCCTGCCATTCTATAGGAGCCTGTAGCTTCTTGGTATAGATGTAACATCCGGTAGCAAAATAACCTATTGCACCTTTTCCCGGATTGTTTTTACTTCTATCTTCATATAACATTGCATCGTCCGGCAAATTAACCTGGCGCGCTCCTGTCTCCCCTTCTTTTGTAACTACCCACTCTCTGTTAAAATCCAGTCCCTTCATACATTTTTCCTCCATAGATAGACTCTAATTCTATGTTCATTATATATTTTTTGTATAAAAAATAATGTCACATATTTGACCTTTTTGACACAAATACATGACATTATACCTTGGCAAATCTGCCTTTTTACAATATATAGTTTATTTTTGCAAAAAATTATTTTCCACAATCATACAGGCCAAATAATATGCTAATCTCTCCTGACCATCGCTCAAATCATTTCCTATCAATTCCTTGATCTTGTTCATTCGATATACGATTGTATTCTTATGAATATACATCTCATCAGCCACCGCCTTGATACTTCCATCATTGTGCAGATATGATCGAAGTGTTGCAAGCAAATCCGAATTATGTTCCCTGTCATAATCCAAAATCGGCTTCAATGGTTTCTCACTCATTTCTAATAGAAGCTTCTGATCAGAAATTGCATACAACAATCTCTCCATACCCAGCTTATCAAATCTGACCAATTTCTCACCCTTGCGCATCGCTGTAGCCACTGCATATTCTGCTCGTCTATATGATAAATGAAGATCTGACACATCCATAACTGGAGAACCTACACCACAATAGATTTCCTTATCAGGCATTCTTCTGGCAGCACGGGTCATAAATCCCATTATAATCTCTCTGGTCTGCTCCTTGGTTACCTGATTTAAAATCAATACAAAGTAACCATTATAATAAAAGAAATGTCCATTATGAGAAATATTTTCCATATAAATCTGGAGTCTATAGCCAATTCGACGCCTGTCCATGGAATCCATACTGTCTAAATCTCCTGTGGATATAAGCACTACCTGAAATCTACCATCAACATCGAATGAAGCCGACAGCTTCTCTCTATATTTATCCTGGGCAGCCGGGCTTTCAAATGATTTGATAAATGCATCTGAAATCTGCTGATCAGTCTCTGACTGTAAAAAGATTCGAACCGTCAAATCCTTAATCATCTCCGACATTACCACATCCCATGGTACATCCATAAGGGGCAGATCCACTTCATCACAATAATCTATAACCTTCTGTGGAATCTCCTTGATATAATATCCCGTATTTACAATAAGACCGGCACAGTGATGCTTATCCAGAATCTCAACCAGTTCAAGTAAGCGCTCTTCTGTATTGAAATATACTCCCTGAGTAACAACTAATTCCTTGCCTTTAAAATTAGCTGTAATAGTTGTATCTTCTACCATCAACAACCAACTGATGGAGTTGGCCCAACCATTTTTGCCGGCAATTAATTCCATATCATATTTATCTCGTGCAATAATAAGCATGTCTTCTACTGTAAAACCCATAGCAGAACTCCTTTACCAAATTGAATCTCATACATACTCATATGTATCATCTGTTTTTTGCTACAAAACAGAAAATACAGAGCTACCGAACCTATAATAGCACATTTTTGTGACAGCAACACAAAAACTTCTAATTATTTTTAATTTTATAGCATATGGCGCATTATTATTTGGAACAGTATAATGAATTCAGAAGGTAAGAGATGGACGTAACTAATCCATCAGGGTTTATGAGATTTATAATTGGAGGTGTTTGATATGATGACTATGATGAACACTTATATTAACACAATTGATTCCGCTCCAATTCCTGAGTGGATCAAAGCAGAGCGCTACGATTATTGCGAGCCAATGATTGTTAGACATCACAGAAATTTTGTAAAGGCTATTAAAAGTCTTTTAGCAAAATTATTTAATTAGTTTTCTTCATCCCTTTTGATTTATAACAATATACTTCAAACAAACAAGAGCGAATGCATTTTGCATTCGCTCTTGTGCTATCTTATAATAATTCTCATTCTCAAATCATCTCTCACTTTTAGCCATATTCGTCTATCTCAAATAAACAGATGCAACCCAACCAGTTTTACCATCAAAACGCTGTACTTGCACCCATGTATATCCGTCTCGATATACCGGTGATGTGTTCAATTGAAGCACCTTATCCCCCGCCTTAAAATGACCAAATGTTGTATTATTCAACCCAGGCTCTCTTCTAAAACACACTTGATTAGCTGTAACAGTTTTTTCCTTTACAGGCACTTTCATTTCCTCAATATATTGTTTTTCTGATATATTTCCCGCATTTATTTCCTTTACCGGCAATACACACATCACCATAAGCAAAACTACAATTCCAATATAGTATTTTTTAATCTTCATATTTTTCATATTTTTGTTTCTCCTGAAATCTTTTTTACTTTGTTAAATCAAATTTTGTACACCGAATTTCAAATCCATACTTCTCTGATAATTCCTCTAAAAATTCATAATCAGTTTCAAAAGTAGCATCATAATCAGGACTAATATAGTCTATACTCCCGTCTTTCAAAACGTAAGTCATTTCCACCTGTCTACCACCTTCCATATTATATTTTAAAAGAACTGTTCCCCCCAGAACATTGCCTTCTCCATAATATACGATTGCGGCTCCACCTTCACACTTAAGGCCAGGTGCGCATTTACATGCTAAATCAATATTCTTCTTAAAACTATCACATATCTCTTCTTTACTATACTCACACTTCGAATGTGGTGCATAAGGATATGTTTTATCTAAATCATTTAGTGTACAATTATTATAAATGGCATTTATATTTCCGGTTATGCCATCTGCATGAACTTCATAAAATCTACTGTTGTTTTTATTCACAACAGTAATATTTACATCTTTAGTATATCCGCCTTCCATTTCTTCATATACATATGACCATTTAATATCAGCTAAAAGATTTTCCGTCTTTTCATCAAAATACATTACTACAGCTTTTATAGCAATTTTCTTCATATCCTCATCCGGAATAGCCTCAATATCAGCGTATGATTCCTGCTCTTTTATGAATTGTTCTTGCAATATATAATTTGTTTTTTCAAAATCATCAATGTATTCTAACAACTCTTCATCTGTTAATTCTCTATCCGGCAGATAATAAGTTCTGGTTGGATAATAATAGCAAATTGTACTTTCATCAACCTCATCTAACGAATCTATTATCTTAAGCTTTTTTTCTGGAAAAATACCATTATTCTTATATTTTTCTTCCAGTACTTTCATTCTCTCTCGTTCATTAGATGTAAACTCTCGTGAAAATGTTGCCGCTTCACCAACCTCTTCTTCTACTCGCTCTAAAGTCTCTTCCTTTTCAGACTCTGATATCTTTCCCATTCGATCTTTATAATAATCAATGGTCGCCTTCGTCGAAATACCAATGGCAGAAATGCCTAGAATAATTGCAAAAGTTGCAATCATTTTCCTATGCTTCCTAACAAAAGCCACGACTTTATGCTGCTGTTTTGCTGACTCCACTCCCTCCCTGATTTTATCGTCTATAAAACTTTCATAATCATCTGGAGGAGACAGCGGAGTAGAATTTAATAAATCACTTATTTGCTGATCAAATAATTCCTGATTGTCTTTTTTATTTTGCATCTACCTCGCCTCCTTCCTCTAGAGTCACTCGTAATATTTCTCTTGCTCTCTTTAAACGAGTTCTCACTGTACCTTGAGGAATACCAACTATCTTACTAATTTGATGTGTATCCATCTGCAGTCCATAATATAGATAGACGATACCCCTATATTTCTCATCCATCTGAGATACTACATCCCAAATATATAATTTATCTACCTTCTCACTTATAATATCTCTGGAACATAAATTTTCATTTTCATCCAAACTAACTATAGGCTTTCTTGTTCTTAAAATACCATAAGCCTCACGATTTACAATTGAATACAACCAGGCATCAATACTATCATCTTTTTTTATATCCTCCTTGTGCATAAAAGCTTTGATAATTGCATTCCCAACTGCGTCCTCTGCATCTTCAGGATGGCCAATAATACTATATGCCAAGGCATACAACTTATTCCTGTTCTCTAATATTCGCTGTCCTATAATCTCGTTATCTACCATCTAGCCAAACTCCCCCTTGAATTTATTGTATGCACCCCAATAACAAATTTATTATATAATTATTATATTTCTTTCCTCAAAGAAGAACAACAGCTCCTTTACCTTATCTGACACAATACACCATCTTCCATTTCATATACATGATCGCACAGCACATCTATGTCCTCCTTGTTATGACTTGCTAGTATTATTGTCTTCCCTTGCTTCTTTTCTTCCAGAAATAACGCCCTCATTTCAGCTACGCCATTTTTATCAAGACCATTCATAGGTTCATCCAAATAAGAATATGAGGATCTTCCATAATAGCTTGAGCTATTGCAAGTCGTTGTCTCATTCCCAACGAATAATGCTTCACTTTTTTCTTTAATGTAGGATCAAGCCCCACCTGTCTAAGGACCTCATGCAGATGATTATCATCCTTTTTATTATTAATCTCGTACAAATACTTTAAATTCTTCAAAGCATTTTCATTCTCTAAATAGGCCGGATTTTCGATTATTACACCTGCATCTTTTATCATCGTTCCATATTTTATTTCTGTACAACCATCAACAATTATCTCTCCTGAATCGCAAAACAACAATCCGCATATGCACTTGAACAACACAGTCTTTCCTGAGCCATTATGTCCTACTATACCTGTAATCTCGCCATCTTCAAAATCTATAGATACATTATCTAAAACTTTTTGATTCTTAAAACTTTTATTTACATTTTTCACTTCTATCATTTAACAAATCCTCCCATTATGTTTCACTTATCCAATCAAACTCTGTATGTTTAATCTTTATGGCAGATGCTGTTGTTAGCGTAACAAGCATAATTACAAGCAATATGACATAAGGAGATAATTCCGGATAATATATATCTCCCATTATCAACGTCCCATATGTAGATAATCTATACCACATACATACTGATAAATATGGCAAGAAACCACATGTAATAAATAACTGTTCTGATAATCCAAGCATACACACAACAGACGCTATAACAATTGCTGCAAATCTGTTCCAATATATACTTATCGCATACATCATTAATCCCAGCAATAACGAGACGAGCCAAACCATAATAAAACATAATCCTATTGCATCATAGGGTTGATATTCTCCTACAATTTCAGGCGATGGATTGCAAATCAAGGTTATATATCCCATATAATTTGCACTATAAGCCAATGTCATTATAACTTTGCCCCATTCATTGGTTATTGAAATATCCGGAAATAAGCTCATGAAGCATACCACAAAAGAACAGCAGGTAAACAGAAATAATGTTATTGCCATAGACACAGCCTTCGTTGCAAACCACTTCCTCCGCCCCATTCTCATTATGGTAAATAATTCATTAGCATTGAAAAAGGGTATCTCTGATAGCAAATAGCATACTATAATTCCATAGAACGCAGAGAAGTGTTTATTATCAAATATACAGGATATTATACCAATAGATATCCCCTCTCCTATCTGTTCTGATACCCGATTCAAATTCGGGGTTGTTGCAAGTGATAATGCAAGCACAAGCAATAAAGCCGTCCAGAATTTCGCTGATAGTATTCTTTTCTTTGAATCTAACAATCCATTTTTTATTACATCTATAGCCTTAATCATCCAATTTCCTCTTACTTACATATATAATAAAATAACCCAGAATAATCGCATAACAAGCCATCTGAATATATGCCAATGGTACACTTTGTCCCGGTACTTTCATACATATCTGGTCTATAACCAAATACTTCAATGACCTGGTTGCTGCTTTCTCCCAACCAAAAGTTCTTTCCATGAAAATATCATCTATATAGACCATAATCACAGGAAAGCAGTAGACTATTATCCTGTTCCTAAAAAAAAAGTGAAATCATAACTCCTATCAGAGACATCACACCTGCAAAAAATGATAATTGTAATGCACATGCAACTACATAACCTATAAACTTCTGATCATATACCATTTCTAAATATGCACCTCTTGAATCCCGCAAACTATTCAGCGTATCTGCATCAGGCAAACCATATCTTATATAATTGACAAAAGCAGCCAGACAAAAAGCAACAAAAAAAGTAATAATCGTTGATATAAAAATGACAACTATTTTCGATAAAATATAACTGACAGGATTTCCTCTAACTATCATTAACATTTTATACTTATGATTTCTTTCATCGATTATACTTGTAGCATAAGTAGCTGATGCTACAGCCATTGAAATTATTATAAACTGTACGGAAAACACTCTATAAATCCAACTTATTACATTCGTATTTTCTATATTATTGTATTGCAGCAAACCATATACTACCAAAATGACTATTATACATTTCCAATTAAGAAAAGCTCGCTTGAAATCTATCTTCATGTAATTCCATAACATTTCATCACCTATTGCATAACCTTTCCTGTTATTGCATTAAATCTGACTTCATAATCCACTGGTGATTCACCTGGATATTCATCAATAATATGAAATGCCCATACAGGAACCGCCTTAATTTTACCCTGTGACAAATCCTGTTCTCTATCAACAACCAATTCAGCACTTATAATTCTATGTTTACTTCCATCCAGTATGCTATTATAATGATCTTCTACTTTATGAATAAGAGTATTAAAATCCATCAATTCTTCTGTGTTTTCGTCTTCCGTATAAGCATTTAGATTATGTGCACTAAACTCTTCTACTCCATCCTTTCCATATATCACCTTGATTTGTGCATTCGCCGTTTCTGCAACTTCCAGTCCCATGGAATTATTTTGATAGTCCCTCAGTCCAGAATACAATCTATGATAATATAACAAATATGCATCATCATCTTCTGACCAGTCTTGTTTAAACAACTCCGCTCTTTGTTGTCCATCTGGGCCTTCATGACTTTCTTCCTGCTGTAAAATATTATGATCCAAGTAGAAAACCTCGCAGTCATAATCGTGTTCCAAATCAATCCCTACTGTAAGAAAACTCTTTGCCAGGTTCTGTTTCACATCATCTTCTGTTGCAAAACTAAATTCTTTTCGTTCAGTATATTTATTAAGATTATATTCAGGATCATCTCTTTCAGCGTTAATGCAATACCCATACATACTATCAGTCATATATCCACTTGTTCTTGTTTCTTCATACCAGTCAATCAGTTCGTCATAATTGCCATATTCATCTGCTTTTCCTACAAGACTCCCTTCTCTTAATTCAGTATAATAACTCTCATCCTCTCTCATAAACAACTTTGCTAACTTTTCATAATCTATATCCAAATCACTTGTTGTTGCAGATTTCCATGCTACACTTTGAGGTTTAATATCTTTTAAATCTATATCAACATATTCCGAAGAAGAGCTATATGACTGTGGGAATAATACAGTCTCAACAGCTGAATTATCAGAAACATGACTATTTCCATTATCATTACCTTTGCATCCTGTTAAGCACATACATATCAACGATGCTATAACGCAAGATACAATTATTTTTCTTTTTCTCATAATAATCTCCTTTACATATAGCTGAAGAACTAACTAGATGCTAGTCCTTCAGCCAATTTTAATGTGTTCCAGATGTAACTAATTTTGTTACGGACAATATCTGCCTACTGCATGAACATTAACATAATTTCTTGGTGCAGATGCATATAAATAATACTTCTGAAGAGCCATTCCTTCGCCAGCATTATATTTATAAACCTGAGTATGCCCTACTTGATATGAATTGTATTCTACTGTTTGGGATACTTTTCTTCCACTACTATGATGTGATGTGAAATAAATTTTCGGCCCGTTTTGTAATGATGTTAAAGTAACATAAAAACAAGTATCATTATCATCTTTCTTTGTCATTATTGACTTAGGATCCTTAGAAACTAATCCAGATGCATTTGATACTGTCACATCCAGGTAACTGTTTCCTGCGAATACATTCGCAGAAGTAAATCCTCCAATCACACCGCATATTGCTAATGTTAAAATAATTTTGTTGGCTATTTGCTTAACCATAAATAAATACCTCCTCCGGCTTTAATTGTTTTTCTCTGTTTTTAAGTGCTCCTTTCAATCACTATTTTTTTGACTCTAATATATAGACGCAAATGAGGGGCAAAATGTTCAAGTAATATTACACAAAATTCATGCATGTATTTTATGCAAAAATAAAAAACAATCTCAAAAGCCTTGATTTTATGGCATTTAACGCCGTACCATCATACTTTTGAGATTGTTTTTTCTTGTATTTTTATTTTATAAATTCTATTTCACAAAACTAAGTGCCTGCTCCAGATCCTCTATGATATCATCTACATTTTCAATACCAACTGATAATCTAACCATATCAGGCTTTACTCCACCCGCAATCAACTCTTCATCTGTAAGCTGACGATGTGTTGAGGAAGCCGGATGTAATACACATGTATGTGCATCAGCTACATGGGTTGCAATAATAGCCAGGTTCAGATGCTTCATGAATTCTTCAGCTGCAGCTCTTCCGCCCTTTACGCCAAAGGAGATAACACCACATGTACCGTTCGGCATATACTTCTGAGCCAAATCATAATACTTGTCTCCCTCTAATCCAGGATAAGTTACATACTCTACCTTGTCGCTTGCCTGCAGGAACTTCGCAACCGCAAGAGCATTGGCGCAATGTCTCTCCATTCTCACTGCCAGAGACTCAAGTCCCAGATTTAAGAAATAAGCATTCATTGGAGCCTGAATAGAGCCCAAATCTCTCATGAGCTGAGCTGTTGCTTTGGTAATAAATGCACCTTCCTTACCAAATCTCTCTGCATAAGTTATTCCATGGTATGACTCATCAGGTGTGCAAAGTCCCGGAAATTTATCAGCGTGAGCCATCCAGTCAAATTTACCTGAATCTACAATAACACCACCTACAGTAGCATCATGTCCATCCATGTACTTTGTTGTAGAATGAGTTACAATGTCGCATCCCCACTCAAAAGGTCTGCAGTTGATTGGTGTAGCAAATGTATTGTCAATAATAAGTGGCACACCATGCTCGTGAGCCTTGTTTGCAAATCTCTCAATATCAAATACAGTAAGTGCAGGATTGGCAATAGTCTCACCAAATACAGCCTTGGTATTTGGCTTAAAAGCTGCCTCTAACTCTTCATCACTACAATCAGGGCTGACAAATGTAAAATCTACCCCCATCTTGCGCATTGTGACATTAAACAGATTAAATGTACCTCCATAAATAGATGATGATGCAATTACATGATCACCGGCAGATGCAATATTAAATACCGCGAAGAAATTAGCAGCCTGTCCTGATGAAGTAAGCATTGCTGCACTACCTCCCTCAAGAGCTGCAATCTTGGCAGCCACATAGTCATTGGTTGGATTCTGGAGTCTGGTGTAGAAGTATCCTGATGCCTCCAAGTCAAAAAGCTTACCCATATCTTCACTTGTGTCATACTTAAAAGTAGTAGACTGAACGATTGGAATCATTCTCGACTCACCATTTTTTGGTGTGTAACCAGCTTCAATACATTTTGTTTCTGTTCTCATTTTCTAGTTCCTCCTGATTTGTCCTATACTTCATTTATTATTAATTATTCTTATATAACATAACTTCTTTTCTCAGCCAATCAGCCACTTCTTCCATTCCCTCACCAGTCTTGGCGCTGACTGCAAAAACTGCAGCATTCGGATTCAGTTCCTTGATATGCTCCTTGGCTAATTCCATATCGAAATCAAAGAATTCAATTGTATCCATCTTGGTTATAATAATCACATCACTAACCTCATACATTAATGGATACTTCAGTGGCTTATCATCCCCCTCAGTAATTGAATAGAGCATGACATTCTTGTGAGCTCCTGTATCAAATTCTGCCGGGCACACCAGATTTCCAATATTTTCCAAAATAAGCAAATCCAAATCCCTGGCTCCAAACTGAGCAATGGCTCTGGATGTCATATCTGCATCAATATGACACAAACCACCGTTATGAATCTGTATAGATTCAACACCAGTCAAATCTGCCACCTTCTGAGCATCTAAGCTGGATTCAATATCCACATCCATCTCGGCAATCTTCATCTCATCCTTCAGCATATTAATAAGGGCTGAGAGAAATGTTGTCTTACCACCACCCGGAGATGACATAACATTTATAAAAAATGTTCCCTGTCGCTGCAAATCCAATCTAATGCAATCTGCCACATTTTCATTTTCCTGAAATACATCTTCATGTATATCTATAACTCTAACTTCTGACATTATCTTATCCTCATTAATTATCTATTTTGGGCTTCAGCCACTTTGTTCTTCAACCATCTAATCCATGCCTCATATCCCTCACCTGTCTTGGATGACACATAGAATATTTCTGCATTTGGATTCAAGGCATGAATTCTCTCCTCTGCCAATTCCTTATTGAAATCAAACACGGCCATGGCATCTATTTTATTTACCAAAACCACATCACTCACTTCATATACAAGTGGATACTTGGCCGGCTTGTCATCTCCTTCCGGCACCGAGAGAATTGTCATATTGATGTTGGCACCTGTGTCAAATTCTGCTGGGCATACCAGGTTCCCAACATTTTCTATAAAAATAAGATCCAGTCCTTCTGTGCCCATCTCATTTAATCCCTGCTTGGTCATCTGAGCATCCATATGACACATACCACCGGTATGAAGCTGTATAGATCTGGCGCCTGCTGCCTGTATAGTCTCAGCATCCACAGATGCATCGATATCACATTCCATTACTCCAACCTGTATCTCTGGCTGCAACTCCTTAATTGTGCGAACCAAAGTTGTTGTCTTACCACTTCCTGGTGAAGACATTACATTTATCATAAGCTGATGACTCTCTGTCATTTCCTGACGAACCTTGTCAGCATTTACCTCATTAGCGTCAAATACATCCTGTTTCAATTCCAACACTGTAACTGAATCTGTCATTTTCTACACCTCATTTCATAATTACACTCTAGGAAATAATATAACACAGCGCGGCTACCATCGGCAACTTTTAATCCCCCAGAAACACTGATTTCCCCTTATCTTTATTGAAGATATATTAATCATTCCATTAAATATAAATAGCGTAGCAGCCATAAACTGCTACGCTCAACAAGCCTTGACATATGGATCATCTCAACATTTACAATGCTGGCAATAATATTGTAAATAAATATTAATCAGCATTTTCCTTCACAACTCTATGAATCATAAGAGTGCCTGCCAGAAGGAATGCCTGTCCTGCCACATTTGTCAGCTCTGCAATCCAATTCATATAAGCCACCGAGAAATCCTGTGAAGATAAATATCCCATACCAAGTGAACAGATAAATGCAAATACAAATAAAACTGTTGCACCTTTTTTATTTACTGCAAATGCATAATACGATAATCCAAGACACACCATAGCCATGCCCATACACATGATTACCACAAATATAATAGTCCCACTGAAATATGGAGGCGCAACCGCAGCAGCTATAAGTATTGGTGCTACCACAGATGATTTGACAATCAAATCGCTACTGACATTGGTATAGATATCACCGATTTTGCGTCCCAACATATCCTGCATGCCGCGCTTTAAAATACGGGTTCTATAATTGATAAATCCGCCAATTCCAAATCCTGCAAACATGAAGCCCAAAGTCTGAAGTGGAAAGAACAGACTATTCAATACTGCGAAATCACATATGCCAGCTGCATAAAGTAATTTATACAAAGCTTTCAATGCACCTGCTGCAATAATATCTATCTGTCCGCAAGCCATAAGCGCATATGAGCCCTTGGGCATAAGATGATACAGGTCTTTCTGCAGTATAATTGCTGCAATAGCAAAAAATACAACCGGTACAAAATCTACCAAGGCCATTGGTATACTTACATCCATAACTCTCCCTCCTTATTTCTTATTCAAATGATATATAGGCAGAAGTGGAATAATAATCGGCGTATTGTCAGCATATGCATTGTATTCCTCATCATTTCCATATCTTGCCATCTGTCGCTTCTCCAATCGCTGAGCACCATTGAACATTATATAGATGATGCAAATCCAACATATAACAGCTAACAGCCACTGTCCTATTCCTGCATATATATCTATTCCTCCTACAAATACTCCTGTCCAGAATAAAATCTCGCCAAAATAATTTGGACAGCGAACTATTTTATAGAGCCCCTCAGTTGCCACCTTATCAGGTCTCAACTTCTTCTGCTGGCCTTTTTGCTTATCAGCAATTGACTCAAGCACAATTCCTATTACACTGATTCCAATACCAACCCACAGCAGGCTTGTGACTCCGCTACCATTGTACAAGCGAAAGAACACCGGAGAAGTCTGACCTACATATAAAACCGCAACTGTAATCCAGATAACCAGTTTTACGAAAAAAGGCATCTTGGATTCATCTCCTGTAGCTTCCTTTAGTGTCTTCTGATATGCGCTGTTTTTTATTTCTCTCACAAGAAGAAAGCCAGATAATCTTGCGCCATAAATGATAAATAATACCAGAGCAACCACAATACCTATAACAGAAATCATTGGCGTTGCAAACATTCCCATACCAGTCATAACAATCAGTGTAATTCCGATTCCTGCCACAGCAAATCCATATCCTATGGACAGGAAATATACATATTTATAAAAACCTATTGCGGAGCAAACCAATGCTACCACCAATAATATTGCCAGGAAATTCCATCCCATGTTCTCATCCTCCAATTCAATACCAGATTATTCGTCATATATATTTACCAAAACAAAATTATGATTTTGTAAAGTTCTGATATATATATTCCTTAAAACTCATATCACCGTATTTCACATCACCCACCATTTCTTCGGACAATGTCCATTTAGAGAATTTCAGGATGGCATCCTTGCCATTTTTCTTCAATTTATTAACCCATGCCAAAACATCAAAAAGCCACGCCGGCGCTGTCTTAATAACAGGTTCCTTGCCAGCTGCATCGAAGCACATACGAGCTATTTCTTCATATGAATATGTCTCCTTGCCACCTATGTCATAGCAGGCATTTTCATCCATCATGTGCTTCACAATGTAATCTGCAAAATCTTCTGTGGAAATAACATTAGCATGTACCGGTTTCTTGCCTAGAAGTGTAACCTCTCCCTTCTCAATCATAGGGCGGAACACCTTGACAATGTCATAGAAATATCCCGTTGGACGATAAATCACATAATGTAAACCACTTTTCTTCAACTCCTGCTCAAAGAGATATTTGGCATGAAGCATAGGTACATCCGATGCCTGATCGGCTTTGATAACTGATACATATGCGAAATGTTGTACTCCTGCTGCCACTGCTTCATTTAATAGGTTGAGATTACCCTGATAATCAATCTGATAATTGGTAACTTCCGCAGAGGTTTTAGTAAGACCAACAGTGGTAATTACACAATCAGCTCCATCACACAATCCATTCAAAGCTTCCGGCTTAGTTACATCCAATTTCTTGAAAGTATAATTGCCAGAAAGTCCTAAGTCCTTCTCAATCATATCTGCAGCTACAACTTCATGCCCTGCTGCCAAGAGAGCTCTGAAAATATCACTTCCGAGATTTCCATAAGCTCCAGCTAATACTACCTTCATCTTCCAATCCCCCTATCTCTTCTTCTCCTGTGCTCGCTTGTCATTGATTTCCTGCATCTCCTTGGCATCAATAACAGTAACTCCATTTTCCTTGGCCCAAGCCACACAACCTTTTAGCACAGCCGGCAGGAATACTCGAGGCACATTCAATATCATTTTCAAAGCATCATCAGTAAACTTAATCTGATCATCTGCTCTATCTGCTGCATATCTTACAGATTCAAGAGATGCTTCTCGAACAGGAAGTAACTCCCCAATCATCCTTCTGTGTCTGTGATACCAGAAATTCTTGCTGTCTCGATAGCCATAATCTACAGGTACAGGCGGGAAGTCCTTGGCACGAACTCCATTTATAATAGCCTGCTTATACTTCTCTTTCATGAGAATCTTGTCTACCTTTAATATGAAATGAGCACCAAACTGACTGGTAATACCATTGAAGTCATGATATGGCCCTTCGTATCCTGTTGTGATACCAGGCTTATCTGACTCAGCCCCATCCAAGCTTCTATCCCATGTGCATTCTATAACCTGAAATGCTTCTGATAGAACCATAGGTCGTTTCTCTCCCGTTGTCTCCTCAATGAGACTCTTCTCCAACTTGTATTTACAATTCGGCATCTTGTCAGCAGGAGTATCTCCCGGCCAGGATAATTTCACTGCCTCTTTGAAATACTTCGGCTCATCGGTTATGAAATTAATTGCACATTTACCATTTGCCAAAATGTGCTGCGCTGTATTGGATGAATTACGACATTGCAGAAGCATCGCATAGTAATCGCGCCCTGCTACATAATAAGGTTGAACCAGTGAATATGGTCCCAGACTTGTGCTTCCGTCCTCACACAGAGTTGATATAACTACCGTTGGCATCGGAAAAAACAGAGATGTCTGGTAGAAATTATCAACAATTCTTAAATCTTCAAAACTACTCATAATATAAATCCCCCCTAGCAATAAATTTAGTCTCTAGTATAATAATAGACCATTGTCGTCTAATGTCAATTTTCATCCACTAATCATCAGTTGCATGAAGCCTCTCCAACTGAACCAACGCCCTATGTCCTGCTCTTATCATATAAATAGAAGTAACAACAGAAATCACAAATAACATTCCTCCTGTCACACTATTAAACAATCGTCTGTTAGCAGCCCCACCGTCGCCACCGAAAGTTATAAGCATCATGGTCTGGCAGAAAAATATAGACATTACCGCCACCAGCAGATTCAACATCTTGTTGGCCCTAAGTATAGGTCTTTTCATTGTGTTGTATTTATGCATGCCCCAGATAGACATTCCTACATTGTAAAATGCTACAGCTATTACTCCAAAGCTCAGAAAAAAAGGATATGTAAAATGTTCATCCTTGATTATCATTTCCACAATAACAGAACACATGGCCAGAGTAAGAACGGCCAGGCCTATTCCAGTATTTACAAAGCTTATATACTCTCTCCTTAGATATGTATATGTGTCCTGTTCTTTCTTATTAATCTCATGCTTCACAATAAGCCATAGTCGCAAAAGCATAAGAATAAAATAATAAGCCGACACCGCTTTCAGCCAATCAGAGTTTTGAACAACACCCTGATATACATTAAAACCAGCAAAAGTTAAATTCAGAAAGCATGAGAAAATCATAAATAGCCATGATCTATAATCCATGTCAGTTATAATTTTTCCAATAAATGGCCACTCCTTCATGGTCTCCCACAAGGGCTTACTAATATTTATAATGAAACAAACAGTCCACACCAGGGATATAAATGCAAATGCATAAAATACTGCCGCCCACCATGTATCATTTCTATTATTTTCAAAAATCAAATACAGGCTTATGACAGTTATAACATCCGCCAGCAAAACCACTATGGGATTAATGAACAGAATTTGTTTTAATCTCTCTTGAAACTTATTCATAATATACAGGTCTCTCTAATACGCGCAGCGCAATCAAGTAATCTATTATCCTAGTCTCCTGAAGATACTATAAGTTAATATCTTCATCCTCATCATTATCATCATGACCATCTGCCATGAATTCTCTGGCTGACACTCTTGATTCTTTTCTTGCTTCCTCAATGGCATCACTTAAAATGCGTTTGATTTCCTTAGCGTTCTTTACATTTATCAAATCAATATCACGAGCAGTCTTGTCAGATGTATGTAAATGAATTGTACCAATGCCGAAGATTCTCTGAATCAAAGAAGCACTGAAATCAATATCAAGGATTCGATATAATCTAATCTCTTCTTCCTTCTTATTCAAAAATCCTGTATCCACAAGCAACACCTTGCCGTCACAGCTGTATACTGTAAATGTCCAAGGTAATCCAATAATCCATCTCTTTCTCTCTCTAAATAACATAAAAATCCTCCGTTCTGGTATATATAACTTTCCTATATACAATAATTTCTTCTGCAAACACAGTGAGCATTGACGCTATTATTGCAACCAAGACCTCTATGTGTTCGCAAATGACATAAAAATATTTTAACATATCTTATAATTTTTGTACTTAACTATGGTAAAATAATAAAGTAATTTTAAATATACAAAAGAATTAGGTTGTAATGAATAAAAAATCATTTTCCGCAAAATATTTTGCATAAATACTTGAAAAATCCTAATTTGTATTGTATATTTATAAGCGTATTATTTATAATTATTCAAAGAAAGAGGTATCGGATATGAAAGATAAGGTTGTATTAGCATACTCAGGCGGACTTGATACTACTGCTATCATCCCTTGGTTAAAAGAAACTTATGATTATGATGTAATATGCTGCTGCATCGATTGCGGTCAGGGCGAAGAATTAGATGGACTTCAGGAACGAGCTAGATTGTCTGGTGCTTCTAAATTATATATTGAAGATATTGTAGACGAATTCTGTGACGATTATATTATGCCTTGTGTACAGGCCGGAGCTATCTATGAGCATAAATATCTCATGGGAACAGCTATGGCTCGTCCAGGAATTGCCAAGAAACTGGTAGAGATTGCCCGCAAGGAAAATGCTGTTGCAATATGCCATGGTGCTACAGGAAAAGGGAATGATCAGATTCGTTTCGAACTTGGAATCAAAGCTCTCGCTCCTGATATCAAAGTTATCGCTCCTTGGAGAGATGATCGTTGGGGCATGGATTCCCGTGAAGCAGAGATTGAATATTGTCACAAGCACGGAATTGACCTTCCATTTGGCACAGACCAGTCATATAGTCGTGATAGAAACTTATGGCATATCAGCCATGAAGGTTTAGAGCTTGAAGACCCAAGTCTTGAGCCAAACTACGAGCATATGTTAGTACTTGGTGTTACACCAGAAAAGGCTCCTGATGAAGGCGAGTATGTGACCATCAATTTTGAAAAAGGTGTTCCTACTGCTGTCAACGGCAAGAAGATGAAGACTTCTGATATCATCCGTGAGCTTAACCGTCTAGGTGGCAAGCACGGAATTGGTATTGTAGATATTGTAGAAAACCGTGTAGTTGGTATGAAGAGCCGCGGCGTATACGAGACTCCAGGTGGAACAATCCTCATGGAAGCACATGATCAGTTGGAGGAGTTAGTTCTTGATAGAGACACAATGGAAGCAAAGAAAAATCTCGGTTCTAAACTTGCTCAGGTTGTATATGAAGGAAAATGGTTTACTCCTCTTCGAGAAGCAATCTCAGCATTTGTTACATCAACACAGGATGTGGTAACTGGTGAAGTTAAGTTCAAGTTGTACAAGGGAAATATTATCAAAGCCGGTACTACTTCTCCTTACTCACTTTACAGCGAGTCTCTGGCATCATTTACTACAGGTGATATGTATGACCACCATGATGCAGAAGGATTCATCACTCTCTGGGGACTTCCACTTCAGGTTCGCGCCATGAGAATGAATGAACTCAAGAATGAAAATAAGAAATAGTATTAAATAAACTCAAAATAATCCCAGGCAAATGAGATGTATATACTCTCAAATGTCTGGGATTTATTTTGTTATAGCCGCTTTTAAAAAATATTATAATATGACTCCTGCACAATATCGTAAAAAGCTGTAAGTTTTTATCCAAGTAATCCTCTTATCATCTCAGGCGTAAACTCTACTACAGTCTTGCCTTCGGCCTCGATTTGATACAGGGCATTTGCACAGATATGCTCTGCCGCCTGTTCAATATCTCTGATGCCTGATGTATTCTTGTATGCATCCATAATGGCATCTAAAGCAGCATCATTTATCACAATCTCCTCCGACTTCAAGCCGATACGCTTCAGGACTTTAGGCATTGCAAATTTACTAAATATAATTCGCTTCTCTTCCATTGTATAATCCGGCAGTTCAATAACTGCAAATCTGGACATAAGTGGTGCAGAAATCTGACTCTTATCATTGGCGGTGGCAATTGGATATACACCGCTGGTTGGAATGTTACACTCCACATAATTATCTGTAAATCCCAGGTTATCAAGCAAGGTTAGGAGCACATCTGCAGGATTTCCATTTCCCTTTCCGCTGGCAGCCTTATCTAGCTCATTTATAATAAATACCAGATTAGATGTCTCTGCCATGGCAAATGATTCCATAATAAGTCCCGGCTTTGCATTGGCATAAATTCTAGAACTTCCGGTAAGCTGCTCCGGATCATTAATTGAACTCATCTCAAGAATTGCCCATGGCATCTTCAAAATTCTGGCAACTGCATAAGCAATCTGAGACTTACCTGTTCCCGCTGGTCCTATAATAAGCAAACCATAGGCTGGTAAAGTATGAGTTCGATTTATCTGAATAATAGTCTCGATAATTCGCTGCTTCACAGACTCAAGGCCATATAATTCTTCGTCTAAGATTCTTCTGGCTTCCACCGGATCAATTGGTTCAAAGTCGGAATTCTTCCATTGAATATTTAACATAATAGACAGAGCTCGCTGAGCATGGCGTCTCTCCTCCGGAGTTACCTCTGAGGACTTGGCAACAGCCAAATTTCTTCTGGCCCATAATCTGATATTGTCCGGCAAAGTGCCACCTGCACATGTTAGAAAATCGGATATGGTCTGGATACTGGTGAGCTTCATGTTGTCGCCATCTTCCGCCTCATCAAAAAACTCATCATCATTTTCCACAGCATCACTTTTAAAAAGTCGCTCAATCATAAATTGTAGGAAGCCATCCTCCGCAGAAAGCTTAGTTCCTCTCACAGTCACTCCAGTCTCCTGTATCTTGTAAACTGCGTATCCTCTAACAGTATTTTCACCTGACAGACGAACTGTTATATGATTCTCTCCCAACCACTTTATGAGATTTACAAATCTTGAATCCAACTCCGTAATATCTGCTTTGAAATGTTTACCATCCTCATCAAATTCAAAGGCGGTTCCCTGAATCGGACTTACAAACATTCCTGCGGAATGATGCGACCACTGTTTTTGCTGATTATCCAATACCAGAATGGGCTGGTCAGGAGTAGCTACGTCATTATTATTTTTCAAAATCACATATGTAGTTTCCGGATTCTGTGAAGTTGTATTAACCTGTGGTTCGTCAAAATCAAATACTGCCATATTATTTATCCTTTCGATTGGTGTTACTCTCCAAAAAGAAAGAGAGTCACGCAAATGCACGACTCTCTACCATTTACGCCATGAATTTATTATAACAAAATCCACGCATAATTATTCAATTATTTTTCATATTTATTAGGATTTTTGAAGTATGGACTTCATTCTTATTTATTCAATAGCTCCAAGGCATCCTTGGCGATTGAGATATAAGAATTCTCCACCTCGTAAATTTTGCCAGCATCTGCAGCCTGAGCAAACTTCTGATCCATAGGCATCTGTCCAAGTAATGCCACATTTAAATCACCGCAGATTTCTTTGATGTAAGACTCACCAAACATTTTGATTTCCTTGCCGCAATCAGGGCAAACGATATAGCTGTAGTTCTCCACGATACCGAGAACTTCCACTCCCATCATCTCTGCCATGTTGTAAGCCTTCTTCACAATCATTTTCACAAGATCCTGTGGAGATGTCACGATTACAATTCCGTCAATTGGAAGTGACTGGAATACTGTAAGTGGCACGTCACCAGTTCCAGGTGGCATATCTACGAAGAGATAATCCAACTCGCCCCACTGTACATCTGTCCAGAACTGCTTAACTGCTCCAGCAATAACTGGGCCTCTCCATACAACAGGTGCTTCCTCATCATCCAGAAGCAGGTTGATTGACATGATTTTGGTTCCGTCCTCTGCCTCTACAGGGAAGCTTCCATTTTCATCTGCTACTGCCGGTCCGTGCACGCCAAACATCTTTGGAATAGATGGGCCTGTAATATCTGCGTCCAGAATACCAACCTTATAGCCAGCCTTTCTCATCATTGTAGCAAGTGAAGATGTGACAAATGATTTTCCAACTCCACCCTTTCCACTGACAATACCAATCACATGCTTAATATGTGAATTTGGATTTGCCTCCTCAAGAAATGATGTCTTCTTATTTCCTGCTGCTGAAGGGCATCCCTCGCAGCTTTCCTTTGAACAACTTGATGCGCTTGCGCACTGCTTTTCTTCTGCCATTATTATACTCCTTCTATCTTTCTTCTAATTTATTAAATCTATTTATCAAGTCTCCTTATTAAGTCTTTTTATCTAGTAGGTTTATCAAATTAGTTACACTACATCCTCTAGTAATGTTTCTATTCAAGACATTGATATTTTTTTGACACAATTTATTGTACTATATTTTCCTAGTTAAGTGTAGGAAATGCCTGCATGTTCATTAAATAGTGCATTTTTAATCCTGAGCATCCTTAAACATCTGAGCCAACGACTCATTAAATGGTGGTCTTGCAACACCGCGCTCTGTTACAATTCCTGCTATCAGCTCATGATCCGTCACATCAAATGCCGGGTTAAATACCTTGACTCCCTCTGGAGCCATGCGCTTCTCATACCACATCTCTGTAACTTCCTCTGGCTTACGCTCCTCAATAACAATGTCGTCGCCTGATGCTGTTGACATATCAATTGTAGAACTTGGTGCACATACATACATTGGAACACCATACTGCTTGGCAACTGCTGCAACTACAGATGTACCGATTTTATTTGCTGCATCACCATTGGCAGCAATTCTATCAGCTCCAACAAAGATTGCATTTACCCAACCATTTTTCATAACCATAGCTGACATATTGTCACAGATAAGAGTTGTATCAATTCCTGACTCTTGAAGCTCGAAAGCTGTAAGTCTGGCTCCCTGAAGCAAAGGTCTGGTCTCGTCACAGAATACCTTGAGATTATAACCTTTCTCCTGTCCCAAATAAATCGGAGCTGTAGCTGTACCATATTTTACAGTTGCAAGCTTACCCGCATTGCAGTGAGTGAGAATTCCATCTCCAGGCTTGATAAGTTCCAAACCATTTTCACCAATTCGTCTACACATATCGATGTCTTCCTCGCGAATTGTAATAGCTTCATTGTGAAGAGTCGATACAATTTCTTCCACTGAATCCTTGTAATCAATGCATGCCTGGCATACTTCATCCATACGATTAAGAGCCCATGAGAGATTAACAGCTGTAGGTCTTGATGAATCCAGATATTCCTTATCTCGTTTAAACATTTTATAGAATTCATTGACATCTGTTGTGTCATAGCGAGCTGCCAAGACATACATACCAATTGCAGCAGCCACACCAATTGCTGGGGCACCTCTCACCTGAAGCAGGTAAATTGCATCCCATATCTCCTTGGCTTCTGTAAGAGAAATAAGTTCAATTGTTCCTGGTAGTTTAGTCTGATCAATAATAACAAGCGCCTTGTTCTCCTCGTCAAGAGTTACTGTGTCAATATCCATAATGTTCTGTTTCATTTCATACTTCCTTCTACTACTTTAGTGTTTTATATTTGTAATAAACCTTACTAACAGCAAGGAATTATTAATCTGTTGTTCTATCTATAAATCTATCATAATCCATTTATATTTTATACCAACTAGACTATTTTACAATTATTTGTGGGGTTGGGGCAACCATGAATTTTGGTGGATATATTACATTTCACATACAAACAAAAAACTGGCACTGCAAGTACAACTCACAATGCCAGTTCTTTATTACATCGCATTATAATAGCTAAATTAGTCAGTCTATCATTTCACACAATGATATTACATAATCTTGCGGTAAAGCTCTTTAAGTTCTTCCACATTAGTATCTCTTGGATTTCCTGGGCAGCAAGCATCAGCAAATGCATCAGCAGCAAGTACATCAAGATCTTCCTCACGAACCTTGTCATTCTTCTGTGGAATTCCAACATCCTCAGACAACTTCTTGACAGCATCAATTGCAGCCTTTCTGTACTCAGCCTGAGTCATATTATCTACACCTTCTACTCCCATAGCACGAGCGATTTCTCTATATCTCTCGCCTGTGTATTCCTGGTTGTACTCCATAACGATTGGAAGCATCATTGCACATGCAACACCATGAGGTGTGTCATAATGAGCACCAAGTGTATGAGCAATTGAATGAGCGATTCCAAGACCAACATTTGAGAATCCCATACCAGCGATATACTGTGCAAGAGCCATTCCCTCGCGACCTTCAGGAGTATTATTTACCGCACCACGAAGGTTCTGTGAAATGAGCTTGATAGCCTCAAGATGGAACATGTCTGTCATTTCCCATGCAGCTTTTGTTGTATAGCCTTCAATTGCGTGTGTAAGAGCATCCATACCTGTTGAAGCTGTAAGACCCTTTGGCATAGAAGACATCATCTCAGGGTCGATAACTGCAACCTCAGGAATATCATTCTGATCAACACAAACAAACTTTCTTTCCTTCTCAACATCTGTAATTACATAGTTGATTGTAACCTCTGCAGCTGTACCAGCAGTTGTTGGAACTGCAATAGTAGGAACTGCATGATTCTTGGTTGGAGCAACGCCTTCAAGGGAACGAACATCAGCAAACTCAGGGTTGTTGATGATAATACCGATAGCCTTGGCTGTATCCATTGATGAGCCACCACCGATAGTTATAATCGAATCAGCACCACACGCCTTGAAAGCTTCAACACCATCAGTTACATTCTGGATTGTTGGGTTTGGCTTAATCTCTGAGTAAAGAGTGAATGGAATGCCAGCCTTGTCAAGAAGGTCTGTAACCTTTGCAGTTACGCCAAATTTTACAAGGTCAGGATCAGAGCATACGAATACATGCTTAAATCCCTTATTCTGAGCAATAGTTGGAATTTCAGAGATTGCTCCTTTGCCATGATATGATACTGTGTTAAGTACAATTGCATTTGCCATAGTATAAATCCTCCTCTACATTTTATGACATTTTTAACATCTGTTAATAGTTTAACAAGCCTAGTGCCCCGCCTCAATATCCCTGTTTAATCAAAAAATGTGTCCTTATTTATTGTGTTTATTATCGACAAATTCTCACATGGCATCTACTTTTTTGCATTTCTGTTTTCATCGGTATTGTACCCATACCATCGTTTCACTCAAAAAATGTCTTATTGTCAAAATCATACTCAAGTTATATAATATTGATATGATATATCATATCAATATTGAGGAAGGTCAATATGGCGGAAAATACAGAGTTTAATGCAGAAAAAAAGCAGCTTGCTAATATGGTTAAAAGATTGCGTGCCTATTATCACCTGTCGCAAAGAGACTTATCCAAGCTCTCCGGCATAAGCCAGGCCGATATTAGTAAAATCGAACGTGGGCTCGGTAACCCTTCTCTTAGTACTATTTCTCGAATTATGTCTGCAACTGGAAATAGCCTAAATATGGATTACGTAATAGCCAGTGAAAATATAAGCGCTCATATTGAAACAAGAAAGGAAAATTTAGATTCTGAAATTTTACAGCTTGCAGAAGAATCTGCCTTGAGAATTCGATCTTCCTTTGGTGACAAAGTAAGCCAGATTATTCTTTTTGGTTCCTGTGCTCGTGGAGAAAATACAAAAGATTCTGATGTCGATATAGCGCTTATCTTAAAGGGGAAATATAATCATCTTCTTTACGAAGATATTCTTTCCGATATTTCTGCTGATATGATGGACAAATATAACGAACTTGTAAATTTTATTTGTTTATCATTAAAGGACTACACCGAAAAAAAAGGATGGTACCCATTTTATATGAATATTGAAAAGGAGGGTATTTTATTCTAATGAATCATGAAGATTATAAAGTTCTTGCCAAAGTTAGATTTGAGCGAGCTAAAGAGTTAGTACATGAAGCGGAACTGCTTATTGAAGATAACGCATACAAATCAGCTAACAACCGTGCATATTATGCTATCGAAAAAACAATCAACGGTCTACTTGCATTATCAGATGTCACAGTCAAAACGCACAAAGGATGCATTCTTCAGTTCAACGAACTATATGTTAAATCCAAGTCTACTCCTACTATTATATAAAGTCATAGTCTTTCTTTACCTTTTCTATAGGTTCGACTATGCTATTTTAAGATACTGTGGATTGGTGTTTTTCTCCTACCACTTGATGGTTTTCAAAAGGCTCCAACCACAGTCTCTTTGTTCA
>JAGBNK010000029.1 GCA_017634455.1 Lachnospiraceae bacterium
AGAGCACCATTACTTGATGCTCTATTTGTCATGCAATTTTCAATGTACTGATTGCGATGATATAGTCACCGCCGCTATATTCAAAACATTTCTGTTTTAAAACATTTTTATTGACTTTCTTTAATAGTTAGTCTTTTGATTTATAACTTCTACTATGATTTATGTAAAAGATTTCCTTATAATATTTATTTGAAATCCTTTAACCTGTTTTATATCCGGATAATCTATCCGATTTCAAATATTCCTTTACTCAAATATCTGTCTCCCCTGTCGGCAAATAGGGTAACTATATTGCCTCCATCTACTTCACGGGCCAGTTTCTCTGCAGCAACAAGAGCTGCTCCTGAAGAAGTACCTGCAATTATGCCTTCCCTTCTGGCAAGTCTTCTAACTGCATCAAAGCTCTCCTCATCTGTTACCTTTATAACTTTGTCAACATATGTAATGTCCATTGTGTCTGCTATGAAATCATTTCCAATTCCTTCAATATCATAATCACCATGTTCATCACCGCCGATTATGCTTCCTACCGGATCAGCCAATACTCCAACTACATTGGGATTTTGACTTCTGAGGTATTTCATCACTCCGGTAAATGTGCCTCCACTTCCGGCTCCAGCTACGAAGTAATCAATCTTACCATCCATCTGTTTATAGATTTCCGGCCCTGTTGTCTCGAAATGTGCAAGAGGATTCGCCTGATTAGTGAATTGATTAATGGAAATCGCTCCTGGTATTTCTGCCATTATTTCTTCTGCCCTGCGCTGTGCGCCCAGCATGCCCTCTGATCTTGGTGTATGTACTATCTTCGCTCCAAGAGCAGCCATAATCTGCTGTTTCTCTATAGAGAACTTCTCTGGCACAGTAAATATCACTTCATATCCCTGGTTTAATGCTGCCAACGCCAGGCCTATTCCTGTATTTCCTGCTGTGGCCAACACAATGGTTCCACCCTCATGTAAGAGTCCATTTTTTCTAGCATCCTCAAGCATATATACACCTACTCTGTCTTTCACACTTCCAGCCGGATTCATAAGTTCCAGCTTGGTATATATATCTGCCTTATATTCTGAATCCAGATTACCAAGCTTCAATATAGGTGTATGCCCAATCATTTCTCTTACATTCATAAATACATCCATATGAACCACCACCTATCTACGAGAGGCTTCTATAGCCTGTGTCAAATCTGCAATCAAATCATTTACATCTTCTATTCCAACTGAGAAACGAATTAATTCATCTACAATACCTACTTCCTGTCGAATCTCTCGTGGAATGGATGCATGTGTCATACTTGCTGGATGGCATACCAGAGATTCAACTCCACCTAAGCTTTCTGCCAGAGTTATAAGTTTCAACTCTCTGAAAAATGTCTTGTAGTCATACTCGCTTTTCAATACAAATGAAATCATTGCTCCCGGTCCATCAGCCTGCTTAAACTGAACTTCATATCCCGGATCTGTCTCCAATCCTGGGAAATATATGCGATCCACATAACCACTTTGCTGCAACCATCTGGCAATAGTGGTAGCATTGGATACATGTCTGTCCATTCGCACTCCCAGGGTTTTGATTCCTCTTATCATCAGGAAGCTGTCCCATGGTGCAAGGACTCCTCCAATGGCATTTTGCAGATAATATAATCTGTCAGCTATGGTTTTATCATTTACCACAGCAAATCCTGCGATTGTATCGCTGTGTCCTCCCAGATACTTGGTTCCACTGTGAACCACTATATCCGCGCCCAGCTGAAGGGGGCGTTGTAAATACGGTGTGAGAAATGTGTTATCAACAATCAATAACTTCTCATATTTCTTTGCCACCTTGCTGACTGCTTCAATATCTGTAATTGTCAGAAGTGGATTTGCCGGTGACTCGATATAAATAGCTGCAATATCAGGTGAGTTTGAATCTTCAGCATTTCTTCTAATAGCATCTTCAATCGCTTTCAAATCTGAAGTGTCTACTATCTCATATTCCAATCCCAATGGTTTGAAGACTGTGTCTAACAATCTAAAAGTTCCTCCATATATATTGTCAGAAACAAGTAATTTATCTCCGGCCTTGAATATGGATAATACTGTATGTATAGCTGCAAGACCTGATGCAAAAGCCAATCCATATTCACCGCCTTCCAAATCAGCTATAAGTTTCTCTAAAGCTGCTCTGGTAGGATTTCCCGTTCTGGAATATTCCCAACCGGTGTTAACTCCAAGTTCGCTTTGCTTATAAGTGGATGTCTGATAAATTGGAACATTTACTGCTCCGGTTGTCTCATCTCCATCTACGCCTCCATGGATCAATAGTGTGTTTAATGATGTGCTCATTTTTCTAATTCCTTTCTGTTTATACTTATACTTCAATCATTTTCTCTCATGTCATAACCACATGTGCCTTCACCTGATTTAACTGATTTCCTCCAGTTTATCCAGCTGTTATGGCAGCAAAAAAGGAGTTCTTATTATCTAATAAGAACTCCCAAGCGCTAGGTATTATTTATATTACAAAACCTCTGTTTAAACCGAGGCAATTTGTCGCATTACAAAAGCCCCGGGCAAATAATTCGCTTGGGTTAAATTTGTACAACAACACATGCACATACACATATTCATTTTTGAACTTGTATTAATTGTGTAGTTCATTTTCCTTACCTCTTTCATTCAGAATTAACTGTTGAATATAAAATATCATTTATATCCTACTATGTCAATAGGAAATATAGGAATATTTTTAAAAATTTTATTTTCCTGTAATTACTTGTCCTCTGACAGCATTTCTTCCATAGTATGCCAACCCAATACTGCACATTTAACACGGCTTGGCATATGTGATATATCCTGCAATATTGAAGCTTCCTGTAATTCATTTCTCTCAGCTTCTGTAGTTTCTCCCTTGATCATACGCAGAAAAATATCAGACAGATGCATTGCTTCCTCCACAGATTTACCAATAACCAAATCAAGCATCATATCCGCAGATGCCTGTGATATTGCACAACCATCTCCCTCGTAAGCTCCATCCACAATCACATCATTTTCCACCTTGAGATTGAGGACTATATCATCTCCACAACTAGGGTTTACCCCTTCCAATGAGAAGTTCGCCCCCTCTATGCTGTGTTTATGATATGGATTTCTGTTATGTTCAGTTAATATTTCATTGTAAAATGTATTTGCCATTTCTGGCCTCCTTCTATAACAAAGTTTTCTGCTTTAATTCAACCTAAAGATTAATCCTCATATCCCATCTTCCCACGGATTTCTCTGAGGCAATTAATAAATGCATCAATATCCTCCAACGAATTGTAAAATGCAAAGGATACTCGAGTAGTAGACATAAGTCCAAGATGTTTATGAAGAGGCTGTGCGCAATGATGTCCCGCTCTCACCGCCACATGGGCACTATCAAAAATCGCAGCCACATCATGAGGATGTATATCATCTATGGTAAATGTAATCAAGCCGTGATGTTCATGCCAATCCTGGCTTCCAATAATATTCACATGAGGAATCTCTGCCATTTTCTCCATGGCATATTTAGTTATTTCATTTTCACGGGAAATAATAGTATCCCAACCATAACTTTCAATATATTTAATAGCTTCAACCAGTCCCACTGCTCCGCCAACATTTACAGTACCTGCCTCAAATTTATGTGGAACATCTGCATATTTTACACGATCTTTGAAGACATACTCTATCATCTCGCCACCGTACATAAAAGGCTTCATATCCTTCAACAGTTCCATCTTGCCATATAGCACCCCTATTCCCATAGGGCCGTACATTTTGTGTCCACTAAATGCCAGGAAGTCACAATCCAAATCCACTACATCCACTGGCATATGGGGTACTGATTGTGCACCATCAACCACAATCCTGGCTCCAACCTCATGGGCAATTTGGGCAAATGTCTTCACATCATTTATTCTGCCAAGCACATTGGACAGCTGAGTCACTGCCACCAGCTTAGTATGTTCATTTACCAACTCTCTCAATGTGTCAGGATTGAGATAACCATCCTCCTCACAGTCGAACCATACAATAGTAGCTCCATTTCTTGCAGCCACTTCCTTCCATGGCAGGAAATTGCTGTGGTGTTCTGTCACAGCTACCACGATCTCGTCCCCCGGTTTTAAATCCGCACCAAGAGAATATGCCAACAGATTCATTGATTCTGTAGTATTTCTGGTAAATATTATCTCAGATGTTTCATGGGCATTTATAAATCTTGCCACCTGGGCTCTAGCATTTTCATAAGCATCTGTAGCCTCTATAGAAATGTCATACAAGCCTCTCATAGGATTGGCATTGTAATATTCATAATAATGTCTGACTGCATCTATTACACACTGGGGTTTCTGTGATGTGGCAGCATTGTCCAAATATACAGTTTCTCGGTCTCTTAATACAGGAAAATCCTGTCTGATTTTCTTATCTAATTCTGTCATGTCAACCTACCTCTCTAATAAGCATTTTCCATTAATCTCAAATATTAATTACAAATAAAGCCCCGCTCATTTATCTCTTGCTTATAACAAATCCTTTATATATCTTCTGACGCTTTCAAGAGGAATTTCATTTACAATAGAATCAATCTTGGCCTTTGCCATCATTTCGTATATTCCCTCCTCAGGAATTCCTCTTGATTTCATGTAGAACATCATTTTCTCATCAAGCTTACCGATTGATGCGCCATGACTTCCTTCCACATCTTCCTCATCACATAGAATCACAGGAATAGTCTGATTTCTCACAGCCTCATCCATGAGAAGTACATCCTCCAATTCACTGCCTTTGGCCCCGGCACAGCCTCTGTGGAAATCAATTGTACCTCTGAAAAGTTTCTTGGGGGCATCTCGCATGACACCTGACACAAGCACATCGCTTACTGTCTTGGTTCCTGTATGATCAATATCATAATTCATATCCAGTTTATCTGTGCCTGATAACAGATATGCAATTCTGTTTTCAAAAGTAGATTTATGTCCCTGAAGGCCAGCGAAGCATCCATAATAAGATTCATCTCCGCCTACAACAAGCTGAATCAGGGTAAATCCACCCTCAGCCTCCTGATTTCCTCCAATGTTGTTATAGAAGCGCAGGTCTTTTTTCAAATGCTGAACCTGTATAAGAGTCAGATGACCTCCGGCAGCAATATCATATCTTGTTTCCACTGCAGCCTCGCTCTTATCATTCTGTCCATCACCAGTTACATCATCAGACTCATTGCTTCCCTGTTCTAATAAAACAGATGCAAAGTCCTGAACTACAATCATCTCTGCATTTGATGATACTTTCAGCTGAACTCTTGATGCGCTCACACCCTGAAGGAATTTATATTCAATTACAACAGGCTCATTAACCGCCCTATCTGCTGCAAAGGTATGAACTGTTGCATCTCCCAAAATGTTTGCAACTTCGTCCCCCATACCTGTAGCGGCATCAACATCAAACTCATCTTCCACTGTATGATTAACTGCATTAGGAGTCTCTATCTTTGAGATATATGCCTCCCCATTTTGCTTATTATATGTCTGTACATTTTCCACCTTCACCTCATTCATCTGAAGCCAATTCCAGGTTGGTGAAGGAATCTTATTAATTTGAATATCCATATTTTCTTCCTCCTAGCCTATGCTTCCCTTCATCTCCAGATTTATGAGATTATTCATCTCAACTGCATATTCCAGTGGCAATTCCTTGCTCACATTATCCGCAAAACCACTTACTATAAGTGCTCTTGCATCTTCCTCAGACATGCCTCTGCTCATGAGATAGAATACTGTATCGTCACTGATTCTACCTATCTTGGCCTCATGTCCTATATCGCAGTCATCACATCTTATATCCATGGCAGGAATTGTATCAGAACGGGAGATACCATCCACCATTAGAGACTCGCAGGATACAGCGGACTTAGAACCATTAGCCTTCTCTCCTATTACTACAGCACTTCTAAATGTAGATATGCCACCATCCTTGCTGATAGAGCGGGTGTTTATATAGGATGAAGTATCCTTTCCCACATGAACCACCTTGGTTCCTGTATCAAGATTCTGTCCTCTGCCTGCAAATGTTACTGATGTAAATTCACATCTGGAATTATCTCCCTTTAATATGCTCATTGGATAGAGATATGATACATGGGAGCCAAATGATCCTGATATCCACTCTATCTTACCTCCTTCTTCCACTCTGGCGCGCTTGGTATTTAGGTTGTACATATTCTTGGACCAGTTCTCAATAGTGGAATATCGAAGCTTAGCATTTTTCCCAACAAATAATTCCACACAGCCTGCATGTAAATTTGCCACATTGTACTTTGGTGCAGAGCAGCCTTCGATGAAATGTAAGTCAGCACCCTCGTCCACAATAATAAGAGTATGCTCAAACTGGCCTGCTCCTGGCTCATTTAATCTGAAATATGATTGCAAAGGTATCTCCACCTTCACCCCAAGTGGCACATATACAAATGATCCTCCTGACCAGACTGCCCCATGGAGAGCTGCAAATTTATGATCTGTGGGTGGAACCAGTTTCATAAAATGTTCCTGAATCATATCAGCATATTCTCCATGAAGTGCTGACTCCAAATCTGTATAAACCACTCCCTGGGCTGCCACCTCATCACGGACATTGTGATATACAAGCTCTGAATCAAACTGAGCCCCCACTCCAGCCAGTGACTTTCTTTCAGCTTGAGGGATGCCTAATCTCTCAAAGGTGTCCTTGATATCTGTTGGAACCTCATCCCAATCCTTTACCATCTTGTTGTCCTTTGGGCGCACATATGTCACGATGTTATCCATATTCAAGCCTTCAATTGATGGTCCCCACTGTGGAACTTCCATCTGATTATATGTCTCTAATGATTTCAAACGGAAATCCGTCATCCACTGAGGGTCGTTTTTCTCCTGACTTATCTGTCTTACAATATCCGCTGTCAAGCCTTCCTGAACACGATATGCATCCTTTTGCTCAAAACGGAAATCGTACAGGCTTCTATCTATATCTTCTACTATAGTCTTTTCCTTCATTTATAGACCTCACACATTTTCTCTTAAATCATTTAAACCAATTCCTTAGCTCCCAATGAACTCCTCAAAACCATTTTCATTGATTCTATCCACATAGGAAGCATCTCCATCTGCTACAATCTGTCCATCCACCAGAATATGAGTCGCATCAACCTCCAGCTCCTCCAGGATTCTAGTGCTGTGAGTGATAATCATAAGGGCTCCACCTACAGTCTTGTTGTACTCCTGTATTCCCTTGGACACAGTTCTAACTGCATCCACATCCAATCCGGAATCTGTCTCATCCAAGATGGCAAAGTCAGGCTTCAACATCAGAAGCTGCAAAATCTCTGCCTTCTTCTTCTCTCCTCCAGAGAATCCCACATTCAAATCTCGATCTGCATAGGATGGATCCATATTCAATATTTTCATCTTCTCTTCCAATTCCACTTTAAAATCCCAGAATCGAATTCTCTTTCCTGTCTGATTCTCCACTGCAGTCTTGATGAAATTGGCCAATGTAATTCCCGGCACCTCTATCGGATTTTGAAATGATAGAAACATACCCTTCTTGGCAATCTTATCAGTTGATAATCCAGTAATATCCTCGCCACCAAATTCAATTGTGCCATCTGTAATTTTATATCTTGGATCTCCCATGAGTGTGGAGCCTAGAGTGGACTTACCAGCACCATTAGGTCCCATAATGACATGAGTCTCTCCCCTACCAATCTCTAAATCTATGCCCTTGAGGATTTCCTTATTATCTTCCTCAACCACAGCATGTAATCCTGATACCTTTAATATTCTATCTGACATATTTGCCTCCTATATCATTTTGCTATTCCTACTTTCTAACTAGGAAATATTTTCAAAAATAATCAGTTCTATATTTAGAACTGTATCTCTTATGTCATTACATATTCCCACTATTTCGCTAGGAAATATTCACAAAAAAAATAACTTGCTGAAAAGTATTATAACACAATCTATTATTCTGACAATCCCTGGCTTGTATTTAGGAGAATACAATATCATTTTACAGAAAATCGAGTAGGAGGAATTTCTCATAAGTGAGAAATTCCGACCTCTCACACCACCGTGCGTACCGTTCGGTACACGGCGGTTCAATCAACTTAACAAGTAACACACCTTTCGGTGTAGTAATCTAACATTGAGACTAATC
>JAGBNK010000030.1 GCA_017634455.1 Lachnospiraceae bacterium
AGAGCAGAGGACTGAAAATCCTCGTGTCTCTGGTTCGATTCCGGAACTGGGCATCTTTTTTTTTACATTTATCGTTTATTCGGTAGATGTTATTTTTTTGCCTTTAATTGACTACTTTGTATCACTTTTTTGTGAACTGTAGCGAAGTCTATTGTATTTATATTTATTCATATCTAGAATAATCATATCGTTAATACATATGAATATTTTGGAGGACGAATAAATGAAAATATTTGTAGACACAGGAAAGATTGAAGATATCAAGAAGGCAAATGACATGGGAGTAATCTCAGGTGTGACAACTAATCCTTCTTTGATTGCTAAGGAAGGAGGAAGAAGCCAGGAGGAGATTCTGCAGGAGATTGCTTCAATTGTAGATGGTCCTATCTCTGGTGAAGTTAAAGCAACTACAGTGGATGCTGAGGGAATGATTGCAGAAGGTCGCGAGATTGCAGCTCTTCACAAGAATATGATTGTAAAAATCCCTATGACAATTGAAGGTTTAAAGGCTGTAAAGGTTTTGAGTTCTGAGGGAATCAAAACAAATGTTACACTTATTTTCTCGGCAAATCAGGCACTTCTTGCCGCTGAAGCTGGAGCTACATATGTATCTCCATTCCTTGGAAGATTAGATGATATTAACCAGCCTGGTATTGAACTTATCAGAGATATCGCAGAGATTTTTGATATATATGGTTATGAGACTGAAATCATAGCTGCTTCTATTAGAAATCCTATTCATGTACATGATTGCGCTTTGGCAGGTGCAGATATTGCAACAATTCCATACAATGTAATTGAGCAGATGACAAAACATCCACTTACTGATCAGGGTATTGAGAAATTCCAGAAAGATTATATTGCTGTTTTTGGAGAATAAGAAATTAAAATTTTAAATTTACTAGGCTTTCTATCTTTAATGGTAGGAGGTCTTTATTATTTAAAAATGTGAAATTTACTTCAAAGAACAGTTGCGAATTTATATGATATCCGCAATAATGGGGAGAGAAAATTAAGAAAGGAATAATCAATTGTCAATGCTGATAATTGGTTTGAGTAAATTAAAATGAAAATTGTATTTCTTGATAGAAAAACTATTGGTGAGGATCTTAACCTGGATAAATTTAATGAATTTGGCGAGGTTGTAATGTACAACTTCTCAAAGCCAGAGGAGATTCCAGCAAGAGTTGCTGGTGCTGATATTATTATTTTAAATAAGGCGCCTATTAATAGGGACACAATTGGGGACGCCAAGAATCTGAAGCTGGTATGTGTCACTGCAACAGGAACCAATAATCTGGATAAGGAATATCTGGCTGAAGCAGGAATAGAGTGGAGAAATGTTGCGGGCTATTCTACTGATTCAGTTGCTCAGCATACCTTTGCTCTTCTTCTATATGTATATGAGAAATTGGCTTATTATGATAACTATGTTAAATCTGAGAAATATGTAAATGATGAGATGTTTACACATTTTGCCAAGAATTTTAATGAGCTTGCTGGAAAGAAATGGGGGATTATCGGTCTGGGAAATATTGGCAAGAAGGTTGCTGATATTGCTACAGTATTTGGATGCGATGTATCATATTTTTCCACTACTGGAAATCATACAGATGATACTTATCCACGAGTGGAGCTTGATGAGCTTCTTAGAGATTCTGACATTGTATCAATACATGCGCCACTTACAGACGATACCTTCCATCTTATTGATGCAGAAGCATTGTCGAAGATGAAGGAAACGGCTGTTTTGTTAAATGTTGGTCGCGGACCGATTATAGATGAGCAGGCCTTGGCGGATGCTTTGGAAAATAATATTATTGCTGCAGCTGGAGTAGATGTACTTGATGTTGAGCCAATGAGAGAGGACAACCCGCTTCGTAAAATCAAAAATCCAGAGAAATTAATCATTACACCACATATTGCCTGGGCAAGTATGGAAGCTAGAAATAGATTAATGGATATTATTTATAATCAGATCAAAGATTTCTTGAAGTAATATTTTATAAAATTACAATTAAATTTTGCAGATGAGCATTATATTTATGGGATTTTCTGTAAAAAGTAAAATATATATGGTAAAATGGTTATGACTTTGAGAAATTAGAGGATACGGGGATGGAAAAGGAAACACATAAGTTTGCATGGATTTTTTCTTTTAGTTTAATCTTTGTTATAACCATGGTTGTGTGGTATGCATTTTTTGGATATGCAATAATACGACCACACTTCAAGAGTGTTAGAGAAGGTCTATTCGGGCAAGCTCAGGCAGAACCAGTAGTACTGGATATTAAATCAGCTGAGGAAGCCTATGATGCAATTTTAAACAAATCTTCAAGAGAATTTATTGGAAATTACACATTGGATGAAAGCTTCCTGTCTTGGTTTGCTTCAAAATATGGTATTGAAACCTTGAAAGCTATTGCTTCATATTCTGAGTTGGCTGATCCGGCTATATGGTTTGAGCATTCCGGATCAAGTATTCATGTACTATGGTATAACTATTGTCAGGAAACTGGATATAATTTGCAAAGCTTTGATAATACATATGTAAAGCAGGCCAATTCTGAATATGAGACTGTATTAGATTTTACCGGAGATTTCTCGCTGGCAGATGGTACTGGAGTTGGGGAGTTCTATAAGGCCAATGTAAATAATGATATATCAGAATTTTTCTCTCCTGAGCTGTTAAATGAGATGCGAAGTGCTGATATTCTCACTATGAATAATGAGACTACATATACAACTCGTGGCGAGGCATTGCCTGACAAGCCATTTACATTTAGAACAAATCCGTTGTATGCAAGTCAGTTAAATGTATTAGGTTGTGATGTTGCAGGTCTGGCAAATAATCATGTATATGATTTTGGAGAAATAGGTCTGTTGGATACCCTAGATGCTTTGGATGCAAATAATATTCCGAGAATCGGAGCTGGTAGAAACTTAGATGAAGCAGATGATGCAGTTTATTACATTATAAATGGCAGAAAGATTGCTATTGTGGCTGCAACCCAGATAGAGAGATTCTATAATTATACCAAGGAAGCCACAGATACAACTCCCGGAGTATTAAAGACCAAGGAAGCAAGCAAATATGCGGCAGCTATTCGGGAAGCCAAGTCCAAAGCGGATTATGTAATATGTTTTGTTCATTGGGGAACCGAAGGCAAAAACATACAGGAGAATGATCAGAAGGGTCTGGCAAATATTTATATAGAAGCCGGAGCGGATGCAATTATTGGTGGTCATACTCATTGCTTGCAGGGAATAGAAGTGAAGGAGGATGTGCCAATCTTCTACAGCTTAGGTAATTTCTATTTCACAGAATTAGAATCCATGCCTGCAGATTATGATACGGCTATTGCGCAGCTTGTAATTAAAAAGGATGGAACAATAGAATCAAAATTGATTCCATGTAGTTTTTCTAATGGATATATCCAGATGCTTACAGACGGAGAGGACTATCAGAGAATCTTGCGTGATGTTGCCAGCTACTCTGAAGGAGTATATATAAATAACGAAGGATTTATTACTTCTTATTAGCTTTGGTCCTTCATTAGAACTTTGATTTGAAAAATAAATAAAATGAATGTCAAGTAGATACCCAAAATTCTTTTGAATTTTGGGTATTGTGTCCATTGAATACTTTTACCTATATATATAGAATGTAAATGTATTTGTGTTAAATAGAATAATAACTGCGTAAAGCATGATTAAATATAGAAGAGAGAGGATTATAAAATGAGTAAGAAGCCAGTTGTATTAATGGTACTTGATGGTTACGGTCTTAATGAGAAGACTGAGGGAAATGCAATTGCTATGGCAGAGACTCCTGTTATGGATGAGCTTATGGCAAACTGCCCATTTGTTCAGGGACAGGCATCAGGACTTGCAGTAGGATTGCCAGACGGTCAGATGGGAAATTCTGAGGTGGGTCATATGAACATTGGTGCTGGTAGAGTTATTTACCAGGATCTCACTAGAATTACCAAGGATATTGAAGATGGAACATTTTTCCAGAACAAGGCGCTCCTTATGGCCATGGAAAACTGCAAGAAGAACAATTCAGACCTTCATATGTGGGGACTTCTGTCAGACGGTGGAGTGCATAGCCACAATACTCATCTCTACGGTTTGCTTGAGATGGCAAAGAAGAATGGTTTGGAAAATGTATATGTACACGCATTCTTAGATGGTCGTGATACACCACCTGCATCAGGTAAGGATTATGTTGCAGAACTTCAGGACAAGATGAATGAAATCGGTGTTGGTAAGATTGCATCACTTTCAGGTCGTTATTATGCAATGGACAGAGATAACAACTGGGATAGAGTTGAGAAGGCTTACAACTCTCTTGTAACAGGCGAGGGCGTACATGCAACAGATGCAGTGCAGGCTATGGCAGATTCTTATGCCAAGGATGTAACTGATGAGTTCGTTGAGCCAACAGTTATTGTTGATGAAAATGATGTACCTCTTTCACTTGTGAAGGAAGGAGATTCTGTAATCTTCTTTAACTTCCGTCCTGACAGAGCTCGTGAGATGACAAGAGCATTCTGTGATGACAAGTTCACAGGTTTTGATAGAGAATTTATTGCAACTACATTTGTATGCTTCAAGGATTATGATGAGACAATCCCTAACAAGGTAATTGCTTTCGAGAAGGAAGATATCAAGAACACATTTGGACAGTTCCTTGCAGACAACAATTTGAAGCAGCTTCGACTTGCGGAGACAGAGAAGTATGCGCATGTTACTTTCTTCTTCAATGGTGGTGTGGAAGAGCCTAACAAGGATGAGGACAGAATCCTTGTAAACTCTCCAAAGGAAGTTGCAACTTATGACTTGAAGCCAGAGATGAGTGCTCCAGAAGTAGGAGAGAAACTTGTAGATGCAATTAAGTCTGATAAATATGATGTAATTGTAATCAACTTTGCTAACCCTGATATGGTAGGACATACTGGAGTTATTCCAGCTGCTGTAAAGGCTGTTGAGACAGTTGATGGACTTATCGGCAAAGCTGTAGAAGCTTTGAAGGAAGTAAATGGTGTAATGTTTATCTGTGCTGATCATGGTAACGCAGAGAAGATGATTGATTATGAGACAGGTGCACCTCATACAGCTCATACTACAAATCCAGTTCCATTCATTTTGGTAAATGGAGAAGACAACTGGTCATTAAGAGAAGGTGGTCGTCTTGCAGATATTGCACCAACTCTTATAGATATAATGGGAATGACAAAGCCAGCAGATATGACAGGCGAGTCACTTCTTGTAGTTAAGTAAATAATGTTAAATTATAAGCAAGCAGATCTGATTCGTCAGGTCTGCTTCTGCTGATTTAAAATAAAATTTATATAATGGAGGATCTACAGATGAAACCAATTAAGGAAGGAAAAGTTCGTGAGGTATATGACAATGGAGATAGCATTATTATGGTTGCTACAGACCGTATATCTGCATTTGATGTAATCCTGAAGAATAAGATTGTGGACAAGGGAGCTATTCTTACACAGATGTCAAAGTTCTGGTTTGACTATACCAAGGATATCGTACCTAATCACAAGATTTCCGTTGACACCAAGGATATGCCGGAGTTTTTTCAGACACCGGAATATGAAGGAAAATCCATGATGGTAAAGAAGTTAAATATGCTTCCAATTGAGTGTATTGTAAGAGGATATATTACAGGAAGCGGTTGGGCAAGTTACAAGGAAAATGGCACAGTCTGTGGCATTAAGTTACCAGAAGGCTTAGTAGAGTCAGAGAAGTTGCCTGAGCCAATTTATACACCATCTACCAAGGCAGAGATAGGATTACATGATGAGAATATTTCTTTCGAACAGTCTGTAGAAGTTCTTGAAAAAGAATTCCCTGGAAAAGGACTTGAGTATGCAACCAAGATCAAGGATGCAACAATTGCACTTTATAAGAAATGTGCAGATTATGCTTTAACAAAGGGTATCATTATTGCTGATACTAAGTTTGAGTTTGGTTTGGACGAGGAGGACAATGTAGTTCTTGCTGATGAGATGCTTACACCAGACAGCTCTCGTTTCTGGCCATTGGATGGATACCAGGCAGGACAGGGTCAGCCATCATTTGACAAGCAGTTCGTTCGTGATTGGCTGAAGGCTAATCCGGATAGCGACTACCTCCTTCCACAGGAAGTAATCGACAAGACAATTGCGAAGTATAAGGAAGCATACGAGATGCTTACAGGAAAGAAGTTTGGAGAGTAATTCATGGGAAATATGTCAGAACAGAGCAAGGAATTGAGTTATGACAAATCCTGTGATACAGGTCTTCATGAAGAATGTGGTGTCTTTGGCATGTATGATTTCGATGGTGGAGATGTAGCATCTTCCATCTATTATGGCCTCTTTGCTTTGCAGCACCGAGGTCAGGAAAGTTGCGGTATTGCTGTAAGTGACACTAATGGTCCCAAGGGTAAGGTATCTTCTTACAAGGGAATGGGACTGGTAAATGAAGTGTTTGAAGGTGAGCATCTAGAGAAGCTCAAGGGTGATATTGGAGTAGGTCATGTGCGTTATTCTACTGCAGGAGCTTCCACCCGCGAAAATGCTCAGCCCTTGGTTTTGAATTATGTCAAAGGAACATTGGCAATGGCTCACAATGGAAATCTAATCAATGCCAATGAATTGCGAGAAGAGTTGGCATATTCCGGAGCCATTTTCCAGACCACTATTGATTCAGAGGTAATAGCTTACCATATCGCTCGCGAGCGATTGAATTGTCACACCGCAGAGGATGCAGTTCGCAGAGCTTGTGAGAAGTTAAAGGGTGCTTATGCCCTTGTAGTTGCCAGCCCTCGTAAATTAATTGGAGCCAGAGATCCATTTGGATTTAAGCCGCTGTGTATAGGTAAGCGTGATAATGCTTACATTTTGGCATCAGAGACTTGCGCTTTAGATACAATCGGAGCGGAGTTTGTCAGAGATGTGGAGCCTGGAGAGGTGGTTACAATCAGCCCTACTGAGGGAATCAAATCTGACAAAAGTATGTGCAGACCAAAGGAAGAAGAAGCGAGATGTATATTTGAATATATATATTTTGCAAGACCTGATAGCCACATCGATGGAGTGAGCGTATATGCCAGCAGAATCAAGGCTGGTAAATATCTGGCACAGGATTCATATGTGGAGGCAGATCTGGTAACAGGCGTACCTGAGTCAGGAAATGCTGCAGCTTTGGGATATTCTCTAGAATCGGGAATTCCATATGGAACTGCCTTTGTGAAAAATGGTTATGTAGGAAGAACATTTATCAAACCAAAGCAAAGCAGTCGAGAATCCAGCGTACAGGTTAAGTTAAATGTATTGAAGGAAGCTGTAAAGGGCAAGAGAGTTATTATGATTGATGACTCCATAGTCCGTGGAACAACTTCTGACAGAATTGTGCGTATGCTTAGAGAGGCTGGCGCCACAGAGGTTCATGTGAGAATTTCATCACCACCTTTCCTGTGGCCATGTTATTTTGGAACAGATATTCCTGAGCGAGAGCAACTGATTGCATATAATAGAACCATTGATGAGGTATGTGAGATAATTGGAGCAGATTCCTTGGCTTATCTTGATGAGTCAAGATTGCTTGAATTGTCTGAGGGATTACCAATTTGTACAGGATGTTTCAATGGTAAATATCCAATGGAGCCTCCAAAGGAGGATATCCGAGGAGAATATTTTGACAAGGAAATAGACCTGGAGAAGAAGTTAGACAGAATGTAATTTCCATATTAAAATAGTTTAGATAGAACATTTTACAAAAAGGAGTTTAGAATGAGTACAGATAGATATTCAAGCCCACTTTCAGAGAGATATGCCAGCAAGGAGATGCAGTACATATTCTCTCAGGACAAGAAGTTCTCTACATGGAGAAAGTTATGGATTGCACTTGCAGAGACAGAGATGGAGTTAGGTCTTGCTGAGAACGGTAAGCCTGTAATCACACAGGATATGATTGATGAGATGAAAGAGCACATCTACGATATCAATTATGATGTAGCCAAGGCCAGAGAGAAGGAAGTGCGCCATGATGTAATGAGCCATGTATATGCATATGGCCAGCAGTGTCCAAAGGCAGCAGGTATCATTCACCTGGGAGCAACAAGCTGTTATGTAGGTGACAACACAGATATGATTATCATGCGTGATGGACTGCTACTTATTAGAAAGAAGCTGGTAAATGTTATTGCAGCTCTTGCAAAATTTGCTGATGAGTACAAGGATATGCCAACATTGGCATTTACACATTTTCAGCCTGCTCAGCCAACTACAGTTGGTAAGCGTGCTACACTTTGGATAAATGAGTTTATGATGGATTTGGAGGACTTGGATTATGTTCTCTCAACACTTAAGCTTCTGGGTTCAAAGGGAACAACAGGAACACAGGCTTCTTTCCTTGAATTATTCAATGGAGATCATGAGACAATTGACAAGATTGACCCAATGATTGCCAAGAAGATGGGCTTTGAGAAATGTATGCCGGTGTCAGGCCAGACATATTCCAGAAAGGTTGATACAAGAGTATGTAATGTCCTTGCGGGTATTGCAGCTTCTGCTCATAAGATGAGCAATGATATCAGATTACTTCAGCACCTCAAAGAGATTGAGGAGCCATTTGAGAAGAATCAGATTGGTTCATCAGCTATGGCTTACAAGAGAAATCCAATGCGTTCTGAGAGAATCGCATCCCTTTCTCGCTATGTAATGATTGATGCTTTGAATCCTGCAATTACTTCTGCAACTCAGTGGTTTGAAAGAACTCTTGATGACTCAGCTAACAAGAGATTATCTGTAGCAGAAGGATTCCTTGCTACTGATGGTGTCCTTGATCTGTGTCTCAATGTAACAGACGGATTGAAAGTATATGATAAGGTTATTACCAAGAGACTTATGTCAGAACTTCCATTTATGGCAACGGAGAATATCATGATGGATGCTGTAAAGAATGGTGGAAATCGTCAGGAGATGCATGAGGAAATCAGACAGCTGTCTATGCAGGCTGGAGCCAATGTTAAAGAAAATGGTGGCGACAATAACCTCTTAGAGCTTATTGCTGCTGATCCTAAGTTTGGCCTTACACTTGATGACTTGAAGGAGACAATGGAACCAAGTAAGTATGTAGGTCGCGCTCCTCGCCAGGTTGAAGTATATCTCCGTGAAGAAGTACAGCCTGTACTTGATGCCAACAAAGATGTACTTGGTCTTACAGCTGAGATTAATGTGTAAGGATAGAAGTTTAGATTTGTTGATAATCGAATTGAGGAGAGATGGATGAAAAAGAAATTAATTATTGGGATAGCTATAGTTTGCTTAATAATAGCCGGTGTAATCACCGCTGTTATTATTAGAAATAATGCGGTAAAGGAGTC
The DNA here is from genome assembly GCA_017634455.1 of Lachnospiraceae bacterium. Classification (GTDB taxonomy): domain Bacteria; phylum Bacillota; class Clostridia; order Lachnospirales; family Lachnospiraceae; genus JAILFK01. The sequence continues at coordinate 9,395 of JAGBNK010000030.1, forward strand.
TGCGGGGGAGGAAAAG
>JAGBNK010000031.1 GCA_017634455.1 Lachnospiraceae bacterium
CACGAATAACAGAGTGGCCAAATGCCGGGAACTGTTAAATCACACCCTTTTCAGATGCTGTCAGAAAAACAAATGTGATGGATGTTGAGAAGAAAAGATGACATTTTTACTTCTTGACAAAAGTCACTTCATAACAGGAGGTAAATAATGCCTGATTACAGTGATAATAAATATGTAGAAAAGTTTCGGCAGGCGGATGATAAGAAGAAAGGTCTGATAATATTAATTGTATTTTTACTACTGATTTTTCTTATACTTAGCGGGCTGATAATGTTGATTCCATTTTTGATGGTGGTTGTTGGCATTCCTATTTATATGCATCAGATGAAACTGAAAAATCAGATGCAGGAAAATTTTAAGGCAAATGAATTAGAAGCTATTTTACAGGACGCATTTCCCGGGGCAACTTATGATGCTAGAGGTGATATGATAGATGCGGATGGTTGCAGAGAGTGCAATTTGTTTCCGGTTACTAAGCATTATTGCCGTACTGAAGACGGCTTAAAGATGCGGTTCGGAAATAATAATGATATATCCATGGATTATGTGGAAGTATATACGTATGAGATTAAGACCGACAGTGATGGAGATGATTATGAGGCCACATTGTTTAAGGGAGGCCTGTTTAAATATACTTTCTTTAAGAAATTCAGGGACAGTATATATATCATTCCCAATGAGACGGAAAATGGAAAAGTAAAGCACGGATTGTTTGGCGGTGATAAGCCACTGCATAATCCGAGTAAGTATAATAAAAAATTGCATAAATGTGAACTTGATGATGTAGAATTCAATGAGATTTTCTCTATTTATTCAGATAATGATGAAGATGTATTTTATATTTTGACACCACAATATATGAATATCATGAAGAACTTATATAATAAGTATAAGAATGATATAAGATTTAAGTTCAGTGATAATTATATGTATGTGGCGGTAAGTGAGATGGATCTATTTGACTATGATTTGGTTTATGCCAAGGGACTTAAAGTTGATGATGTTAAGACACATGAAGCCTGTGTTGAACAGACAAAGAAAGAGTTAAATAGCTTGGTAGACTTTGCCAAGACATTGGAATTGGGAGATAGTATATTCTACTAAAAGGTTGTACATATATTTGCAGCAATATATATGGAGAAGAGCAATGGGACAGAAGATGACAATGTATGAGAGGATGCAGGCTGGATTGGTATATGATCCGGGAGACAAGGAGATAATGGATGAACAATTCCCATGGCAGGACAAGCTGTGGGAATTTAATCAATTGAAACCATCACAAACCAGGGAGAAGGAAGCGTATATGAAGGAAGTCTTTGCGGAATGTGGAGATGGATGTTATATTGAACTTCCTTTTCATGCTAATTGGGGTGGTCATCATGTGCATATGGGCAATAGTGTATATGCCAATTACAATTTGACTTGCGTGGATGACGGACATATATACATCGGCAATGAGGTTTTGTTTGGGCCAAATGTAACCATTGCTACGCCTAATCATCCAATTAATCCTGAACTTAGATCCAAGGGATTTCAATATAATCGAGATGTGCATATTGGTAATAATGTATGGGTTGGAGCCAATGTGGCAATTGTGCCTGGAGTAACTATTGGAGACAATTCGGTAATTGGAGCAGGCGCTGTGGTTACCAGGGACATTCCTGCCAATGTGATTGCAGTGGGAAATCCATGCAGGGTTCTGCGTGAAATTGGAGATAGGGATGATAAATATTTCTACAAAGATGAATTAATTGATTGGGAAAATATACATATTCCTGAAACCAAAACAGTGAAATAAATTTGTATGAGCGGGGAGAAATAGTTTATGAGGTTACTACAAGCGAAGGTAGATAAAAACTTCGATAAAGTATTGGTAGAGTGGGCTAGAGAAGTAGAGGCTGGTGATAAAGCGGCAGTTATTCATATGTATGTGCCGTACAATTTGCATGATATTGATATCAGAATAGATGCTTTGATTGCAAATATCCGTGAGTTTTTGCCTGATGTGCCTATGGCTGGAACCACAGCTGTTGGTCAGACTTTGCATGGCAAAATGAAAAACAGAGATATTATAGTGACACTGACTCTTTTTGAGGAAGAGTCTACCAAAGTAGAGGTGTTCTATACATACAAGGATGACAGAGATGTGGAGGATGCTCGGCGTTTTAGAGATTATCTCGAGAGCATTCCTGATTTGAAGGGGCTTGAGATATTTACATCGGCGGAGTATGACAGATTACAAAGTGCAGGTCTTATTCTAGACGAGTTGTCTGATGATTTGGAAATATTTGGCGCTGTAGCTGTAGGAGATTCCAAGAATCCAGCCTATGTATTTACAGATATATTTGAAAAGGTTAGAAGCGCCACCGTATTCATAGTTTATTCTGGTAAGGATTTACATATACAAACTAATCGTATGTTTGGATGGAACTCCATCGGTTATCCTTTGGAGGTCACAAGAGCAGAAGGAGCAGTGGTATATGAAATCGATGGCAAGCCTGCTTATGATGTATATGATCATTATATTAATATTCCTCAGGATGATAATTTCTTCTACAACGCTTTGGTCTTCCCTTGGGAAATTGAAGTGAACAAGGATACCAGATATATCCGTCATGCCAAGTCAGTAAATTCGGATGGCTCTATTGTGATGTCATCATTTATTCCTCAGGGCAGTAAGATTCGCATATCTTATGGTGATCCGCGACGCATTATAAGTAGTACGAAGCTGGCCGAGGCCCAGATAATAGATTTCGCTCCTCAGGTTGTGCGCGTATACAATTGTATGGGACGCATGCTCTTCTGGGGCCAGCAGGCAGAGATTGAAGTGGAGGAAGTGGCCAAATATGTCAATGTCACTGGATTTAGTGCGCTGGGTGAAATCATGCGATACAAGCAATGCACTATTTTGAATAATTTATCTATAGTGTCTGCATGTATGCGAGAAGGTGCCATAAATAATACCGGTAGAATTCAGATTCACAACAGGGTTGAGAAGAATAATATGCCAATAACAGCCAGGCTGGCTTATTTTATAAATGTAATAACAGAGGAGTTATTGCAGAAGAATGAAGAGCTCAATGAGATGATTTATAGTGTGTCTCATGATGCTTTGACAGGATTATACAATCGTGGCACAATAGAGCGCATGATTTATGATAATCATGATGTAGATGGATCAGATAAGTGGCATCTGATTATGGTGGATGTAGATGATTTCAAACTGATAAATGATACATACGGTCATCAGGAGGGAGACAAGGCTCTCAAGGCTTTGGCAAGTTATCTCTCATATCAGACTGCACCTCTGGAAAATGTACATGCCGGTCGCTGGGGCGGTGAGGAATTTATGATTCTGTTAAATGATTATACAGATGACGAAATAGAAGTTATAGCCCAGAATATATGTGACAGGGTATCTAGTATACCGGTTGATTTGGTCAGACCTCTGTCCATTAGCGTGGGAGTTACAGTTCATAGAAGTGAAGAAAATGTAAATAGCACCATATTACGTGTGGATGAATTACTGTATGAGGCCAAGAGAAATGGCAAAAATCAGGTGCGCAGTGATTTGAAATAAGACATAAGATTTGGAGTAGATAAATGGCAAATAATTCATGCAAATACAAGAAGAAGTGCGGTGGATGTAAATATATTGACTTAACCAATGAAGAGCAGCTGGCTGAGAAACAAAAATATGTGAATAAGCTGCTGAAATCATATGGCAAAGTAGAAGATATAGTTGGAATGGGATATCCATATAATTATAGAAACAAGGTTCATGCAGTATTTGGAAGTGCCAAGGGCGGCAAGATAGTCTGTGGAACTTATGAGGAGAAGACTCATCGCATTGTTGATATTGCAGAGTGCCAGATTGAGGACAAGGTTGCTACAAGCATTATTCGTGATATCAAGGATTTGATGCCATCATTTAAGATAAAACCTTATAACGAAGACACTGGTTATGGTCTGCTGCGCCATGTGTTGGTGCGCAGAGGTTTCAACACTGGAGAGATTATGGTTGTGCTTGTGTTGGGCTCACCAGTGCTTCCGTCTAGAAATAATTTTGTGAAAGCATTGCTTAAGAAACATCCTGAAATTACAACTGTGGTACAGAATGTAAATGATAGAAATACCAGTATGGTCCTGGGAGAAAATGAGAAAGTCCTGTATGGACCTGGCTTCATTGTAGATGAACTTATGGGCATGCGTTTTCGCATTTCTTCCAAATCCTTCTATCAGGTAAATCCTGTTCAGACTAAGCACCTATACAGACAGGCAATTGAATTGGCTGCTCTTTCTGGGAAAGAAAGGGTTCTTGATGCTTATTGCGGTACAGGTACTATTGGTATGATTGCATCCAAGAATGCCGGTGATGTAGTTGGAGTTGAACTGAATCGTGATGCGGTAAAAGATGCCCGCAAAAATGCCAAAGCCAATGGTGTGAAGAATATAGACTTCATGTGTCGTGATGCCGGTGAATATATGGTGGAGGCATCTTCCAGAGGAGAGCATTTCGATGTGGTTATTATGGATCCTCCTAGAAGTGGTAGCACCAAGGAATTCATAGATTCTGTCCGCAAGACCAGGCCGGATCGAGTGGTATACATTTCCTGCAATCCGGAGACATTGGCTCGGGATTTGAAGATGTTGACTCGTTCCTATAAGGTGGAGAGAATCATACCATTTGACATGTTTCCTTTCACTTCTCATTGTGAAGTGGTTACAAGTCTTGTTAGTAATCATTGCGTTCATAAAAATATCAATGCCAGAAAGAATGAACAGTAATTAAAAATCGTAATTATTTGATATAGCTGATTTTGGACTATTAATGAGTCTGAAATCAGCTTTTTCACGTGTGATAGATGGATAATTGTTATAGATTGAATAATCAGAAATTATGAAAGTTTTTGTTGTAAAAATCATTGCAAATGCAGAAATTTAGTGACAAAATAGAGGTGTGAGATTTTTCTAGCAGAAAGGAAGAGCGATTATTATGAAGAAGAAAAAAGGACTTAATTTGTTATGGAAATTTGCATCCATGTCACTAGTGCCGTTATTGGTATTATTTGTGATTGCGCAGTTTGCTATTTCATTCATAACAAACACAGTAGCAGAGAAACTTGTAGGAAACATGCTTGCATCAAATGCTTATGCTATGGATGAAATCATGATGCTCGGTATTGAGGCGTATGGACAGGAAGGCGCTCAGATCGGTGAAATCATGGAGGAAATGAAGGAACAGACTGGTGGAGTTAATTATGCATTGGTTGATGTTAAGGGCGAGACCATTCTTATTAGTACGTTTACAAGAGATGTTCCTGTGAATATGGAAGCTGTTAACAAGGCTGTAGCGGCGGGTACATATTTTGATGCCAAGGATATGGGGTCAGGAGAACCATTCTATACATACTATAGATCAGTTGGTGGTGGACTATATTGTATGATGGCAAATGTGCCATATTCTACAATCAAAGCATATTATAATAAATACCTAATGGGAATCATTCTAAGTATGGTTGCTATTATGATTTTGTCAACTATTTTGGTTTATGTATTGGTTAAGATGGTTGTAAAGGCTATTACATCCACAGTTGGAAACCTGGATCATGTGGCAGATGGAAACCTGAATTATAACTTGCCAGACAAGATTACAACAAGATCAGATGAGGTTGGTAATATTGCCAGAGCTATCCAGTCTCTTGTACAGAAGCTTGGTAAAACAGTTACCAATATTCATGAGTCAACAGAATCATTAAATGACTTTTCTGGTCAGTTCAAGAACAGTTTTGATAAAATTAATGATCAGATCACAAGCGTAAACCAGGCTGTAGATGAAATTGCAAATGGTGCAACAAGTCAGGCTCAGGAAACAACTCGTATTGCCCAGGAAATGAATGATATGGGTGAAGCTCTTAATGATGCAGCTGGTTCAGTTAAGCAGTTAATGGATAGTACAAATTCAATGCGTGATCAGAATAAGAAGATGAATGACATCTTGGAAGAGTTATCTGAAATCAGTGCACGTACAGAGAAATCTATTGATGATGTATATGACCAGACAGCTGAGACTAATAAGTCTGCTGAGGAAATTAGAAATGTTGTTGATATTATCAGTGATATTGCTTCACAGACTAATCTGCTTTCACTCAATGCTTCTATTGAGGCAGCCCGAGCAGGAGAGCAGGGTAAGGGATTCGCAGTTGTTGCTGACGAAGTTAGAAATTTGGCTGAGCAGTCAGCTGATTCAGCTCAGAAGATTAGTGCTATTGTAGAGGAACTTATTTCAAAGGCCAATGTATCCGTTCAGACAATGGAAGGCGTAAGAAATGAGATTAATAATCAGAATGAAAAGTTATCTACAACAAGAGATACATTTGAAGTGTTGAAGGAAGAAATCAGAAGTGTAGCATCTGAGATTGATAATGTATCTTCACAGGTAGATGCTTTGAATAATACCAAGGATCAGGTTATGGGCGGCCTAGAAGGCTTATCTGCAATTGCTGAGGAAAATGCAGCTTCAACAGAGGAGACTGCAGCTACAATGGTTGAATTAGAGCAGATTGTAAATGAATGTAATACAGCTACTGGCAATTTGATTGATTTAGCTGGACAGATGGATTCAAATGTAAATTCATTTAAGCTGGATGAAGAGGCTATTGCAATGGCGAAGGAAATGCAAGAGGATGCTCCTTCATCAGAAGAGTAATCACTTGTAGCATATTAATTTAATAAATGAAGTTTAAGTCCTTCTGTATTAATGAACTAATAAGAGTTCTGATGCAGAAGGGCTTTTTTTCTATTAGTACTAAAGGAAGGCGTGCACCCTGGAGGCAAAGGCGTAATTATAATATAAGAGTAATTATAATACTAAGGCAGAATTTGGAATAATATTGTAAAATATTTAGAAATAATAGTTGACATAAGAAAATGTGGGTGTTATCATATCTTTAATTTGATAAAGCTTTAAACTGATGACGGAGAGAAGTACCTCTGTATGATGGCTCAATAGAGAGCTGCGATGGTGGGATGCAGTGAGATAGTACTTAGGGAATGGACTTCTGAGGGCACAGTCAAATGTATACTTGTTATACAGAGTATTCTGTGACGCGAGGCATGCGTTAATTGCCGTAGATATATAGGTATCTAGCTAAGTGCATAGTGTCAAAACTATGAATTCAAGGTGGCACCGCGGATGGTAAATTCGTCCTTGATGGAGACAAGAGTTCTCTGTCATGGGCGTTTTTTTATACTTTAATAATTTAATAATGAATCCATATGATTCTAGATTATGAGATTTCAGATAATGTGATTCTAGATTGTGTGATTTTAAGTCTATGCAATTTTAGATTATGTGGTTTTAAGTTTTGTGATTTTCGATTTGGAAATTTATTTTGTATTTGAAGTTGTTGTTAAAAATTGAAAATGGAGGATTTGACATGATTAAAGAGGCAATTGAAAAGATCGTAAACAAAGGTGATCTGACTTATGACGAGGCTTATGCTGTTATGAATGAGATTATGAGTGGTGAGAGTACTCCTACCCAGAATGCGGCTTTTCTGTCAGCACTGTCAACCAAGAGTGCCAAAGCCGAGACAACAGATGAAATTGCTGGGTGTGCCGCAGCCATGAGAGAACACGCAACCCAGGTGAAGACGGATATGGATATTTTTGAAATTGTTGGAACCGGTGGTGACAATGCTCATAGTTTCAACATTTCTACAACATCAGCTCTTGTTGCTGCAGCAGGTGGGATGAAGGTTGCAAAGCATGGTAACAGAGCGGCTTCATCTCTCTGTGGAACAGCTGATTGTTTAGAAGCTCTTGGGGTAAATATTAACCAGGATCCTGACAAGTGCATCGAGCTTTTGGAAAAGGTGGGCATGTGTTTCTTCTTTGCACAGAAATATCATACATCTATGAAATATGTAGGAGCTATTAGAAGAGAGTTGGGCTTTAGAACTGTATTTAACATATTAGGACCTCTTACTAATCCTGCAACACCACAGATGCAGCTTCTGGGAGTCTATGATGAGTATTTGGTTGAGCCGCTTGCGCAGGTGCTTATAAGTCTTGGCGTCAAGCGAGGAATGGTTGTATATGGAACCAATAAATTAGATGAAATTTCCATGAGTGCTCCAACCAAAATATGTGAGTTCAAAGATGGCTGGTACAAGACATATTATATTGAGCCGGAGGATTTCGGATTGGCGAAGTGCTCTAATGAGGATTTGAAAGGTGGTACTCCAGAGGAGAATGCTCATATAACCAGAGCTATTTTAAATGGCGCAACCGGACCAAAGAGAGATGCAGTTCTTCTCAATGCAGGAGCAGCATTATACATTGGCGGTAAAGCAGATAGTTTCGCAGATGGTGTTAAGCTTGCAGCTGAAATAATTGATTCCGGCAAAGCTTTAGAGACACTGGAGAAGTTCATACAGGTGAGCAACGGTTAGAGCTGGATTATATAATTGTAATCTGGTGAGTAACAGTTAGAGCTGGATTATATGATTGTAATCTGGTGAGCAACAGATTGAACTGGATTATATGATTACAATCTGGAGAGCAATAGATTGAATTGGATTTTGTGATTGCTGGAGAAATAGATGACTATTTTAGATAAATTGGCGGATTATGCCAGATACAGGGTTCAACAGAATAAACAGATGGTTTCTTTGGAGGAGGTTAAAGAAGGGGCTTCTTCTTCCCCAAAGTTTAATTTTGAATTTGAAAAAGCTTTGATGGGAGGAGATATTTCGATTATATGCGAGTGCAAGAAAGCATCTCCTTCCAAAGGAATCATAGCTGATCAATTTCAATACATAGATATAGCTAGAGAATATGAAGCAGCAGGAGCGGATTGCATATCCGTTTTGACAGAGCCAAAATGGTTTATGGGCTCTGATAAATATTTACAAGAGATAGCATCACAAGTGAGCATACCTTGTTTGCGCAAGGACTTTGTGGTGGATGAATATATGATTTATGAAGCAAAAATATTAGGAGCCAAAGCGGTACTTCTAATAGCTTCTATTTTGACAGATGCACAGTTGAAGAAATATTTTCAAATATGTGAAGAACTGGGATTAACTGCTTTGTTTGAAACTCATAATGAGGAGGAAATCAAGCGTGTTCTGGCAGTAGGTGCTAGAGTTGTTGGGGTAAATAATAGAAACCTCAAGGACTTCTCAGTAGATACAGAGAATAGTGCCAGGTTGCGTGAACTTATTCCTGAAAATGTGATATACGTATCTGAAAGTGGTATTGCAACCAGTGAGGATGTGAGGAAGCTAAGAGATGCAGGTGTAGATGCAGTGCTAATTGGAGAGGTTCTCATGCGGGCAGCGGACAAGCGAGCAAAGCTACAAGAACTAAAGATACTGTGAGGTGCTGGAGATAAGAGAACATGAAAATAAAATTCTGTGGATTATATCAAGATGTACATATTGCCTACGCTAATGAAATCAAGCCAGATTACGTGGGATTCGTGTTTTGGAATAAGAGTCGAAGATATGTTACAGCTGACAAAGCCAGGGAGCTTCGCAATCAGCTGGATTCGGGCATTCAAGTGGTTGGAGTGTTCGTTGATGAAGATATAGATAGAATAATTGACTTATATCAGTCGGGGATAATAGATATGGCTCAATTACATGGGGCAGAAAATGATATATATATTCGTAAGCTTCAGGAACAGGGCATCACAGTAATAAAAGCATACGTCTTGGCAGACAAGGACGAAGTGACCCATGAGACCACAGATGAAGCTACAGATGATGCAATTATCCAGGCTGAGAATTCCATTGCGGATTATATATTATTTGATGCAGGTAAAGGTGAAGGCAAAACCTTTGACTGGGAGTTATTAAAGGAAATTAAGAGAGAATACTTTTTGGCAGGCGGTTTGAATCTGTCCAACATCGGGGAGGTTATTGAAAATCTCAATCCATTTGCTGTGGATGTTAGCTCTGGGATAGAGACTGACGGTGAAAAAGATAAATCCAAGATGGAACAATTCGCACACGTGATCAGAGCTGTAGAGAATTATAGATGTAGAGAATCAGAAATATAGAGAATTAAAGTGAACAAAAAAGATAAATCCAAGATTGAGCAGTTCGCACAGATGGTTAGAAAGGATGGCAGAAAATGGAAGCGGTAAATGGTAGATTTGGAATACATGGTGGACAGTATATACCAGAGACTTTGATGAACGCAGTGAAGGAACTGGAGAATGCATATAATCATTATAAGAATGATCCTCAGTTTAATGCTGAATTGACAGAACTTCTTAATGAATATGCTAATCGACCAAGCAGATTATATTATGCGAAAAAGATGTCCGAGGATTTAGGTGGTGCCAAGATTTATCTCAAGAGAGAGGATTTAAATCATACAGGAGCTCACAAGATAAATAATGTATTAGGCCAGGCGCTGCTTGCCAAGAAAATGGGCAAGACCAGACTTATAGCTGAGACTGGTGCTGGTCAGCATGGTGTGGCAACTGCAACTGCTGCGGCTCTTATGGGCATGGAATGTGTAGTCTTCATGGGAGAGGAAGATACTAAACGCCAGGCGTTAAATGTGTATAGAATGCGTCTCCTTGGAGCGGAGGTAATTCCGGTTACAAGTGGAACAGCCACTTTAAAAGATGCGGTATCAGAAGCCATGAGGGAATGGACTAATCGAATTGATGATACTCATTATTGTCTGGGATCTGTTATGGGGCCACATCCTTTTCCTACAATAGTTAGAGATTTCCAGGCAGTGATTTCCAAGGAAATCAAGGAGCAGATTATGGAGAAGGAAGGTAGACTTCCAGATGCTGTAATAGCATGCGTGGGAGGTGGATCCAATGCCATTGGAACATTTTACAATTTTATAGAAGATGAAGGTGTCCGACTTATAGGTTGCGAGGCTGCAGGCCGAGGCATTGATACATATGAGACTGCGGCTACGGTAAATACTGGAACTGTGGGGATTTTTCACGGTATGAAATCTTATTTCTGTCAGAATGAGTATGGTCAGATTGCTCCGGTTTATTCCATTTCTGCAGGACTTGATTATCCGGGAGTTGGGCCTGAACATGCATATTTACATGATATAGGAAGAGCTGAGTATGTGCCTGTCACAGATGATGAGGCGGTAAAGGCATTTGAATATTTATCACGAACAGAAGGCATCATACCAGCTATTGAGAGTAGCCATGCTATAGCATATGCCATGAAGCTGGCACCTCAGATGGATTCGGAACAGATTATAGTAGTTACAGTATCAGGCAGAGGTGACAAGGATTGCGCTGCCATTGCAAGATATAGAGGAGAAGACATATATGCGTAGAATATCAGAAGCATTTAACAGAAGTAAGAAGGTCTTTATTCCTTTTGTAACATGTGGAGATCCGGATTTGGACACTACCAAAGCTATAGTGAGAGAGATGGCGGCAAATGGTGCAGATATTATTGAACTTGGAATACCATTTTCTGATCCGACAGCAGAGGGACCGGTGATTCAGGAAGCCAATATTAGAGCTCTGTCAAATAATATTACAACGGATGATGTGATGGATATGGTGGCAGAGTTGAGAAATGATGTTGATGTGGCACTTGTCTTTATGACTTATGCTAATGTGGTTTTCTCATATGGAATAGAGAGATTTGTATCACGATGTGCTGAAATTGGAATTGATGGGATTATCCTGCCGGATGTTCCTTTTGAGGAAAAACGCGAATTTGATGATGTATGCCAGAAATATCAGGTTGATTTTATATCAATGATTGCACCAACTTCTGAGGACAGAATTGATATGATTGCCAGGGAAGCCAGAGGTTTCATATATGTGGTGTCAAGTCTGGGAGTCACAGGTGAGAGAAGCCAGATTAATGGAGATATTGCAAGTCTTGTTGACAGAGTGAGGCTCAATACAGATGTGCCTTGTGCAGTTGGATTTGGAATATCTACACCGGCACAGGCTGCACAGATGGCGGGAATATCTGATGGAGCTATTGTGGGCTCGGCCATTGTTCGCATGATTGCCAAGTACGGCAAGAATGCTCCGGCGGAAGTGGGGCGATATGTGAAATCCATGAAGGAAGCTTATTGATTTTTCTTATAGGAGAGATGGTATGTATCCAAGAGTAGAAGAAGTTATTAAATTGGCGGAAACTGGGAAATATAAGCGTGTACCTGTAGCTATAGAGATGCTTTCAGACAACATTACAACAATAGAGGCGGTGCGCCGGTTGAGACAGGCATCCAAGCAATGTTATATTTTAGAAAGTGCAGGTCAAAATGAGACCTGGGGCAGATATTCATTTCTAGGGTTTGAGCCTATGTTGGAAGTGACCTGTCAAAATGGCAGTGCAGCCATTAAGAGAAATGATGCCAGTGGCAAGACCTTGCTTCAGGAAATGAATGTAATTCATCCGGGGGATGTGATTCGGGATATTGTGAAACGATATCTCAGCCCGAAACTGGAAGGAATGCCTACTTTTACAGGTGGCCTGGTGGGATATTTCTCATATGACTATATCAGATACAGCGAGCCTAAGCTGGTGCTTGAAAGCCATGGGGATGACGACTTCAAGGATATGGATTTGATGCTGTTTAATGATGTTATCGTATTTGATAACTTCAAACAGAAGATATATCTGATAACAGGAATTATGCTTGAGGAGGATGGTTCTTCTGATTTTCATACACTGGAAGTTGATTCTGATAAAGAAGACAACAGGTGTCAGGATGGAGATTCTCCGGAAGGGGAGCTGGACTTTGAACTTAGGCAGAAATATAATGATGCCCGAGTTCGATTGAATAGTATTATGAAAATATTGGAAGAGGGACCGGCCAGACATTTTGAACCTCTATGCCTGAAATCTGAAATAGTTCCAAAATTCAATGAGGAACAGTATTGCGCCATGGTGCGTAAGGCCAAGGATTATATTAAGGCGGGAGATATTTTCCAGGTTGTGCTATCAAATCCTCTTAGCTGCCAGGCTACGGGAAGTCTCTTTGATGTATATAGACTTCTTCGTGCTCAGAATCCTTCGCCATATATGTTTTACTTTTCCAGTGATGATATAGAAATAGCAGGTGCATCTCCAGAGACATTGGTAAAGGTTCAGGATGGTGTTGTGAGTACATTTCCACTTGCGGGAACCAGACCGAGAGGTGAAACTCCTGAGCTGGATAAACAGCTGGAGGAGGACCTGTTATCTGATGACAAGGAGCTTTCTGAACACAATATGCTGGTGGATTTAGGGAGAAATGATATCGGTAAAATTGCAGAGATTGGTTCTGTGAAAGTAGATAAATATATGGAGATAGAGCGCTTCTCTCATGTGATGCATATAGGTTCAACTGTTGTTGGCAAGCTGGCGGAAGGCCGGGATGCTGTTGATGCCATTGATGCTATTTTACCTGCTGGAACTCTGTCTGGTGCACCGAAGTTTAGAGCATGTCAGATTATAGAGGAGCTGGAACAGAGCAAACGCGGTATATATGGAGGCGCTTTAGGATATATAGATTTCACAGGAAACCTGGATGTGTGCATTGCTATCCGCCTGGCTTATAAGTTAGAAGACAGGTTATTTATCCGCTCTGGCGCTGGAATTGTATCGGACTCAGTGCCTGAGAAGGAAGCGGTGGAGTGCATTAACAAAGCGCGGGCAGTGGTTGATGCAATCATGGAAGCTGACGGTGGATTAATGTGACAGATGCCAGTTTGAAGTAGGTTATGCAAATTGATGTGATAGGTGCCAATTGGGTGTAGCTTGCTGTCAAAGTATTGCAAAAAGTTTATGGATACTTGTAGGTTTTGGGAGAATATAGGAGATTTGGAATGATTTTGTTGATTGATAATTATGATAGTTTCTCTTACAATCTGTACCAACTTATTGGAGAGATACAGCAGGATATTAGAGTTGTGAGAAATGATGATGTGACCATAAGTGATATAGAACAGATGCAGCCTAGTCATATTATTATTTCACCAGGGCCGGGTAAGCCTTCAGATGCAGGAATATGTGAGGAAGCTATCAAGCATTTCGCAGGGCGGATTCCCATGCTTGGAGTGTGCCTGGGACATCAGGCTATATGTGAAACTTATGGCGCTACTGTAGGAAGTGCCAAGGAACTGGTTCACGGCAAACAGTATGAGATTGTCATTAATCAGGATAATCCTATATTTGCAGGGCTGCCAGATACTATAAAAGTTGCCAGATACCATTCTCTTGCAGTCTGGGCAGATACTATCCCTGAAACTTTACAGGTTATTGCCCAAACTATTGATGGAGAAGTGATGGCGGTCTGCCATACAATTCATAAAATATACGGCTTACAATTTCACCCAGAGTCTATACTGACGCCGGATGGTAGAACAATAATCAGAAATTTTCTGGAGTTATAAGATGCTTTAGGAACTTAAAGTTTTTATGTGGAATCTGTAGATGAATTAGAGTATTATATCTATCGTGATAATTATATACATGGTAGGGGATGGATATGACTACAGATTTTATATATGTAATGGATATAATAGGAGTAATCGCTTTCGCAGTAGCGGGAGCTATGATTGCCATTGAAAATGATATGGACCTGTTTGGTGTAATAATTCTGGCGCTTATAACATGTACCGGTGGTGGAGCGGTTCGTGATATCACAATTGGTAGAATTCCGCCTATGATGTTTCAGGATCCTGTCTATATAATATTATCTATAATCACAGCAGTTGTGGTTTTCTGCTTCGTATACTGGATTAGAATGCACAAGGACATAATGTCGCCGGAGAAGAAGAAAATGGTGGCAGCTACTTACCAGAAGCTCCTTCTAGTGACAGATTCTCTGGGCCTTGCAGCATTTACAGTAGATGGAGTCTATACTGGCAGACATCTGTCGGCACCAAATAATACCAATTATTTCCTTATAATATTCCTGGGAGTTGTAACAGGCGTTGGAGGAAGTGTCCTTCGAGATGTATGCGCTATGCAAAAACCATATATCTTCGTGCGTCATATATATGCGGTGGCTTCTCTGGTGGGAGCAGTGGCAGCAGCTTTGCTTCCATTGGTTACAACTGAAAGCAATGCTCAGACCGTTGGATTTATCCTTGTGTTACTTATTAGATATCTGGCGGCACATTTCAAATTAGATTTGCCGAGAATTCCCAAGTGATAGATATGAAATAATAATCAAGAAGCAATAATCTACAGCGTTTTCTTGTGTAAAATGAACAAAAGACCAATAATTATAAAAAAATGCATATTCGACTCCAAAATGCACAATTGGCACTGGCTGGTTTTAGTGGATTTTGACAAATATGATTGAATATAAACAAAAAATATACAAAAAATGCATTTTTTACTTATAATTGAATTCAATGGGGGTGTTCATTATGGCACAAGAAAAGAAGAAGATTGAATTTAGATATTATAATATACCCGCAGGGGAATATGTGCTTCCAAAGATAGGTAAAGGCTGGGAGCAGGAGTACGGACTGGGATATCATGGCATGTTGCACTTCCATAATTACATGGAAATAGGCTATTGTTATCACGGAGATGGAACCCTTGATATAGAAGATAGACAATATCATTATGGTGACAAGATGTTTACCATTATTCCGGCAAATATGCCTCATACAACAGAGTCAAAACCTGGAAATATCTGTAAGTGGGAATTCCTTTTTATAGATATTGATGAGTTTATAAGAAATGAGATGGTTTCCAATGACCTGTCCGCAGACGAGGTTATTCGCATTGTAAACAAACGCGGTACCCTCAAGACAGAAGCAAATCATCCTGCAATGGCTAAGCTTGTGAGAAATATTATTGAGGAGTGCAGAAACAATGCTATGTACTCTAACATGAGCATAAAAGGCTATCTTATGGCTTTGGTAATAGAGATTTTAAGACTTGATGATGAGCGGGAGAAAGCCCACAAAAATATGAGGCTTACCCGCCATATTGATGCTGCAATCAAGTATGTTGATGAGCATTATAAGGAAGATATTAAAATCGAGAAAATGGCGAAAGTATGCGGCTTGAGCGAGAGCCATTTCCGTAGAATATTTGAGGAAAGTATGAATATGAAGCCGGCAGATTATATCAATATGATCCGCATCCAGAAGGCATGCTCTCTTATTAAGAAAGAGGACATATCTATGGAGGATGTAGGCTTTAGAGTGGGCTATCAGACTCCGTCTACATTTAATAGAAATTTCAAGAAAATTACTGGAATGAGCCCGTATCAGTGGAAATCAAAGTCTAGTAAATGGGAGAATTTACAGACTCAGTTTAATATTAGCGCCAGAAAAGGATGGGAAGCGTAAAGAGTTGAATTTGCAATATTTATGATTGAATTAGTTGGAGAGTCCGTAATCACTATGGTTGCGGGCTCTTTTGATTGAATTTGCACATTTTAAGAATAAAAGTACGCACTATTTTTTGAATGAAGATTTATAATAATGCACATGTAAAGAAACATATTTATTGGTTTTATGTGCATATTATACAAATGCAAGGGGTTGCGATTTGGCACAAGAACCAAAACAAGAAGGAGGGTTTTCTATTATGAAAAAAAGGTTTCTATCATTGTTGCTTGTCGGCGTACTTGCAACATCATCACTCTTGATGACAGGATGCTCAAAGGGAGGAGATTCTGCTAGCTCAGGAGACAGCGAGCACAAGCTTACAGTTTCAGCTTGGGATGAGAGCTTCAACCAGCCAGCACTTGAGGCTGCAGCAGCTGCTTACAAGGCACAGGTTGATCCAGACTTCGAGTTAGAGCTTAACATGGTTGGTTCATCAGAGGATGTAGAGACAGCTGTTACAACAGCAGGTTCAGCAATGGATTACAGCACATTAACAGATATCGTTTTATTCCAGGATAAATACATCCAGAGATATGTAGCTGATTATCCAGATGCTTTCCAGCCACTTGAGGCTGACATTGATTGGTCACAGTTCCCAGAAGACAAGATTGCATTCTCTACAGTAAGCGGAACACATTACGCAGCACCTGTAGATAACGGAACAGTAATCGCAGCATACAGAACAGATCTTCTTGAAGAGTCAGGACATTCAATCGATGAGTTGAAGGGATGTACATGGGAGAAGTTCGATGAGATCGGTAAAGATGTATATGCAAAGACAGGTAAGTATCTCCTTTGCATGGATGGAGATGGAAATGATCTTCCATACATGATGCTTCAGGCAGAAGGTGTTTCACAGTGGAAAGACAACACAACACCTGATCTTGCTGAGAACCAGACATTAATCGAAGTTCTTGAGATTCTTGAGAAATTACAGGATGACAACGTATTAACATTCTCTGCTGACTGGACAGGTTACACAGATGAATTAATCAAGGGTGACAAGGTTGCTGGTGTTATCAATGGTAACTGGATCATTCCTACAATCAAGGGTGTAGAAGCTAACAGCGGTAAGTGGGCTATCACAACAATGCCAACTCTTAAGGGTGGCGACGGATATGCTACAAACGGTGGTTCTTCACTTCTTATCACAGCTAACTGCAAGAACACAGAACTTGCTAACAAGTTCTTAGCATTCACATTTGGTGGTGGAGATGGAGCTCAGGCTACATATGATGACGCTTTAAAGAATGGTGGTGTTGTTTCTACATGGAGCGGAGCTGCTAATTCAGATTTCTATCAGCAGGGTGATGAATTCTTCGGTGGTCAGGCTATCTACGCTGACATCGTTGAGATGGGATCACATGTTAAGGCAGTACAGGGCAGCGACTTCCACTATGCATGTCGTACACAGATTGCTACAGCAATCACAAATATCCACAATGGAACATCAGTTCAGGATGCCCTTAAAGATGCACAGTCACAGTTAGAGCAGACAATCGCTGGATCTTCTAACTAGTCAGTAGTTTGGAGATAAGTTTCTGGACTTATGTGGAATTTTTGCGGGGAATTGATAATTTTCGGTTCCCCGCTTTTTTTAAGAAAAATCTCATTGATTTAAGATGATAAAAGGAGGGTTAATTGTGAAGAAACAAAACAGTGTCTTGGCAAAACAGCAGAGAGCTGGTTGGATATTCCTTCTTCCAGCTACAATATTGATTTTTGTCATGAGTTTCTATCCAATGATTCAGGCTTTCATCAATTCATTTAAAACTGGTCCTAGTTCTAGAATGGTATGGTCTGAACCTATATTTAAAAACTATATTAGAATGTTCCAGGATAAGATATTTATCACAACCCTGGGCAATACATATCTCTACCTGATTGTTCAGGTACCTATAATGTTGATTTTGGCTATTTTATTAGCTCAACTTTTGAACAATAAGGATTTGAAATGCAGAGGTCTGTTTAGAACAATGGTATTCCTGCCATGTGCTACATCACTTGTTTCATATTCTTTGATTTTCAAATCTTTATTTGCAAAAGAAGGACTCATCAATATGCTTCTTATGAAGCTTGGATTGATTTCTCAGAATATCAATTTCATTGGCGAAACCAATACGGCTAGAATGGTTATTATACTTGCTTTGATCTGGAGATGGACAGGATACAACATGGTATTCTATCTTGCAGGTTTACAGAATATTGAGTATTCAGTATATGAAGCTGCTAAGATTGATGGAGCCACTGGTTGGAAGACATTCTGGCACATTACAGTTCCTCTTCTTCGACCAACAATCATTATGACATTCATTATGTCAATTAATGGCACATTGCAGTTGTTCGATGAGTCAATGAACTTGACAAGTGGTGGTCCTGCAAATTCTACAATGACAATGTCACATTACATTTATGATAACTCCTTTGGACAGGGTGTTGGTAACTTCGGTTATTCATCAGCAATGGCCTTCCTTGTATTTATCATGGTAGCAATATTGGCATTTATCAATTTGAAAGTAGGTGATAAGCGTGACTAATAAAAAGAATAAATCAGCAATACAGAGACGATTGATTCCAAGTTATATTTTCCTTATCATATGGTCATTTATTTCAGTCTTTCCATTTTATTGGATGATTGTAGCTTCATCAAATTCATCATATGAGGTATCACAAGGTAAACTTACTTTCGGAACACATTTTATAGAGAATTTTGTTAATTTAACACATGATTACAATCTGTGGGGAGCTATGGGCAACTCATTCAAATATGCAATTGCACAGACTGTACTTTGCTTATTTATCTGCTCATTGGCTGGATACGGATTTGAGTTATATCACGATGCACACAAGGATAGATTGTTTGGAGTATTACTTCTTGCAATGATGGTTCCTCAGGTTGCAACAATGATTCCTCTGTTCGTTATGATTGCCAAGATGAAGATGCTTAATACTGTAGTAGCATTCATTTTACCAGCAATCTCAACACCATTTATGATTATGATGTTTAGACAGAATTCTAGAAACTTCCCGGTTGACATTATGGAAGCAGCTCGAATTGATGGATTGAACGAGTTCCAGATTTTCTTCCGTATGTATATGCCGGTTATGAAGTCAACATATGCAGCAGCTGCAGTTATCTGCTTTATGAATGCATGGAATGCATACTTATGGCCAAAGGTTGTTATGCCAAAGGCAGAAGCTCAGACAATGCCTATGCTTATAGCAGTTATTGCCGGTGGTTACTCAATTGACTACGGTAAACTTATGATGGGAGTTTTGTTCTGCTCTATCCCTACAATGATTATCTTCTTCCTGCTTCAGAAGCAGTTCGCAGAAGGTATTACAGGAGCAGTTAAATAATTTAAGGAGAGTTATGACATGAGAAATTTTCAATACTCAATTGTGAGTGATCCTGAAATCTTTCAGGAAAATCGAATGGAGGCACATTCTGATCACGAATTTTTCTCAAATGAAGATGCGGTATTCGATGGTATATCCGATTTCAAATATTTCTTAAATGGTGTATGGAAGTTCTCTTATGCTAAGAACTACGACAGCGCCATCAAGAACTTCTATGAAATAGATTATGATTGCCATTCATGGGATGAGATTCGTGTCCCTGCCCATATACAGATGGAGGGTTACGGCGTACCTCAGTATGCTAATACTCAATATCCATGGGAGGGACAGGATAATCCTAGACCAGGAGAGATTCCTACGTACTTCAATCCTGTTGCAAGCTATGTGAAATATTTTACAGTTCCAGAGTCTATGACTGAAGGACCTGTATATATCAGCTTCCAGGGTGTGGAGAGTGGTATGGCTCTCTGGTTAAATGGACAGTATATTGGTTATAGTGAAGACACATTTACCCCATCAGAATTTGATCTGACAGATTATGTGATAAAGGGTGAGAATAAGTTGGCAGTAATGGTATTCAAATGGACTGCCGGCAGCTGGTGTGAGGATCAGGACTTCTTCCGATTTTCAGGAATCTTTAGAGATGTATATCTCTATACAACACCTAAGCTTCACCTGAGGGATGTTAGAATACAAGGCTTACTTGATGACCAGTACAGAGACGGTACTTTGGTACTTGATATGTGCTTGCAAGGTAAGGGCAAAGCTGAGATGGAACTTACTTATGAAGGTGAGGAGGTTCTCAGTGGAAATGTAGATTTAAATGAGCACACACATGTGGCAATTCCTGTAAAGGGAGTGAAGACATGGAGTGCAGAAAAGCCTAATCTGTATGTACTTAAATTGAAGCTTGTGGATGAAGATGGACAGGTTTCAGAAATTGTACAGGAGAAGGTTGGATTCAGAAGATTTGAGATGATTGACAATATGATGCATCTCAATGGTCAGAGAATCGTATTCAAAGGAACCAACAGACATGAGTTCTGTTCATCAACCGGTAGAGTGTTGCCTGATGAGGATATATGGACTGATTTGGTAAATATGAAGCGAAACAACATCAACGCTGTTAGAACTAGTCACTATCCTAACAAGACTTCTTTCTATAGAATGTGTGATGAACTTGGAATCTATGTAGTTGATGAGACCAACTTGGAGACTCATGGAACATGGGATGCAATTCTATGTGGTTTCGAGGATATGGATTTCATGCTTCCTGGTAATCGTAAAGAATTCAAGGAGCTGATCTTGGACAGAGCCAAGAGCATGTTCGAGAGAGACAAGAACCATCCATGTATTTTGATTTGGTCTTGTGGAAATGAATCTTATGGTGGCAAGGATATCTATGAGATGTCTGAGTATTTCAGAAAAGTAGATGACACCAGATTGGTTCATTATGAAAATATTTATCACGATCTATTTAATCCGGTGGATTACATAGACAGTACTGACATGGTATCAACTATGTATTCAAGCGCAGCTGATATCAAGGTGTTCCTCAAGGATAATCGGGATAAACCGTTTATTGAGTGTGAATATACACATTCTATGGGCAACTCCAATGGAGCTATGCACAAATATACTGAGTTGGCTTATGAAGAGCCTTTGTATCAGGGTGGATTCATCTGGGATTATATTGATCAGTCATTGAATCTCAAGGACAGATATGGCCATGAGTATCAGGGCTACGGTGGTGACTTTGGCGACAGACCTTGTGATTACAGTTTCAGTGGAAATGGCATTGCATATGGCGGAGATTCGAGAGAGTCCTCACCAAAGATGCAGGAAGTGAAATACAATTACCAAAATATTGTAGGAGAGATTGCCGGAGGCAAGATAAAGGTTGTAAACAGAAATCTCTTCGTGAATACACAGGAATATGATTGCGTAGTAACTCTTGAAAAGGAAGGTCGCGTAATCAAGGAGGCTCGTATTGATACCCATACAGAACCTCTGTCATCTGATGTATATGATATGCCTTTTGAGGTGGAGCAAAATAAGGGTGAATATGTGGTAACTGTGTCATTTAGATTGCCAGAGGATACCAAGTGGGCACAGCGTGGTCATGAGGTTGCATATGCTCAGGCAACAGTTGGCACATATGAAGTACCACAGAGAGAGAAGAAAGAGCTGACAGTTGTAGAAGGCTGGCACAATATTGGAATTCGCAGTGATGAATTCGAGGTTATCTTCTCTAGAATACATGCTGGTCTGGTATCTTATAAATATGGCGGTGAGCAGATGCTTGCTGGTATTCCTAAGTCAAACTTCTGGCGTGCAATGACAGAAAATGATATTGCAAACCAGTTGCCATTTAGAGCAGGTCAGTGGAAGGTTGCAAGCATGTATCCTTCAATTAAATCTCAGCATGGTAGAAGAGCTGACGATTATGTAATCAAGAAGTTTGAGGATCATGTAAATGTAACCTATGTATATCATTTGGCTACCAAGCCACAGGTGGATTGCACATTATCATATGATGTATATGGTGATGGTGAGATTGAAGTTACATTGACACTTCCACCATCAGACAAGGTTGGCGAGCTGCCAGAACTCAGTATGGTTATGGCCATGGATGCTGACTTTGACAGATTGACATGGTACGGACTTGGCCCGGATGAAACATATGCTGATAGAAAGCATGCCAAGGTTGGATTGTATTCTAACAAGGTGGCAGATAATGTGGCCAGATATCTGGTGCCGCAGGAATGTGGATTCAAGGAGGATGTGCGTTTTGCAACTGTGACTAACAGCAAGGGACGCGGCTTGAGATTCACATGTAATAACTTAGGATTTTCCGCATTGCCATATTCAGTGCATGAGTTGGATAATGCTACACATCCTACTGAGTTACCGCGTCCACATTTCACATATGTGCGTGTTGGTAAGCAGATGGGAATCGCAGGAGATGATACCTGGGGTGCATTAACTCATCCAGAATATATGCTGGATAATTCCAAAGAGATGCAGATTAAATTCTCATTTAGAGGAATTTAATGCGTCAGAGGAGCTTATACAGTTCCCATTTATACAATTATAAATTATTAACCTAGTATTCTTTTATCATTAAACAATGAGGGACAGGCTGCGGGGAACCGTGGCCTGTTTTGTTGTAATAGTACCTGGGAAAAGCCGGGGATGAACTAAAAAATGTGTAAATCATTGTATAAATGAGTAGATAAACTGATGAAATAGATGGGCAAATTGAGTAGGCAAACTGATGAAAAAGAATAGGTGAAGCAGTTGAAAATGAGTAGTTAAACCATTGAAAAAAGATTCGGTAAATAATAGAATGAAAAAAGTGAGTTGAGAAAATGTATTTGGAGGTAACACTAAATGATGGATTATTTCTATGAGACAGGGGTAGAGCGTCAGATGAGAAAGTCTGACAAGATTATGAGAAATATATCTTTTGCAGTAACTGTAGTATTCGGAGTTGTATATTTTACAACATTTAACATACAGGCTTTAGGAGCCTTTGTGTTATTTATATTTATGACAATGTTTGTATATTTAAGCACACATCAGGCTTTTGATTATACAATGACTGGAACAGAAATTGATTTTACCAGAATCTCTAACGGCAGTCGTCGTAAGATTTTGGTAAATGTAGAAATCGGTCACGATTTAACTGTATTGGCACCATCTATGTCGGAACCAGTGAAACCATATGTGGGCAAGAGAATGCCAACTTACGATTTCACAAGTCACAGAGAAGGAGTGCCATATTATACAATGATTGCATACAATTCCCTTACAGGCAGGGAAAGCAAGATTCTGTTTGAGGCGGACGAGGAAATGGTAGATGCTATATCTCGAATTGCTCCAAGCAAGGTTCACAAGAGATAGGTGGGATATGTTAAATGATTTTCAAATTAACGCCTGAAGAGCAACAGGCCTTTGATGAGATATTGCAGCCTCTTCTGGATACCAAGAAGGTAAATGATATGAAGAAATTCATACAGCATGGCACAATATCTACATATGATCACTGTTTTGAAGTGGCCAAGGGCTGTCTGCATTGCAATAGGAAATATAGAATTGGAGCAGATGAGACTGTGCTTCTGACAGCGGCAATGCTTCATGATTTCTATCTATATGATTGGCATGATGCGGATCGGGGGAAGCATAACTGGCATGGTTATATTCATGCGGAGCGCGCCAGAAGAAATGCTGTTAGACATTTCGATGTGGAGGATGAAGTTCAGAAAGCCATATATAGTCACATGTGGCCGCTGAATCTCACCAGAGTTCCCAAGTCAAAAGAAGGCTGGATTCTATGCATGGTAGATAAATATGTATCATTTTATGAGACGGTTTTCTGCCGTAAAAGTGAGTGATGTTTCACACTCTTTTGATTTAAAATAGTGGTTGATGTTTTCAGTTTGCATTGAACTGCAAGATACTGAAGATTTGGTTAAATGTATTATGACGGAGAAGTAAGACATGATTATAAGTAAGTATTTCGTATATTTTATTTTCTATAGTTTTTTGGGATGGATTTATGAGACAGTTTTCTGCACCATCAAGGGCGGAAAATGGGAAAACCGAGGATTTCTCTTTGGACCGATTTGCCCTATCTATGGCGTAGGTGCGGATACCATGATGATTATCTTGGATGTGGTTCATCATTTCACAGAGGGCGGATTTGAATTCACCTGGTGGCAGATTTTTATCATTGCATTTTTCGGAAGTATAGTGCTGGAATATGTTACATCATATGTTCTTGAGCAGAAGTTTCATGCAGTATGGTGGGACTACAGCAACATTCCTCTCAATATTCATGGCAGAGTCTGCTTGCCGGCGTCCCTTGGATTTGGCTTTGGCGGACTGTTGGTTGTGTATTTCATCATCCCTCACTCTGTGGGATTGGGAAGCAATATTCCTCCTCTTGCCATGGAGATTATGTCTCTCATATTTATGGCTCTTCTCGCTGCGGATCTTACTTTGACAGTGAGCGCCCTTACTGATTTTGAGAAATATGTGGCTGGATTTGAGGACAATGTGAACAAGAAGATGGATGCCTTGGTGGATGGCATTGCTGAGAAGATGGAAAATGCTGGCAGCTTCGTGACGGAAAAAGCGGAAAGTGCTACTGCCTATGTTACAGAGAAGAAGGAGAGTGCCACAGCGTATGTGACAGAGAAAAAGGAAAATGCCACAGCTTATGTGACAGAGAAAAAGGAGAGTGCTACTGCTTATGTGACTGGCAAAAAGGATGCTCTGGTTGATAGTGCTGCCTCAATGAAGACATCAAAGAGTAAAATGTATCAGTCTGCTCTGAAGCGTGTTCATCATTTCAAATATAAAAAGGTTGAGCCGAAGAAACTGGAGGACTTTATCAAGGAGTTAAAATCCAAGAGAAAACGATGACATAAGCCTTACAAATAAAGGACACATGTGGCATAAGCCATCAGGAAACTGAAAAATTTTAGTACACATATGTACAAATTAGTGTATACCTTACAAATTATAAAAACCCCTTTTGTGCAAAACGACATTTTTTTTCACAAATGGGGTTTTTTAACACCACAAAAGCCCATTTTAGCCACAATTTATGGTAAAATGTTACCATAATTGGTACGCAAATGTGCAAATTTGTCCATGTTGGCGTATAGACTAATAGTGAGGGGACTTTAAAATGAATAAAGAAACTAACGATGCGAAAATTCTTGCTTTGGCGGGAAAGGGCGGAGTTGGAAAAACCTCTTTGGCTGCAGTAATTGTGAAATTGCTGGTGGAGAATTTCCCGGACAAGAAGGTTCTTGCAATTGACGCTGACCCTGCTGTAGGACTTTCTACAGCTTTAGGTGTAAATGTTGAGACAACCATTGATGATATTAGAAAAGAGGTTGTGGCTACTGCTGAGGATGGAGATACAAAAAGCGCGATAGAATTATTAGGAGAAGCCAGATACAAAATCTTTGATGCCCTTGTGGAGCAGGACGGCTTCTCTTTTATTGCTGTTGGAAGACCTGAAGCAGCTGGATGCTATTGCAAAATCAATAGCTATCTCAAGGAGGTTATCTCTATTTTGGCTGGCAATTACGATTACATTGTAATCGATGGAGAAGCTGGCGTAGAGCAGATTAACAGACGAGTAATGGAAAAGATTACACATCTTCTGTTGGTTACAGACTCTAGCAAGAAGGGAACACAGGTTGTACAGACTATCAAAAAGGTAGCAGATGATCTGGTAATGTATGACAAGGTTGGTGTTGTGGCTAACCGCCTGCCTGATTTATCAGTGAAGGAATATATGGATTGCGGAGATATTCCGGTATTGTCATATATTATGTCAGATTCGTCCTTGGCTGAGTTTGATCTCAAAGGTGAAAATGTATTTTATTTGAGCAATGACGCAACTATTGTAAAGGGTATGCGTGAAGCTCTTGTAAATATGGGGATACTAAACTAATAAGGAGGGACGAATGAAAGATTTAAAGTATTTATATTATTTTGAAAAGCTTTTAGAAGATGCTAACAATGAATTGATTCGTCAAGCTCAGGATGATGGAAAGGTATGTGTAGGAACTGTTTGTGAAAATGTTCCTGAACCATTGCTTAATCTTCCTGGCACATTTTCAACAAGACTTCGTGCACCAAGAACTGGTTCAATGGAGATGGCTACATACTATCTTACAAGTTTCTTATGCGAGTACAGTAGAGCTTTGTTGGAGAGAGCAATCGAGGGTGGTTACAATTTCTTGGATTGTATAATTGCTCCTGATGGATGTACAATGATGAACCGCTGTGTGGAGAACATGGAATTGCTGAAGACTATGGGTGCAGGCAAGGAACATTTCTTCCACGAGTACATGGAGATTCCACAGAAGGGTGATCAGAACGGATTAGACCTGTATGTATTACAGTGTCAGAATCATATTCTCAATCCTCTGAAGGAACACTATGGAATTGATGTTAGCGACGCTGCTATTAGAAAGGCAGTTGAGGAGCACAACGAAGTATGCCGTCTCATTAGAGCAATTGGTGATTTCAGAAAGGAAGACAATCCTAGAATCACAGGATATGAATATCATATTCTCACAATGGCAACATATTGTGCACCAAAGTATCTCATTATCGACAAGCTTCGTGAGACTCTTGAGGAATTACAGACAAGAGAGCCTGATGAGAAGAACAAATACAGAGCAAGAGTTGTATTTGTAGGATCAGAAGTTGATGATGTGGATGTAATCAAGTTGGTGGAGGATTCAGGTGCATATGTATGTGCTGACAGATTCTGCTACGGATCATTCCCAGGTCGTGATGAGATTGTGTTAAATGATGAAGAAGACGCTCTCACTCAGGTATGTCGTGCTTACCAGCAGAGAGGAGCTTGCCCTAGATATTGGGATACTCCAAAGGTTGTAGGCAGAAGAGAGTATGTAGCACAACTTGCAAAAGAATACAAAGCTGATGGAATCATTTATGAGCAGGTTAAGTTCTGCGATCCATGGGCTTACGAGAGAATGGTTGGTACTGTAGTACTTCGTGACGACTATGGATATCCAGTACTTCAGGTAGATAGACCATATTCTATTGGTACCTCAGGACAGATGCGTACTAGAGTACAGGCGTTTGTTGAGAGTATCGAAATCAAGAAGATACAAGGAGGTGCTAACAATGGCTAAAGAAATTGGCGGAGAAGCTTTGGGTAGATTTTATGCTGAGGGTAAACGCGTCAGAAAGAGACGTGAGTGGCGTGGCGTAAGAGATACATTTTATGATTATACAAGATGGTTATATATCATGGGCCAGCTTGCAAAATTCGTTATGAAGCCTAGAAATGTCAAGGCAATGTTTAGATATCGTTGGATGGCTAACTACCTGGCTGTTCCAATGATGGTAGACAGACATACACAGGGACTTCGAGGACCATATCTTAGAATGTGTCACTTGGAGCAGGATTTGGTTGTATATGATGTGGCAAAACTTCTGGATAATCTGTTCAGAGGAGATAGAAGAATTGGAAATGATAAGGAATTCTCCAAGAAGGTTGTACTTGTTGATGAGAACGAGATGACAGCTGTTATGATGGGCTTCCCTACATTGAAGGGATTGTCTCGTGAGACTCCATCAACTTACGTATCAGTTCTTCTGAATCAGAGAGCCGCAGAGCATTATATTGATGTGGCGCAGGAATATGGTCTCCCTGGAGATGTATGTCCTATGCCAGAGGCTGAGGCCGGAGTATCAATTGATGATGATGCACCAATCCTTGGAGCTTGTGCTATTCAGTGTAATACAACCTGTGATGGTTCCCTTCTGGGAAATGGTGTTATTGCCAAGAGGCTTGAGTTGGAGGACGACATTCCAATCTTCCAGTTGGCTACACCAATGAGACATAAGGAAGAGGACGTGCAGGATTATGCTGCTACAGAAATCAAGAATGCCATTAAATTCATCGAGGAACAGACTGGTGAGAAATGGGATTGGAAATATTATTTCGAATGTGCAGCTAGAGTAAATGAGTCAACAAGACATCGTAATGAATGGCTTGATATGAACAAGACTGATTATCCTCAGATTATGGGTTCTAACCTGGCTCTGTATACAGAGACTAACTACATGGCTATCTGTGGTAAGGTTCCTGAGTTCGTAGAGGTTGATAGAAAGTTATCAGCTCTTGCCAACAAGGCATACAAAGAGAAGATGATGATGGCTAAGGAATATCGCCATCGTGCAATTGTATGGGGCGTACAGTCTCACTACTATATGGACTTCCTGTTGTGGATCCTCAACTGTTGGGGAATTGTACCACTTACAGATATGCTTTCAATGGTAAATACTCAGATGATCGCTGAGACAGATACACCAGAGAACCGCGAGCAGGCATACTACGATATGGCAATGCTTACTGAAAACATGATTATGAGAAATCGTACTCATGGTGGTTACAAGGTATTGCTTGATGAATTGTGGGAGTTCTGCGAGGAGTTCAATGCAGATATGGTTATTCTCTGGGAGCATATGGCATGTAAGGCCTTGGACGGAATGCATGGTATGTTTGAAGAGAAGGCTAGAGAAAAAGGAATTCACCTGGTATGGGTAGGTCATGATTTGTTCGACCCACGTATTATTTCTCGTCAGGGAGTTAGAGATCAGGTAAATAGATACATGAGAACTGTATTCAAGGAAGAGCCACTTGACCCTTCACTTGAGATTCTGCCAGATGACGCATCATGGTAGGAGTCAGTAATATGTATAAGATTTAGGAG
>JAGBNK010000005.1 GCA_017634455.1 Lachnospiraceae bacterium
ACAGCACCACCGTCGCCATAACATCCTAATGGTTTTGCTGGAAAAAAACTTGTTGTAGCAATGTCTCCAAACGAGCAAGCATTCTTACCCATATACTTTCCACCAAAACCTTGAGCACCATCCTCAAGTAATAGCAGCCCATAATCCTCACAAATCTTCCTTATTTCAGAATAATCTGCTGGAAGGCCAAATAAATCTACCGCAATTACAACCCTTGGATAAAATCTACCATCTGCGATAACCCTCCTTATTTGATATTCTAAGGAATCAACATCTATATTAAATGTATCTTTCATTACATCAACAAACACTGGGAATGCTCCAACATTAGGTACAATTTCACCAGATGAAAAAAAAGTAAAATCTGGAATAAAAACAGCATCATTTTTCCCAATATTCCAAGCCATCAATGCCAACTGTAACGCATCAGTGCCATTTGCGCAGGTAATGCAATGCTTTACACCTACATATTCCGATAATTCTTTTTCCAGTAATTGTACCTCTTCTCCCTGTATAAAATGAGCTGAAGAAATAACTGCTTGTATTGCATTATCTATATTCTCTTTGTTAAGTTCATACTGTCTCTTTAGATCACGAAATACCATATTACTTATCGAATCTCCCTGTAAAATCCAATGTTTCACAATCTGTTAATGGCAACTTCACCGCTTTTCCTTCTGCTGCTGATTTATAAATTGCCAAAACCAGCTCCAATGCTTTCTTTCCTTCCATTGCAGTTACATATGGTTGCCTGTCCTGCTCTATAGAATGAATCATATCTTTATAAAGAGGTGTGTGACCATATCCATAAACATTAGGTGGATTCTCGTGAAATTTTCGTTTTACCTCTTCAGGATCATCCAATAAGTCTGCAAATCTCCATTCTTCTATAATGTTTACTGACTGTCCACCTGCTTTTACTGTACCTTTTTCTCCAAATATATAAAGCGTTTCTTCAAGGTTTTTAGGATATATGTCCGTTGTACCCTCAACTATCCCATAACTCCCGTTTTTGAATCTTATAAGTGCAATTCCCAAATCCTCTGCCTCAATATAATTATGATTAAGTCTATCGGTCATACCTACTACTTCAATAATTTCTCCACCCATCATCCAACGTAAAAGGTCAATATTATGGATACACTGATTCATAAGCGCACCACCATCTTGCTCCCACGTCCCTCTCCAAGATGCTCTATCATAATACTCATGATCCCTGCACCATCTGATGTGAGCCGTACCATAAAACAACTTTCCAAACCTGTTCATATCTATTGCTTCACGTATAATTTGAACGGATTTATTAAAACGGTTTTGATGACATGCACTAACTTTCACATGATGCTTGATTGAAGCATTTATAATAGCATCAGCATCTTTGATTGATAAAGCTATTGGTTTTTCAATAATGCAATGACATCCCCGTTCTATACAATCAATAGCAATTTGAGCGTGTTTTCCACTTTCTGTGCATATCGCAACAAGTTCTGGCTTCTCCTCAACAATCATCTCCTTATAATCCGTGTATTTCTTTACAGAATCCGGCAATTTGAATTTCAAAGCCTTGTCTTCCATACAAGACTCATCTATATCACATATAGCAACCATATCTAATTTGTTATTTATTGCCGCCGCAATGTGATTAGGTGAAATACGACCACAACCTATTAATGCATATCTCATAATCATAGCCTCCAATAACTGATTCCAGCCTCGTTTAGCGCATCAATTTCATATATGCTTTTTACATCAAGTAATACTTTCTCATCATCATTTACAATTCTATACATTTTCTTCAAATCAGTGATATTAATTTCACGATACTGTCGATGTGCCACTGCAATAATAATGCAATCAACCCCATTAATTTCCTCTAATTTATAAAGTCTTATGCCATATTCACGCATTGCGTCATCCGATGAAGCCCATGGATCTGTCACCATCGGTTCTATTCCGTATTCCTCAAGCCTCCTTACTATATCAACCACCTTGCTGTTTCTAACATCAGGACAATCCTCTTTAAAAGTCAGACCCATTATTAACACTCTACTGTTTTTGGGTGCTTGTTTGGCCTCTATCATCTTTTTGATTGCAATATCAGCAACATATACACCCATTGAATCATTTACAATTCTACCATTCAATATTATTTGACTGTGGTACCCTAGTTTTTCAGCCTCATAGGTAAAGTAGTAGGGATCAACACCAATACAATGGCCACCCACAAGACCAGGTCGAAAACCAAGAGCATTCCACTTGGTATTCATCCCGTCAACCACCTCATTGGTATCAATTCCCATACGGTCGAATACCATGGCTAACTCATTCATAAATGCAATGTTTATATCTCTCTGGCTGTTTTCAACAACCTTTATCGCTTCAGCAGTCTTTATAGAGCTTACAGGATAAGTGCCAGCTTCTATTATTATGTCGTACACTCTTTTTATAAATTCACAACTCTCCGTATCCATTCCCGAAACAATTTTTTTGATATTTTTTAATGTATGCTTTTTGTCGCCCGGATTAATTCTTTCTGGGCTATATCCAACCTTAAAATCAACACCACATTTTAGCCCGGATTCTCGTTCTAAAATTGGAATACAAACATCTTCAGTAACACCAGGATAGACTGTCGATTCATATACCACTATTGTCTCTCTCGATAGATTTCTCCCAATTATTACTGATGCACTTTCAACGGGAGACAAATCCGGTGTGTGATCATTGTTCACAGGTGTTGGAACCGCAACAATAATAAAAATCGCATTAGACAATGTCTTTTCATCAGATGTAAACAGAACACTCGTATTCTTAATTGCCAAGTCACCTACTTCATTCGTTGGATCAATCCCTTTTTTGTATAGTTCCAACTTGTTTATATTTGTATCAAAGCCAATCACACTAATTCCTTTGGATGCAAACTCTAAAGCAATCGGCATTCCAACATATCCAAGACCAACAACCGCTATTGGCTTATCATTATTAAAAAGTCTTTCATTTATAAATTCATACATATCCGTTTATCCTAAAAATCTAGGTGCCTGTCACCCTTAAGAATTCCTTACAAAGCCCCATGCAAAAAACTCCTGACACAAGGCAATCACATACCTTATATCAGGAGCTTTAGCTTTTACATTATATGTGTTTTGACTACTAAGAAATCATATTTCATATTTTTTCAAAGAACAATCGTTTGCTGTGATAATCAAGGTGCTACCAGTATATTCGGTTGGCGGTTAACCCTCTTCCAGAGGGTGCTATGTGCCGGTGACACATGCTTAGCGCCGACCGAAGTGGAACGTAGATGTGACCTCTGTTCATCATAGAAAAGCTCTGTCGAGAAATCTTTCAAATGGCGGATCTTGTGTATGCTGATCATAAATGACCTTATCACAGTGCTTACATTGTTTGTGATTTTTTACAGTCTTGGTTACATGCATGGAAAGCATGAGACATTCCTGATATAAGATATGTAATTGTCAATGTACTCTCTGATATCTCTTCATTTTTCCCATAGCTTCGCTGATGACTTCATTCAGTCGCCCTGACTCCTGCTATGTCCACTGCCTCCCGCCATGCGCCTAACACGATACTTTGATCTTCAGCTTCTTGAATCTTTGAGATATCTTTCTCCCCAGATGTTTCGAAAAATATTTTCTCTGTTTATAAATATTTTATGGCTTATTTCTTTTAAATACAACAAGGATTTATCCGGATTTGATGGCATTATGCTCCATATATTCCACCAAATGCGTCCATTATCAGCAAGCCATACAAGAGTATATCTATATTTTCGTCATAAAAAGATTCTTTCATAAGGGGAACCAAATAACATACAGAAAAGCGCCATATAGTCTGAATTTAGACGATATGCAAATCTTTCAGGCTGTGATATGATGCTCAGGTCAAAAGACATGCAGTTCTTTTCAATCTCAAAATATCTTATTCTTCATCTTAGCTTTATGCATCATTTAAAT
>JAGBNK010000006.1 GCA_017634455.1 Lachnospiraceae bacterium
TGACCAATGATGTATTTGCTAAGAATGCCTGGTATTTCAGAAATTCACTTGTAAGGGCAAATTACAGGGATGTAAAAAATGGCGTATATGAGGATATGTCTTTTTTGGAGACATTTCTTAGAAATCTCCTTATGGGAGAGCATAACGAGCTTAAAAACAGGTACATGCATATAAGATGTGAAGAAACAGCACATTCAACGCCAAAACAGCACATTGAACAGCACATTGGACAACACATTCAAGAACAAAACAGCATTTTGAATCTGTTGGATACCAAAGAAATCTCATCTAAGATGAAGAGCAATATTACAAAGCTGTATGAAGCTTTTGGAATGGAAAAGATATTCGGAAGAAGTGATGTGATAGAGGTACTTGGAATAACTGAAAGACCTGCTTCTACACTGCTTGGAAAGATGTATTCTCTGGGATTAACAGAGAAAATAATCGGAGCAGGAAAGGGAAAATATCGGTTCATTGTATGATGTTAAAACTAATCAAAGGTATATGAGGAGTATAATGTCTTTATATAGACTTAAGATGAAAGAGGAAAAATAAATGGGAAGCAACAAATATGCGGAATATACAGATTTTATTTTAAATAAAACAGTGGAATTACTTAATATAGATTCCCCAACCAGTTATACTGACAAGGCAGCAGCCTGGGTAAAAAAGGAGTTTGAAGATTTAGGATATGAAGCAAACCTTACTAAAAAAGGTGGAGTGCTGGTAAATCTAACAGGAACAGATGTTGACAATGGACTATTCCTTGAGGCTCATACAGATACTTTGGGAGGAATGGTTTCTTCTATTAAATCCACAGGACGATTAAGCATTACACCATTGGGAGGAATGAATGCCAACAATGCAGAGACAGAAAATGTCCGCGTCGTTACAAAGTTTAACGGCGAATATGAGGGTACATTCCAGCTGGAAAATGCATCTATTCATGTAAATGGTGAGTATGATGATGTGAAGCGTTCTTTTGATACATGCGAAGTGGTTTTAGATGAAGATGTGAAATCCAAGGAAGATGTAGAGAAGCTTGGCATTGGTGTGGGAGATATTGTCTGCTTTGAGCCTAACACTCGAATTACTAAGAGTGGATATATCAAGAGCCGTTTCTTAGATGATAAATTGTCAGTGGGTATTTTGCTTGGATTTGCCAAGTATATCAAGGACAATAATATCACTCCATCAAGAGCGCTGTATGCTCATGTTACAGTCTTTGAAGAAGTGGGTCATGGAGGCTGTGCTTCAGTTCCTGCTGGAGTTACAGAAGCAATTTCTGTTGATATGGGTTGCGTTGGTGAGGGCTTGTCTTGCACAGAGAGACAGGTTTCAATTTGTGCCAAGGATTCAGGCGGCCCTTATACATATTCTGTAGTGAAGGGATTAATGGAAGCTGCTAAGAAGATGGAGGCTGATTTTGCCGTTGATGTATATCCACATTACGGATCTGATGTTGAAGCTACACTTGGAGCTGGATTCGATGTTAAACATGGATTGATTGGTTCTGGCGTATATGCTTCTCATGGTTATGAGAGAAGCCATAGAGACGGTGTGGAAAATACATTAAAACTTTTGATTGGATATGCCTTATAGTTGACGAAGAAAGTGGTATTAAAATATTGCCTTGATGGTAGTTGAAATATCATATATTAAGAATCAGAGATAGTATATATGATAAGGTTCAGATAAAAATAGGAGGTGGGCATTATGAAGATAGCAATGGCAAATGATCATGCTGGAACAGCTTTGAAAAATGTAATCAAAGCTTACCTGGAGTCGCAAGGTCATGAGGTTAAGGATTTTGGAACATATGATGGAGAATCCTGTGACTTGTCGGATTATGTATATCCTGCAGCAATAGCTGTGGGCAAAGGTGAGTGTGACCGTGGAATATTCGTTGATGGTGTTGGCTATGGAAGTGCAATGATTGCCAACAAAGTAAATGGAATCTACGCCTGCGTATGTCAGGATCCGTTTTGCGCACAGCTATCACGAGAGCATAATGATGCCAATGTATTGTGTCTGGGTGGAAAGCTAATCGGTGAAATGATAGCTATGGAGATTGTAAAAACCTGGATGAATACCGAACCTCTAACAGCAGAGAAATATGTCCGCAGAAGAGATAAAGTAAAAGAGATAAATGATGAGTTGTGTAAGAGCTTGTCATAGCAGCATGTATTAATTGAATAGTATTATAGAAAATGCTAGAACGCGTAAGCTTAAATGCTTGCGCGTTTTAATATATTTGCAAATCTTCTATAAATAGTAAATAATGAAGACTAATATATTATCACGGAGGTACTATCATGATTATTAAGAACGAAATACCCATACTAGAATATGATGATTCATCAGCGCCGGTAATTGCGCCTAATCATGATAGCATCAATGTTCATTTGCCGGAGAAATGTCTCTTTTCATTTCTTGGAGATACAGTTCATGAATATGCCGAAAAGCACCATGCAGAAATTGTGGATGAGTTTATTACATTTTCTCATAATGTGAAGGTTTACATTTTACATGAAGATGATGAGGATATCTGCCTGGTCCAGCCAACTATTGGGGCACCGGCAGCAGCTTCCCTGATGGATTATTTAATAGCATGCGGCTGTGGGAAAATAATTGCGGTTGGCTCATGTGGCGTTTTGGCAGAGCTTCCGGAAAATGCTTTTATTGTTCCTGTGAAAGCTATGCGAGACGAGGGCGCTTCATATAAATATTTACCAGCAGAGCGATATATAGAATTAGATGAGGCACCTATTGCTGCAATTGAAGTGACTTTTGAGTCTTACAATCTGCCATTTGTCACATGTACAACATGGACCACAGATGGATTTTTTAGAGAGACTCAGGATATGGTAAAATACCGTTTGGAAGAAGGCTGCTCGGTTGTAGAAATGGAGTGCGCCGCTCTGGCCAGTGTCTGTAGGAAGCAAGGAGCTGAGTTTGGACAGTTTCTCTTTACCGCAGATTCTCTGGCAAATGTGCATGAGTATGATGCCAGAGATTTTGGAATGGCATCCCATGAGAAAGCTTTGTTATTAGGCTTAGATGTTTTGCGGAAATTTCATTAGATTTGTGGTAGACTACTTAAGTATCAAATAAGCGGGGCGAGTTATACGCATATAGGTATAAGGAGTATTATTAGATAAAATGGTTGAGATTACATTAGACAGGTTGGAACAATTACCTGAAGATGCATATGTGCTTATAGATGTTAGAGATGAGAGTGCCAGAGAATATGGCATGATGCCTGGAGCTATTGCAATTTCCATGGATGAAATAACTGAGGAGACCATTGTAAAATTGGAGGCTATCCCTTCGGGCAAGAAATTGGTATTTTACTGTGACTTTGGTAGGAAGACCAGGGATATGGATGATATAGATGCACTCAAAGATCGAGAATGCTATAGCCTAAAGGGTGGTTATACAGGATATGTATGCGCGCAGGTTTCGGAGGACAGTTCTCTGGAAGAACGCAGAGAGCGAGCTGAGAGAAGTATTCAGAAGAAATTTCATAAGCAGCTTTTCACACCATTTGCCAAAGCTTGCAAGACATATAAGCTTATTGAAGAGGGAGACCATATTGCGGTATGTATCTCAGGCGGCAAGGATTCTATGCTTATGGCGAAGCTTTTCCAGGAGATACAGAAGCATAGACAGTGCAACTTTGAATTGACTTTCATGGTAATGGATCCTGGTTATAACAAAGATAACAGAGCATTGATTGAAAGTAATGCCAAGGCTCTGGGAATTCCAATAACTATATTTGAAAGTGATATCTTTGATGCAGTAGACACTATCGATAAGAATCCGTGTTATCTATGTGCCAGAATGCGCAGAGGTTATTTATATAACAAGGCCAAGGAACTGGGATGTAATAAGATTGCATTGGGTCATCATTATGATGATGTAATTGAGACCATACTTATGGGTATGCTTTATGGAGCTCAGGTTCAGACTATGATGCCGAAGCTTCACAGTACCAACTTCGAGGGAATGGAGCTTATCCGCCCGCTGTATCTGGTGAGAGAAAGTGATATATGTGCATGGCGTGATTATAATAATTTACATTTCTTACAATGTGCATGCCATTTTACAGAGACATGTTCTACATGCCATGAGGATGGAACTACTTCATCAAAGCGACTTGAGACCAAGAAATTGATTGCACAGCTCAAGGAAGTTAATCCATATGTGGAATCCAATATTTTCAAGAGTGTGGAAAATGTTAATATAGATACGGTTATAGCTTACAAAAAGCATGGTCAGCGTCATCATTTCCTGGATGAATATTAAAATTATTATGTGAAATATTAGTAAGTCCCAGTCATGATTTATATGGCAATTTGCGGCAATTAGATATAGAAAGAAGGATATTAAAATGAATAAGACAGTACAAGGATTATTTGAATTTATAGAGGAGAGCCCATCACAATTTCATGTTGTGGCAAATGAGAGAGCCAGATTTCTTGAGGCAGGCTTCGAGGAATTATGTGAAGCAAAAGAGTGGAAATTAGAGCTGGGCAAAAATTATTTCGTTACAAGAAATGGTTCGTCTATTCTGGCATTTAGAATGCCACAGAAGGAATACAAGAGCTTCATGATTATGGCATCTCACAGTGATTCTCCAAGCTTTAGAATCAAGGAAATGCCTGAGATGAAGGAAGGCCATTATGTGAAGCTTAATACTGAGAAGTATGGCGGTATGCTTATGGCTCCATGGTTTGACAGACCTCTGTCAATTGCAGGCCGAGCTATTGTAAAAACAGGTAAAGGCATTGAGACTAAGCTGGTAAATCTGGATAAGGATTTATGTATGCTTCCATCAGTGGCAATCCATATGAATCGTGAGGCCAATGATGGATTCAAGTACAATGCTCAGAAGGATATGCTGCCACTTATTTCCATGGACGAGGACTTCTGTCTGAAGAAGCTTGTGGCTGAATCAATTGGAGTAACAGTAGATGACATAGTTGGATCTGATTTGTTCCTCTATAATAGAGAGCCTGGTAAGGTATGGGGTGCTGCAGATGAGTTCATCTCTATTAGAAGACTTGATGATTTGCAGTGTTCTTACAGCTCTATGATGGGACTTATAAATGCCAAGAATTCAGAGAATGCTGTTCAGATGCATGTGACATTTGACAATGAAGAAGTTGGAAGTGGAACCAAGCAGGGGGCTGATTCTACATTCTTGTATGATACATTGGTTAGAATTAATGAGGCTATGGGTGGCAATAATTCTACTTTGCTTACAGCTATTGCTAATTCATTTATGGTGTCAGCGGACAACGCTCATGCAATTCATCCAAACAATCCTGAGAAGAGTGATCCTACCAACAAGGTATTCATGAATGAAGGCGTGGTTATCAAGTTCAATGCCAACCAGAAATATATGACAGATGGTTTGTCATTTGGTATTTTTACAGAGATTTGTAACGCTGCTGATGTACCATACCAGACATTTGTAAACCGTTCAGATATGGCCGGTGGTTCTACTCTGGGAAATATTTCCAATGCTCATGTGTCTATCAATGGTGTAGATATTGGTTTGGCACAATTGGCAATGCACTCTCCTTACGAGACTGCTGGAGCCAAGGATACAGAGTATCTCCTTCAGGTTGCAACCAAATTCTATGAATCAGTTTTGGAAAATATAGCTGGTTGCGATTATATTATTAAATAAAGATAGATGGAACAATGGGTTAGATGATAATGGTCATCTGACCCATTGTTTGTTTATAGGGGGAGTGTTAGGAATAAGGGAAATGTCCTGAGTAGTTAATTGCTGCTCGGGATTTTTTTGTTGCGAAATAAGTGATGAGAAGTGGTTGCGATAAATATTATTTATAACAGGTAATAGTCATTAAGTATTATACAGCGTAAAGCTCTGCGGATATAATGGAACGCAAGTAAAAAACAAGAAAGTACAAAATACAAGGAGGAACAATATGCCATCCATTAATTTAGCAGAACCAAGTGTAATGATACGAGAGAAAAGACTTGGAACAATAAATGCATTTACTGGAACCGCAGCGGAGATTGTACAACAATCTCAGGATGGAACTTTGCGTGATGCCAAAAGAAAATTTTCTCAGTGTCTAGGATGTAATGCCCAGCAGGCCTTTTGCCAGTTGGCAATGATAAAGGATGTGGCAGTAATAAATCATGCACCTATAGGATGCGCCGGTGAGTTTTCTGATTTTAATTTCACTTATCGAATAGAGCAGGACAAGAGAGATTTGCCTGAAGATATAGGTAGATATTTCTCCACAAATATTCAGGAGAAGGACACTGTCTTTGGTGCCACCAAGAAATTGGAGGAGACAATAAAGCTTGCTTACGAGAGAGTTAATCCCAAGGCAATATTTATCACAACCTCATGTGCATCAGGAATTATTGGAGAGGATATTGAATCTGTAGCTGATAAAGCTACAGAGGAGCTGGGAATTCCAGTGGTTACATGTTCCTGCGAAGGATTTAGATCAAAGGTATGGACAACAGGTTTTGATGCAGCATATCACACAGTTTTGAGAGGAATCGTAAAGCCGCCTGAGAAGAAGACCAACAAGATAAATGTAGTCAACTTCTGGGGAAGCCATGTGTTTGATGAGATATTTGAAAGATTCGGTTATGAAGCTCAGTACATTATGCCATTTGCTTCTATTGAGGAGCTTGAGCATGTAAGTGAGGCGGCTGCAACAGTGCATATATGTCCTTCATTGTCTACATATATGGGTGCCGGATTATCACAGTTATATGGAGTGCCGGAGATAACTGCTCCACCAGCTTATGGAATAGATGGTACAGATGGATGGCTTAGAGCTCTAGGCAAGGTTCTTGGAAAAGAGGAAATTGCAGAGGAGATTATTCGAGAGGGACATGAGAAGTATGTGCCGCAGATCGAGAAGCTTAAGGAGCGCTTCAAAGGTAAGAAAGCATATGTAACAGCAGGTGCTGCTCATGGACAGGCTTTGATACATCTGTTGAACGAATTGGGATTTGAAGTAATTGGTGCAAGCGTATTCCATCATGATCCAATATATGACAGCGAAGACAGAGAATTGGATGTGCTGGCACATGCAGTTAATACATATGGTGATGTGAAGGATTACCGAGTATGTAATAAGCAGAGCTGTGAGTTGGTAAATGCTCTAATCAGAAGCAAGCCGGATTTCATTATGGCTCGACATGGTGGTATGACATTGTGGGGAGCAAAGCTTGGAATTCCGACTTTGCTAATAGGTGATGAGCAATTTGGAATTGGTTATCAGGGAGCTTTGAATTACGCGAGACGAATAGATGAGACACTTGATTCAATAGAATTTATTAAGAATTTTTCGAAGCATTCATCCAATCCTTATACCGAGTGGTGGCTGACACAGGAACCAGGGTATTTTCAAGGTGGACGAAGCGGAGGATGCAGATAGGAGATAGACATGTCACAGGCAATTGAACAACCAAGATTTACTTGTGCTCTAGGTTCATACCAGAGTGCTGTAGCAATAAAGAAAGGAGTGCCGATTCTACATTCTGGACCTGGCTGTGGTGGGCAGGTTAATCGGATTATTGGACAGGGAGAAGGCTATGCAGGTGGATCCACTGCCCCATGCACCAATGCTGAGGAACAGGATGTAGTATTTGGCGGAGAGAAGAAACTTAGAAGCGTAGTAGAGAATGCTTTTAAGGTAATTGATGGCGAGCTGTTTGTTGTAGTAACGGGATGTACAGCGGCAATAACAGGAGATGATGTGGCAGCTGTTATAGGAGAATTCCAGGAGGAAGACAAGCCGATTGTATATGTAGAGGAAGGCGGATTTAAGAGTAATAATTACGCTGCTCATGACAGATTGCTCAATGCCATTATCGATCAGTATGTGGATAAATTCCATGAGAGTGATGAGAAGGTAGAAGGACTTGTTAATGTGTTTGCATCAATTCCATATCAGGATCCTTATTGGAGTGGAAACTTGGAAGGAATCAAGAAAGTGCTGACGGATATTGGGCTGAAGGTCAACATATTATTTGGTGGAGAATCAGAAGGTGTAAGCGAGTGGAAGACAATTCCAAATGCACAGTTCAATATTGCAATTGGACCATGGGTTGGCCTTAAGGCTGCCAAGCATCTGAAGGTGAAATATCAGCAGCCATTTCTCCAGTTCCCATATCTTCCAATCGGTGCAATTGAGACATCAAGATTTCTGCGTGAAGTAGGAGAATTTGCCGGATTGGATAAGGACAAGGTTGAGGAATACATAGAGCGTGAAGAGGCGAAATACTATGAGCATATCGAGAAGATGGCTTCCTTCATGTTGGAGTTTAGATATGGTATTCCTCGTAGAGTGTACTCAATTGCTGATAGCTCTTACTCATTGGGATTCTCGAAGTTTCTGTTAAATGAGCTTGGAATTATTCCGGGAACACAGTTCATCGTAGACGATATTCCTGAGAAATATCAGCAATATGTATTGGAACAGTTTGAAAATATTTCTGAGCTTGGAAATAAGAGAGATATAGAAGTTGTGTTTGATCCTGATGCAGGAAATTCACAAAGAAAGCTTGAGGAGGATGCTAAGAATTATGAGGATAAGAGAATCTTAATTCTGGGCAGCGCATGGGACAAGAATCTGGCAAGTAAGCTGAATGCGGATTTGTTGATTGTATCACCTCCGGTTCAGTACAGATTGATTATGAACTGTGGTTATACAGGTTATGAAGGCGGACTTAGAGCTATAGAGGATATCTATGACAGAGTACTTGCCACATATAGATAAGATTTAGTGATTAGAAATCAGGCAAAAAAAGAAAAGAAAGGAATACTACAAAGAAAATGAGACAGATAGCTATATACGGAAAAGGTGGAATTGGTAAATCAACTACAACACAGAATTTGACAGCAGGGCTTGCTGAGCTTGGCAAGAATGTAATGGTGGTTGGATGTGATCCAAAGGCTGATTCTACCAGATTACTTTTGAATGGACTTGCACAGAAGACAGTATTGGATACCCTTCGTGAAGAGGGCGATGTAGACGATCTGGATATGATTATGAAGACAGGATTCGGAGGAACCAGATGTGTAGAATCCGGTGGTCCTGAACCAGGTGTTGGATGTGCAGGAAGAGGAATTATCACTTCCATCGGAATGTTGGAAGACTTAGGCGCATACACAGATGATTTGGATTATGTATTCTATGATGTCTTAGGAGATGTTGTATGCGGTGGTTTTGCGATGCCTATCAGAGAGGGCAAGGCAAAGGAAATATATATCGTAGCTTCAGGAGAGATGATGGCTCTATATGCTGCCAATAATATTTGTAAAGGTATTCAGAAATATGCTCAAAAGGGTGGCGTTAGATTAGGTGGCATTATCTGTAATAGTAGAAATGTAGACAGAGAGCATGATTTGTTAAATGCATTTGCCAAGGAATTAGGCAGTCAGCTTATATATTTCGTACCAAGAGATAATGAGGTTCAGAGAGCGGAGATTAACAGAAAGACTGTTATCGATCACAATCCAAAGCATCCTCAGGCACAGGAGTACAGACAATTGGCAGAGGCAATCGAGAATAATGAGATGTTTGTAATTCCTAAGCCAATGACACAGGAGAGACTGGAGGAAATTCTGATTGAGTTTGGCTTGATGGAGAATATTAAGGACAACTATGTCATTTAGTTTTACAGGTGGTAGCAATGATTATAAAGACAGCATTCGCATCCAGTAATGGACTGGATATAGACAGACATTTTGGTGCGGCAGACAGATTTGACATATATGAAGTAAATACAGAGGACAAGACATTTCGACAGATTGAGACTAGAGATGTAGATAAGGCCTGTCTCAATCATGAGCATCATGATGTGAGAATGGAAAATGTGGCAAATCGACTGATAGATTGTCATGTGGTCTTTGCTGAATGCAGCGGCCCTGGAGCAAAAAGCATTCTGAACTCCAAAGGCATACAGATTGTAGATGTGGAGAGGCGGATAGATGAGGTTATAGACAATATTCTATATGGCAGGGTGAAGCTCATTGATGAGAGACAGCTGGATAATCAGATCAGACCACAGGCCCAAGTTGAGGAGCAGAATCAGATCAGATTTGCACATTTGAAAAAAAGACATCC
Organism: Lachnospiraceae bacterium; assembly: GCA_017634455.1. Lineage (GTDB taxonomy): Bacteria > Bacillota > Clostridia > Lachnospirales > Lachnospiraceae > JAILFK01. The sequence continues at coordinate 10,137 of JAGBNK010000006.1, forward strand.
ATGTATGGGTGGTGAAGCCAATGTGTCAGCAGGTAGAATTCATTTGCCAGTGAGCCCTGCATGTAATATTCAATGTAAATTCTGTACGAGACAATTTGATAAATCCCTCATTCGTCCGGGAGTTAGTTCTCTGGTTTTAAAACCGGAAGAATCAGTGGACGTCATAAGACGAGCCAGGGAATTGTGTCCTGAGTTATCAGTGGTTGGTATTGCCGGCCCGGGAGATACTCTGGCTACAAGACATGCTCTTGATACATTTGCACTGGTGAAGAAGGAGTTCCCGGAATTAATCTGTTGTCTGTCTACCAATGGTTTCCGCCTTCCTGACAGAGTGGAGGAGATTGCTGAAATAGGCATTGAGACAATCACAGTTACAGTAAATGCTGTTGACCCAGAGATTGAGGCAAGGATAAATGAATTTGTAATTGATGAAAATGGAGTAAAAACTTCTGGAGTAGAAGGTGCGAAACTCCTTATTAATAATCAGTTAAAAGGTATTAAGAGAGCAGCAGAGCTTGGAATTGTTATAAAGATAAATACAGTTTTGGTGCCGGGAATAAATGATCATCACATTGCAGAAGTGGCCAGAGTTACTTCTGAACTTGGTGCATCCCTGTTGAATATCATTCCTCTGATTCCGCAGAATGGCATGAAGGATATACCAGCTCCGGACTGCGTGATGCTTGACGGAGTAAGAGCTGAAGCTGGCCAGTACCTGGAGGTGTTCCGACATTGTAAACATTGTCGTGCAGATGCTCTGGGTATTCCGGGAAAAGGTAAGGATTTACATTCGGAATTATATAAGGATAGAGAAGAGGAAGCGGTGGAGACATTTAGCCACGGTTGATATCGGGGCATTTCAAATGAACACATCAGATATTATCTGAATAGAAAATATGATGTTTTGGAGGACATCAGGAAAGGAGAAGTGGAACTGTATACGACCACGATAGAGTTGCTTTGAGTTATATAGAGATAAGAGATTTAAAAAAGACTTTTGAGGTTCATGGTAGAGAGTTGGAAGTGCTAAAGGGCGTGGATCTGGATGTAGAAAAAGGAACGATTTTTGGAATTATCGGCTTCAGTGGAGCTGGAAAATCAACTTTGGCAAGATGTATAAATCGTCTTGAGAATCCCGATAGCGGAAGTGTTGTTGTGGGAGACGTTGATATTCTTCAATTAAATAAAAGAGAATTGCTGGAACAGAGAAAGAAAATCGGTATGGTCTTCCAGAACTTTAACCTGTTTGATTCCAGAACTGTATATAGAAATATTGCATATCCTCTGGAGATAAGCGGTGTATCTAAATCAGAGATACATGATAGAGTTTTGGAAACTGCAGAGATGGTTGGTCTTTCGGATAAGCTTGATGCTTATCCCGGGGGATTGTCAGGTGGACAGAAGCAGCGAGTAGGTATTGCCCGGGCTTTGGTCAATAAGCCGGATATATTAATATCCGACGAAGCTACATCTGCTTTGGATCCGCAGACTACTATACAGATTCTGGATTTGCTGAAGGAAATTAATGAGAAATCCGGCATAACAATTCTAATGATTACCCATGAATTGGAGGCAATCAGATATTGCTGTTCTCAGATGGCTGTGTTGGAAAATGGTAAGTTTATTGAAAAAGGCAGTGTACAGTCCATTTTCAGTAATCCAACAAGTCGAACCGGAGCATTATTTGCCAAGGTGTTACAAGAATTTCAAAATATTAGTTTTTCGGAAGGAGAGGGAATATGAGTTTGTTGGATTCTTCCTTATGGGAAGTTATTAAGGCGTCATTCAATCCGGAAATATGGAAGGAACTGATTGTTCCTGTTGGCGAGACCTTATATATGACAGTTATTTCTTCAATAATTGTATTGATATTTGGCATGATTTTGGGCGTTGTATTGACATTGACAAGCCCTGACGGATTGCTGCCTAAGCGTGTATCTTATACAACTGTTGGCTGGCTTATAAATGTCCTCAGATCTTTGCCGCAGATGGTGATGATCATATTGATGATTCCAGTAGCCAGATTAATATTTGGCAAATCTTATGGAATCAATGCCTGCATTATAGCCATAGCAGCAAGTTGTATACCTATGTATGCCCGCATTGTGGAGAGTGCATTGCTCGAAATTGACAAGGGTAAGATAGAGGCGGCCAAGTCTATTGGCAGCAGCAATGCACAGGTTTTTTTCAAGGTGATTATACCCGAGACACTACCGGCTATTATTCGAGGATTTACAGTGGCTGTAATTGGAGTGATTTCCATGACCGCATTGGCTGGAATGTTTGGAGCCGGAGGAATAGGTGATATTGCAGTCAGATTTGGATATCAGCGATTTCAGCATGACAGATTATTTGCATGTGTATATATATTGGTTGTATTGGTGCAGATTACGCAGGGTATTGGCAATTTTATATCCAACAGGATGTTGAAGACCAGAAACTTGATATAGTGCCCGAGTAATTATTAAGAACTTATACCGGGAAACCGGTTTAAGAAATATATTTAGCACAGTAAGTGCAGGAGGTAAAATATGAAAAGAAGAACATTAGCAACTATTTTGGCAACAGTAACAGTACTTGGTGCACTTACAGGATGTGCATCTGGTTCTAATGCTGATACCAAGGAACAGGCAGCAGACACAGAGTCTGAGGTAGTAGTATTAAAGGGCGTGGCTGATTTGGTTCCACATTCAGAAATCATTGAATATGTGATACCTAAATTGGCTGAGCAGGGAATCAAAATTGAACTTGTATCGACAGCAGCAGATTCTACAACTAATGAGAAGCTAAATGCGGGTGAAATTGATTTCAATTATTTCCAGCATGAGCCATATCTGCTTTCAGAAGTGGAGTCCAATGGATATGATTTGGTTAGTGCCGGTGGAATTCATGTAGAGCCTATTACAGCTTATTCTGACAAATATGAGAAAAAGGAAGACATCCCTCAGAATGCTGTAGTTGCAATTCCAAATGATGCAACAAATGAGTATAGAGCATTGAGAATTCTTGAGTTAAATGGCTTCATTGATTTGGATGACAAGGCAGAAGATTCTCTTTCGGCTTCAGTTGATGATATTCTGGAGTACAAGGTTCCTCTTAAGATTGTTGAAATTGATTCAGCACAGATTATTCCAACGAAGGACGATTATGATTTCTTCATTACAAATACTAACAAGGCTCTTGAGGCTGGAATCAAGTCAAACAAGTTGTTTAGTGAAGGTGCAGACAGCCCATATGCCAACATTATTGCTGTTCGTTCTGAGGATAAGGATGATCCGGCAATCAAGGCACTGGTAGCAGCTTTGTTGGATGAGGATACTCAGAAGTTTATTCAGGATAAGTATGATGGGGCAGTAATTCCTGTTAAGTAGGGGATGATTAATAGCATATTATCGTTATTTTGATTCTACTATGATAAATAGTCATTTCTGATTTGCCATAAGCATATCAGAGGTGGCTATTTTACTGTGTAAATGTGTAATATGACGAATTCTTAATCAAATCTTAAAGACATTGTATATTTATTCTTAAGATGGATTGGTATACAATGATTTCGTGGTTGTGAATTATATGAGATGCTTATACATATGTGTAAGTGTGAAATGTACATAGGGAGTAGTTTATGGAGAAAATGAACTTATATCATACCAGCAATGTGATTATAGAGAATCCGGATATAAAACGAGGCCGTGAGAATGCGGATTTCGGACAGGGGTTTTATCTGACATCAGATTATGAATTTTGTAAGAGGTGGATTTTGCAGGACGCATATATAAACGTCTATGAATTGGATATAGAGGAATTAGATGTAGTGCGTTTTGAAAGGGATCAGAAGTGGTTTGATTATATTTTCAACAATAGAAGAAAAAATGATAAAATAAATGCTGATGTAATCATAGGGCCTATTGCTAATGATACCATTTATGAAACCTATGGAGTGTTGAGCAGCGGTTTCATTCAACCATCTGATGCTGCTAAATTGCTACAGGTTGGACCTCAATATACTCAGGTGGCTATTAAATCTTTAAAGGCACGGGAGAAGCTTAAATGGATTAAAGCAGATTTTGTACCGGCAGATGATGGAATGAAAAACCTCCGATTTAAGGAGGAGGAAACCTATCAGAAACAGCTGTCTGAAGCAATGGAAGAGATTGGATAAAAGTACTATATATATAAATGGTGTAGAATGTTAAAATACCATGGGGAATAGGAAGTAATAAGATATGGAAGCTAAATCACAAGATGAAAAGGTTGTAGGCTCAAAGTGGCAAAATATTATATTTGGAATTCTGCCAAAGTATGCTTTTGCGCCACTTATTTTGGCTTTAGTATTTAATTTCATAGGTTATGTTGGAATTCAGCAACTGCACGAGGTGTTGCCACTACATGATTTTTCTACAGTTATAGATGATTATATTCCTTTTATTTCAGGATTTATAATAATCTACATTCTGGCATTTGTTCAGTGGTTCTTAGGATTTATATTATGCGGACGGGAAAGCAGAGAATTCTGCTATCGATATCTGTCTGCAGAAATTTATGCCAAGCTGTTATGCTTTATATGCTTTCTGGTGATTCCATCAACCATTGTGAGACCTGAGGTGAATGGGGATGGAATCATTAATTGGCTGGTACAGTTCATTTATAATGCAGATCATCCAATTAATTTATTTCCGTCTATACATTGTCTGGAGAGTTGGTTCTGTCTAAGATGTGCTTTTTCTCAAAAGAGAACAGGAAATATATACAAGGTTGTGACAACAGTTATGACACTGCTGGTGTTTGCATCTGTTGTATGTGTGAAGCAGCATGTATTTGTAGATATAATTGGAGCTGTTGTTGTATTTGAAATTGGTATGTATATTGCTGGAAAGATTGATTTACATAGATTGTATGATAGTTTGGAGAATTGGTGGACGAAGGTTTTAAAGGTGAATAATGATTGATAAGAAGAAACTGATTTGGATTTTTATTTCTGCTTTGCTGGCCATATTGACAGTCCTGGCTGTGCTGTCACAGGCAGGCAGCATGTCAATTCAGGATTTAAAGGATGCCTTGGTGCATGCTCACAAAGGATGGTTGTTTCTTGCTGTATGTGCTATGCTTGGCTTTATTGTATTTGAAGGAGAAGCCATCAGAAGTATTTTGAGAAATATTAATTATAAGAGAAGCTTCGGCCAGGGATTTGTATTTGCAGCGGCGGATGTATATTTCTCTGCTATTACCCCGTCTGCTTCCGGAGGGCAGCCGGCCAGCGCATTTTTCATGATGAAAAGCAAAATCCCCGGGGCTACAGTTACAGCGGTATTGATTATGAATCTGGTGATGTACACGCTGGGAATAATAACCGTGGGACTTATATGTATATTTACAGCTCCAGGAATATTTCTTAATTTTAATATTCTATCCAGAATACTGATTTTGCTGGGGTATATGGTTTTGATACTGTTGGCAGTGGTATTTATTATGCTTCTCACAAGAGGTGAGATTCTAAGAAATATTGCTACCAAGGCTTTGAGATTGTTGGCTAAATTGAAGCTGATTAGAAATCCTGAAGCCAAGATAGAGAAGTTAAATCACAAGATGCTTGATTATAAAGATTGCGTGGAGCAGATGAGAGACCATAAAAAAGCTTTGATAAGTGCTTACTTGTGGAATCTGGCTCAGCGAGTATCTCAAATATGCGTTTCGGTCTTTATGTATATGGCATTAGGTGGTAAAATGGAACATGCGTATGCCATATGGGTGACACAGAGCATGGTGGCAATTGGGTCTAACTGTGTACCGATTCCAGGAGGAATGGGAGTGACGGATTACCTTATGGTAGATGGATTTAAGGAGATTATGGAAAAAGCGGCAGCATTTCAATTGGAGCTGCTTAGCAGAAGTTTGTCTTTTTATGTATGTATATTGGTAAGCGCTATAACCGTATTAGTGGGATATATATCTATAAAAAGAAGAGAGAGAATGGAATAGGAATATGTTAGGTTTTTATGATTACACAGTATGGCTTACATATGCGTCATTAGTTTCGGCAGTAATGGGAATAGGAGTATCTCTTCATGGAATAGGGCATCCATATTGGGGTATATTTTTCCTTATGATAAGTGGATTATGTGATGCCTTTGATGGCAAAGTTGCTAGAACAAAAAAGAATAGAACAGAGATGGAGCAGAAATTTGGTATACAGATAGATTCACTGGCAGATTTGGTTGCCTTTGGTGTGCTTCCAGTTTGTATAGGAGATGCTCTTGTTGGTATCGGACCTGATATTACAGGAGTGTGCAGAATTGAAATTGGCAATCCTGTGCTGAGAGGTCTGCTTATGGCTCTTGGAATAATTATCTTAATATACTATGTGCTTATGGCATTGATTCGACTGGCATATTTTAATGTATGCGAGGAAGAGCGCCAGTCTGTGGAAGGCGGATGCAGAAGAGAATATACAGGTTTGCCTGTTACATCGGCAGCATTGATATTCCCGACGATTATGTTATTGCAATATGTTATTCCTGTGGATATATCATTATTATATTATCTGGGATTGTTGATAACAGGTACTTTGTTTGTTTCCAAAATCAGAGTGAAAAAACCAGGCATGAAGGGCATTCTTATGATGATAGGCTTCGGTATGGTTATTGGAATATTGCTCTTGGTAGGTATGTTTGCAGTGAATCATATACACTGAAATACAGTTATAAGATTAGGAGAGTATATCCATGAGAGATGGATTGGATTTTTTATATAATACTAATATAGGTAGATTTATATTAAAAGGACTTACTGCCAGAAAACTGTCACAGGTTGCTGGCAGTTTTCTTGATTCAGGGGCATCGAGATTTATAATAGATAAATTTGCCCAAAAGAATAATATAGATGTAAGTGAGTGTATAAAATCAGATTTTGATTCCTTTAATGATTTCTTTACCAGACAGTTAAAGCCTGGAATGAGAGAATTTGACATGAATCCTAACAATCTGGTGGCGCCTTGTGACGGATTGCTTAGCGTCTATCCCATCAAGGGACATGATGTCTACCCTATAAAACAGAGTCGATACAGTATTGTAGATTTACTTCGAGACAAGGGGCTGGCTGCGGAGTTTGAAGGTGGTACCTGTATGATTTACAGATTGTGCGTAAATCACTATCATAGATATTCTTATTTGGATAGTGGTAAGAAGGGTGCGAATATATTTATTCCGGGAGTATTACATACGGTTCGTCCAATTGCTTTGCGTGATATTCCAGTATTTACAGAGAATTGCAGAGAGTATACCGTGATGGATACTGAGAATTTCGGCAAGGTTGTTCAGGTGGAAGTTGGAGCAATGCTGGTGGGTAAAATACATAATTACCATAGTAGCCATGAATTTGTCAGAGGCGAGGAAAAAGGAATGTTTCTGTATGGTGGTTCTACCATTGTGGTTTTGCTTACGAAAGACGCTGCAGAGGTGTCTCAGGAAATTCTGGAGTGTACCAGATCCGGCGGGGAATATCCGGTGAAAATGGGGCAGATTGTAGGTTGTAAAAAATAATTGAGAGAATTATATATTATCTGCTATTATACAAGTATAGTAATGGTTTAACTATCATTACATTTTATGTGTGGGATTATGAGGGGTGAAATATGCGTAATAAGAATTCTCTGCAAATTATGGTACTTAGGTTTGCTACAATTGTTATTTTAATAATAGCTTTCTTGTTGGGTGGTATGTGCTTTGGGGTTCTTAGTAGAGATCAAAAGGTTGCAGCCTGGAATATACTTGCGTCTGCAGCCAGTTCAGAGGCCACTTCCATCAATGAGAACTTTGTGCGTATGGAAACTTCTGTAAATGATGTTGTAGCATTGGCTGATAATTCTATTCATAGCATTCAGGACGTGAAGGATGAGGGCGTAAGACAAAAGGTAACAAGTCAGATGTCATCGATTTTTATTGCAATAATGAAGCGTTCTGAGGATATATTCGGTATATATATATCTTATGATCCAGCGCTTATAGGTGGAAGCGACGGCGTATTCTATACACGAAATTCTCGTGGTAATATTCAGGAAAATGAGCTGACTGATATAACAAAATATAGTGAGGATGATATAGAGCATGTTGGCTGGTTTAGTATTCCCAAGGCTACAGGTGAACCGGTTTGGCTTGAGCCATACTATAACAAGAATGTAGACAGATGGCTTATATCATATGTGGTACCATTTTATAAAGACGGTGAAATGGTTGCAGTTATTGGCGTGGATCTGGACTTTGAAAAATTGGTAAAAGTTGTGGATCAGGCCAGAGTTTATGAGAGAGGTTATGCATTTCTCAAAAATTCTGATGGAATGATTCATTACCATCCGGCTTTTTTCAATAACGATATACATGGAGACGACAAGGTCACTGTCATTAGTGAGGATTCGGTAAATATATCTACCAGTGGCGAAGAGATTGACATATTGGAGTATATGTACAATGGCGAGCGTTCAATGGGGGCAGTGATTACCCTGAGAAGCGGGCTGAAACTGGTTATGTGTGATGATTATATGGAAGTATATCATGACCGTAATTCCCTGCTGATGTGGACCATGTTGAGTGAACTGTTAATTACCTTGATTGTAATCTTTCTGGTTCGAAGGGCTTGTCGCAAATTAATTAATCCTATTGTGGAGATAACCGGCTTTGTTAAGGAAATTGATGCTGGTAACTATGATATTGAAATTCCTGAGATGGAAATCGAGGAGCTGGCAGAGCTGCAAAATGGTATCAATAAAATGACCAAGACTCTGGCCAAGAAGAAGAAATTGACGGAGTCAGAGTTGGCAGCAAGAAATAGAAAACTGGAACGAGCTGTGGAGGAAGCCCAGCGGGCGAGTCAGGCGAAGTCAGATTTCTTATCTCAGATGAGTCATGATATCAGAACTCCAATGAATGCCATTGTGGGTATGAGCATTATAGCAAATGATAATATCAACAATCCGGACAAGCTGGCGGACTGCCTAGATAAAATCAATAATTCCGGTAAGTATCTTATGTCATTGATAAATAATGTCCTTGATATGAGTCGTATTGAAAGTGGAACATTTGCATTTTCTATGGAAGAAAACAGCATAAGGAAGCTGATAGATAATACTGTTCGAATGGTAAACAGTGAGGTGGAAGGCCATAATCATTTAATGAAGACAGATGTAAGTCATGTGGTGCATGATATGGTTATTGTGGATGGGCTTAGGTTACAACAGGTCTTCGTCAATATACTATCCAATTCCATAAAGTATACTAATGATGGTGGGGTTATAACTGTAATTGTGAAGGAAGAACCTGGAACAAAACCTGGATTCCGCCGCTATATCTTTATGTTTACCGATAATGGAATCGGAATGAGTTCTGAATTCTTGGAAAAAATATATACACCATTTGTGAGAGAAAAGGATGAACATCAGACCGAGGTGAAGGGAACCGGATTGGGAATGGCTATTACCAAGGCCATTGTAGATAATATGGGTGGATGTATAGATATTTCCAGTGAGTTGGGAGTCGGAACAGAAGTAAAAATTGTTTTTGAGTTGAAAGTAATCAATCAGGACAATTCGTCGGATAGCACCGAAGGATCAATGAGTAGTGGGCTTTCTGAGGTTGATTTGTCAGGTAAGAGGATTTTGGTTGTTGATGATATGATTATAAATCTGGAAATAGCAGCTGAATTATTGGAAGCAACAGGTGCCATTGTAGAGAAGGCAGGAAACGGACGGGAGGCAGTTGATAAATTCAAGGATAATCCAGATGGATATTTTGATTTGATTTTGATGGATATCAGAATGCCGATTATGAATGGATATGAGGCAAGTAGAAGTATAAGAGGTGTGGGAAGTGATTATTCCCAGAATATTCCTATAGTTGCCATGAGTGCAGATGCTTTTGAGGAGGATAAGCGTAAATCGAAAGAGTCAGGAATGAATGATCATATAGCAAAGCCTCTTGATATAGATCATTTAATAGAAGTATTGCAGAAATTGTGATAGAATATCTTTTGCTTTTTGTTTTTAACTGACTAGAAAGTGGCTAGCCTAGTTATTGGGAGAAATAATTAAAAAGGAAAAGAGGAAAATTAAATGAAATCTGTTGGAAAGAAAATATTGCGAGGAGCGCTATTTATTGTCATTATTGCGGTGATAATTGTGGCGGTTTATCTTGGGAAATATTATCATACGCAGGTTGACATAGATTCTCTTGGCAATTCGAAGGTTAGTATTTCGAAGGAGGATTACGGATATTTTATTGATGGACCGGGTACAGAGAGTGCTTTGATATTTTATCCGGGAGCCAAGGTGGATGAGAAGGCCTACGGTCCCCTTATGAGTCAAATTGCTGCCGGAGGAGTAGATTGTTTTCTGGTAAAGATGCCGGTGCATATGGCGATTTTGGATATGGACAAGGCTGAGGATATCATGGATGAATATAATTATGATAATTGGTATCTCTCAGGACATTCTCAGGGAGGTGCAGCAGCAGCGATTTATGTAGCACAGAATCCTGATAATATTGACGGATTAATTCTGTTGGCTGCATATCCTACTAAGAAGATCTCAGATGATATCAGTATGATTTCCATTTATGGAGATAGAGACAAGGTAGTGCAGATGGACAGATACGATTTCAATAAGTCCAACTGGCCGGCACAATCTCGTGAGGTGATTATCCCGGGAGGAAATCATGCGGGATATGCCAACTATGGAGAACAGGCTGGAGACGGTGAAGCTCAAATAACAAATGATGAGCAACAGAGTATCACAGCCCAGACAATTCTGGATTTTGTTAAATCTTCGAACGCAGAGTAATCTGGTCGCGACCATTGGCTTTTGAGTGGTACAAAGCCAGGTCAGCTCCGGATAATACATCAGTATAATTATGATCCGGAATACTATTTACCACATCAACACCGAGACTTACGGTTACATATTTATTTAATGTTGTATCAGGTGCAGGCAGTTCAAGATGTTTGACTGCCTGTCTTATTTTCTCTGCATATAGAAGTGCTTCCTTCTCACTTGAACCAATAAGAATAACTACAAATTCTTCTCCACCATGTCGTATAACAAGCTCAGTTCGTCCCATTACAGCATGCTTTATTGCAGTGGCAACTTTTTCCAGGCAACGATCACCTTCCCCGTGGCCAAAGGTATCATTATATTTTTTAAAGAAATCAATGTCCAGCATAATGAGTGCATATGCGGGATTTGGAACATCAGCATGGGTGGTCTGATATTTATACAGGCATTCCTCGAACTGAGATACAGCACCTCTACGGTTTAACAGATGAGTGAGGGGATCGAAGAAAGCGTAGGTTTTAATATAATCGCGCATTACAATCAATAGATAGTTTAGTTTCTGGGTAATGGCAATAATTGTAATCAAGGCCAGGATGACATGGTCTGCGGTTGAAGCTCCGTGGGTGTCTGACATAAAGACAAAAGCTACAACTATTATGATTTCCCCGATGGATTCAACATTATTTACAAGAGGCACCAGGGCCAAAAATAACGCCATGAAAATGGACCACATTCCTGTGAAATGAGCTTCATCAAAATATGTGGCGCAGGTGCGAAGGAATACAAGATAACCAATCCAGAAGAACAGATATATTAACCTGCACAGCAGATGGTTATGCTTGAAATGTTTGTAGTTGTACATAATTGCTATTAGAAATATTGTAAAGATTATCAAAAATCCCACATAAATATGCAGCAGATAAGTGATTGTAGGATGCTGATTCGTATAGTCATAGTAGAAAATAGTAATGATGTTTACAATAAGCATAAGAGGCATGACTGCGACGATTCGCTTACAATTCAGATAATACATTTTCTTGTGCAGTTTTTGGCGCACTTCTGCACTGTTAAGCTGAATGTAATCATTGATGCCTGGGAATCCAAAGGATTCCAATAGATAATTGTACACTTTAGCAAGTATAGTTAGGAATTTATCTTTCATAATTTCACCCTCATATTATAAGTCTCATATATAATAGTTATAACATAGATACTTACTTGACCGAAAGTGGAAAATGTATAAAAATATTTACAATAGTAGGAGAAGGGATAGGAGTCTGTTATGGAAAACAAGAAGAATCTAAAAGCTGAAATTTTTAGTATTATACAGATAGGTGATAAGAGCAATCCCATTAGTCGTTTTTTTGATGTATTTATTACCATTGTTATTGTGTCAAATATTGCGGTGACAGTGGCTCTGACTTTTGACGAGCTAGAACCATGGTATGGATTCTTTCATATAGTTGAGTGGGTTACGCTTATAATATTTTGCATTGAATATGTGTTGAGAATCTGGACCGCGGACTACCTGTATGCCGATAGAGGCGAAGTGGCATCCCGATTGAGGTTTTTGGTGTCATTTGATGGTATTGTGGATTTGCTGACTATAGTACCGGCTTTCTTCCTGACGGGTATGGTTATATTTAGAATGCTTCGTGTAGCCAGAATTTTTCATCTGTTTAGATTGAATGCTCAATATGATTCCTTCAATGTAATTACAACAGTATTGTATGAGAAGAAGAATCAGATTATATCATCTGTGTTTATAGTAGTAATTCTCATGCTGGCCAGCAGTTTGTGTATGTATGGAGCGGAACATAATGCTCAGCCGGAGGTTTTTAGAAATGCCTTCAGTGGAATATGGTGGAGCATGAGCACCCTTCTGACCATTGGTTATGGAGATATATATCCTATAACAGTAGTTGGAAGGCTTATGGCGATAGTAATAAGCTTCCTGGGAGTAGGAGTGGTGGCTATTCCTACTGGTATTATAAGTGCCGGCTTTGTGGAGCAGTATCATCGCAAGAGTGTCATATCTGATTGGAAGCGTGATGATGTGAAGGAAATATCTGAAATACTGGTTGATGCAAGACTAGCAGGCCAACTGGTGGAAGATGTGGAAAATGAGGAGACAACCAAGGTGTATCTCATTGTAAGAGATAATCTGTCAATTTTGCCAAGAAGGGATATAGAATTAAAGCTAGGTGATGTGCTTATTATGAGGATGGATACTCATTAATCGGATATTTATCAGATTGATTATTATATAGTTTTATGAAACGTTGTAATGTGGAAGATTTTTCGAAAGCATTGCAGCGTTATTTTTTTTGAAAAAATGTAAAAAAATAACCCCCGGGGGAGCTTACGCAAATGATATTGGTCTGATAAAGTATTTTCTCGGTAGGGGGAATTGAAAGTTGAAACTTAAGAAAATATTTAATCGAGAAAATCCAAATCTATTAGCTATTGTAATCATATTAATTGTACTTGCAGTAGTGACTATGATAGTGGCAACAGGTTTAGGGCCTGTAAGCGTATCGCCACAAAATACAGCCAAAATATTAATTTCACAAATTCCGGGATGTAATAATCTCTTCGAGCCAACATGGACTCGTGTGGAGTACAACATCGTAATCGGATTGCGTATTCCCAGAGTATGTCTGGGGATGATTGTTGGAGCCTCCCTTGCAGTATGTGGTGTTACAATGCAGGCCCTTGTTAGAAATAATCTGGCAGACCCGTTTATACTAGGTGTTTCAAGTGGAGCGGCAGCATTTGCCACTTTGGGAATGCTCTTCGGCGTGTTTTCATTTTTGGGAACATACAGTCTGTCCATCAGTGCATTTATTGGTTCTGCCGTTACGATTATATTTGTATATATGATTTCAAGGGTGAGAGGTCGAATTAATATAACACAATTGCTGTTATCCGGCGTTGCTATATCCATGATAATGGATGGCTTGACTCAGATAATTAAGCTTAGCGCGCCAAATGCATTGGGATTGCATAATGCGGAATTTTGGATGTCAGGAAGCCTGGCAGGAGCCAAGTGGGCTTATTTGAAATTGCCATTGATTGTATTGATTATATGTATGATTTTCCTGCAGATAAATTACAGAGGTCTTAATGTGCTTCTTCTCGGAGAAGAGACGGCAGGTGCTCTTGGTGTAAATGTGAAGCTGTTACAGAAGGAATTGGTGCTTGTAGCTTCTCTTATGGCAGGTGTAACAATTGCAGTCAGTGGAACAATTGGATTTGTGGGATTGATGGTGCCGCATTTCACACGATTATTAGTAGGAGGAGACCACCGCAAAGTGTTGCCAATCTCTGCTTTGTTAGGAGGCATACTTGTTGTGTGGGTCGATGTGGTAGCCCGTATGCTTATAGCACCGGAGGAATTGCCGGTAGGCATTTTGACAGCGATTATCGGGGGACCATTGTTTATCTATATGTTGAAAAGACAGACAAAAGAGAAGTAGGAGAATGATATGAAGTTAGAAGTTAAGAATTTATGTTACTCCTACGGAGATGGTGACGCTCTAAAGGGGATTGATTTAGAAGTAGCAGAGGGAGAGTTTGTAGGACTTATAGGACCGAACGGTAGTGGTAAATCTACAGCTTTGAAAAATATTTACCGTGGATTAAAACCTGATTCTGGCTCAATTTTATTGGATGGAGAGGACTTGCTTACCATGCCTTTCAAGAAATCTGCTTTGAAGATGGCAGTAGTTGGTCAGGAGAATGAAGTTCCGTTTGATTTTATGGTCGAGGAGATTGTTGCAATGGGGAGATCTCCCCATAAGAAGTTGTTCGAGATAGATAATGAGGATGATAAATATATGGTGCATCATGCCCTGGAGCATCTGGGTATGGAAAATATGGCCAAGAAGAATTACCTCCATCTCTCAGGCGGTGAAAAGCAGAGAGTGCTTATTGCCAGAGCGGTGGCGCAGGAGAGTGACTTCTACATATTGGATGAGCCCACTAATCATTTGGATATTAGTTATCAGATGCAGATTTTCGATTTCATCAGGAGATTGAATGTGACAGTGCTGTCCGCTATACATGATTTGAATATGGCAGCATTATACTGTGACAGATTGTATGTACTCAAAAACGGCGAGATTGTGCTGTCGGGTACGCCCGAGGAAGTTCTGACAGAGGAAAATATAATGAATGTTTATGGTGTCAGAAGTTCAGTAACTACGAATCCAATAACAGGTAAGGTTTCAATTACATTCCTGCCTGCTGGGATAAATAAATAATAAGGAGAACAAAATGAAAAAGAGATTACTTAGTGCATTACTTATGGGATGCATGGTTGTATCTATGCTTTGCGGATGCGGTGCAAAGGGTGCAGCCGATGGAAAGTCAGCAGATTCACAGGTGGCTGACGATGATTACTATCCTGTGACAGTAGAGAATTATGGAAGAACTATTACAATAGAGGAGAGACCAACAGCAGTTGCCACACTTGGACCAAACTGTACAGAGCTATTCGTAGCACTTGGTTTAGGTGATTTGGTTGTAGGCCGTACGCTTGTGAACCACAGCCGCGGACCGCTTGATGAGTATGCGGATGAAGTGAATAAGATTCCTGAGTTAAATCATGAGTCTGTAACAAGAGAGGCACTTCTTTCTTCAGGAGCTGATTTCGTATATTCAATTGACTGGGAAATTGGTGATGAAGGTTGTAATATTGAAGAGTGTGAAGAGTATGGTATGAATGTATATGTAAACCAGGCTACTTCTCTTGAAGAAATGTATAAAGAGATTGAAGACATCGGTGTAATCTTCAATTGTCAGGATAAGGCCAAGGCATTTATTGAGGATCAGAAGTCTAGAATCCAGGCAGTAGAAGACAAAATCAAGGAAGCTAACGTTGAGCCAGTTAAAGTATTGGTATACGATTCAGGAAATGATGGAGTATTTACATGTTCAGGAACAAATTTTGAGTCATTGCTTGTAAGCAAGGCTGGTGGTAAGAATATCTTTGATGACTTAAATGAGAAGCAGTGGGTTACAGTATCCTATGAGGAAGTACTGGATAGAAACCCTGATGTTATCTTAATTCATGATTATGACTCGCCTTCTGTAGAGGAGAAAATCAAGGAGATCGAATCTAATCCAACTCTTTCTCAGCTTGACTGTGTGAAGAATAAGAAGTATGCGATTATTACTTTGGAGAGTGTATTGGCAGGCGATCGTATGGCTTATTCTATTGAGTCTATGGCTGCTGATTTCTATCCGGAATTATTTGCTGCAAAATAATTATTTTCCCTCCTTTTGCTTTAGGACAAAAGGGGGGACTTTTGCGTATAAAGGGTGCTTAAATGAAAACTTATTTGGAATTGTTTAGATATATATCAAATATTAAAAAAGAGATAAGTCTAAAGGTATTATTGGGGTTGGCAATGGCAGCCACTTATGTAATACAGGCTATTCTTATGGCGGATATTTTAAATCTGGTTTGGCAAAAGGCTGATGTATATAAACTGATTGCTCCAATTCTCGTGGTTGTTTCTATAATTGTAATTCGCGGAGCATTGAGTAAGTGCATAGAGGGTTATAACAAAGTCCTGGCAGCCAGAATCAAGGCAAAAATCAGGGACTCTGTAATGGATAAGATATATGAGTTGGGACCGGGATATATGAATGCCAAAAGAAGTGGAGATAGTATATCAATGCTGCAGGATGGTATAGAGAATTTAGAACCCTTCTTTGTTAATTATGTGCCTCAGCTTTTTGTTGTATTTCTTACAGGAATATCAGTATGGGTTTATTTGGTGAGACTTGATAGCTTCAGCAGCTTGTTGCTGATTATTTCCATGTTGATGTGTGTATTTGTTCCTATGCTCACTTTGCCATTAATCAATCGTCATGTGACCAATTATTGGGAGGAATATTCTAGAATTACATCGGAGTATATAGATACTATTCAGGGTATTACAACTTTGAAAATATTAAATTGCGAGAGAAGTCGTGGGGATTATCTTGAGACCAGAGCCAATGCCTTCTGCAGGCAGTCTGTAAAGAACACAGGAATATCCCTGTTTAATTCGGATTTGATGATTATATTAACAGGAGCTACTTCCAGCCTTGCAGTAATATCGGCAGCAGTGAGAGTTAATACAGGCGCCGTTCAACCTTCTGCTCTTGCGGCTTTTATGTTTCTTGCTGTGGAATGCGCCAGACCAATGATAGCTTTGAATAATTATTGGCATGGAAGTTTTCTTGGAATGTCAGTAGCTAGAGATTTATTTGCCATACTTAAGTCTGAACCTGAGGTGAAGGAGATTCAAAATCCGGTGGATAATGGTTTGGAAGCTGCGCCGGAGATATGTTTTGAAAATGTATCTTTTGAATACATAGAAGGTACGGAAGTGCTTCATAATATTACTATGAATATTGAAGCGGGGGCCACAGTTGCAGTAGTTGGAAAATCCGGTTCAGGTAAAACTACACTTTTGAATCTCATAATGAGATTTTATGATGTGAAATCAGGAAGTATTAAATTGTCCGGGGTGGATATAAGAGATTATGGCCTTGATTATTTAAGAAGGAATATGGCAGTGGTATCTCAGGATACATATCTTTTTTATGATAGTATTCTGGAAAATATTCGTATGGCCAAGCCCGGTGCCAGCCGTGAGGATGTTGTGGAAGCTGCCAAGGTTGCAAATATTCATGAGTTTATAGAATCACTCCCTGAGGGATATGACACTTTGGTGGGAGAGAGAGGTATAACCTTATCCGGTGGTCAGCGTCAGCGTGTGGCAATAGCAAGAGCGGTGTTACAAAATGCTTCTATACTCCTGCTGGATGAAGCTACTTCCAGTGTGGATGTTCATAGTGAACATCATATACAGGAAGCTCTGGCAAGAGTTATGCGAGACAAGACCACAGTTATAGTGGCTCATAGATTGTCAACAGTGCAGGATGCAGATGTAATATTTGCTCTGGAAAATGGCAGGCTTGCAGAGTCTGGTACTCATAGAGAACTATTGGAGAAAAACGGTGTGTACGCATCTCTCATCAAGGCTCAGGAGGTGAAAGAATAATGGATATCAAAGATAATATTAGAAATCTGTCATCAACTATTAAGCCTTATTGGGGAGAAATGACACTGGCTATAGTATCATCTCTGTTGAAGCAGGGAGCTATAATCGGCCAGACAATCACCACGGCATACATGGTTGGTCTTGCAATGGATTATAAATTGATGCCGCAGTTATGTGATATGCTTGGTCTATTGGTGGGATTCATAGTGGCCAGAGCATTGTTTTTACATTTGGAAATGTATTTTGCCCATGATGTGGCCTTTCGTACTATTAGAGATTTTCGCTTATCTATATACAAGAAGCTAAATGATTTGGCACCGGCATATACATGTCGCAAGCAAACCGGTCAGATTGCACAAAACTTCGTAGGAGATGTGGAGATATTAGAATTGTTTCTGGCACATACATTTAGCAGTTTTATAGTGGCTTTTATTGTGGCGACAGTTTTGTTTATAGTTCTTTTGACTATTTCTCCTGTAATAGCAGTGGTTATGATGGTTTATACAATTCTCCTTGGAACAGTGCCATATGTCATGCGACAAATTGCGGCCCGACAGGGGGATGAGGTGAGAGCGAATCTTGCAGAGCACAATAGCATGCTTATGGAAATTGTTCAAGGTTTAAGAGAGATTACAATGTTGAATGCTATTGATGATTTTCGCAGCCGAATTCATGGACGACAGGTTGCTTTATATGAATCTCAGAAGGAATATGGTGCCAGAAAAGGTAGTGAAAGTATGATGAACCATATTTTGACAGGCACATTTACAGTGATTGTGGCTTTGGTAGCAGCAGGACTTGTTATGCATGGTCAGTTAGAGCTGGAATTATATCCGGTGGCTGTTATGTTATCAACAGTAATATTGAATCCTGCCATGGAGGTTGCTTCTGTAGCCCAGGAAATGGGAATAGTATTCTCTGCCAGCAACAGGATTCAGAATCTTTTTAAAGAGAAACCCAAGGTGGATTGCTGGGGAGACAGAACATTGAATTCCAGGGAATTGCAAATAGATTTTGAAAATGTATCATTTGCTTATGAGGATGATAATCCTGTACTTGAGAAGGTGAGCTTTACAGTGACTCCCGGAGAGCGGGTGGCTATTGTGGGAGCCAGTGGTGTGGGCAAGACTACATGCGCTAATCTTTTGCTGCGATATTATGATTGCGATGAGGGAGCCATTAAAATCAATGGGGTGGATATAAGAGATTTATCTCATGACTATATCAGGGAAAATATATCTGCGGTTCAGCAGGATACTTACCTCTTTCATGAGACAGTGGCAGAGAATATTGCTCTTGGAATGGAGGATGTAAGTATGGATGATATTGTGGAGGCTGCTAAAATATCCAATGCCCATGAGTTTATTCTAGGCCTGCCTGCAGGTTATGATACCATCACAGGGGAGAGAGGCTACAGACTCTCGGGAGGCCAGAGGCAGCGAATTGCTATAGCTCGTACTATTTTGCGAGATACTCCTATTGTGATTTTTGATGAGGCTTTATCATCATTGGATACAGAAAATGAGACATATATACAGCATATGTTAGAGGAGAATATGTCTCACAAGACAGTTATTACTATTGCCCATAGAATTTCCACAATAAAGTCAGCTGACAAGGTGGTTATGCTCAAAGCTGGTCAGGTCTGTGCAATGGGGAGCCATGAGGAACTGTTGAATACCAATTCGGATTACAGAGAGTTGATTATGGCCCAATAAATAATCGACAAATCATAGACACCCATCTGTTAAATGAGTAAAATATAGATGGGTGTTTAATTATATTTATCAGGATATGAGATATACCTGATGCAATGTAATGGATGTATAAATAGAGAAGAAAATATGAGGGGGATTTGTATGAGTGAAATAATGGAGAAAAAGGCAAAGCAGGCTGCTTTGTGCTATGAGGACTTGACGGACAAATTGGATATTCATCCAAGTGCGCAGGTCCTTTTTAATGTGTCAGCGGATAGACAGGCTATGATAGAGAAGGCCTGTCATCAGCATAATCCGTTTCCGGGAGTGTTGAAGCCGGTTTTACTATCTCTTCGCAAGAAGGCGGTAAAGAAATTATATGAGGATGAGAAAGTAATACAGACTGGACCAGCTGCAGCCATACTTGCTCTTGATGCTGCACTGGCACAGGAGATTGGTACGATGCGTACAGGCAAGAAAACTGATGCGCCAATCTACTGCGATGTGGATCTGGCAGGACTTCAGGTTATCAGATTGTACATGAGTGCTTATGAGGGAAATGATGAATTTGTCACAGCCAGATATAACTCGGCTATTAGAGTTGATAATGCATTGAATGGTTCTTTCTACAAATATGAGACGGGGGATGGTCGTAAGTTCTCTGCTCATGTATATTATGAGTCTCAGAAGAAGATTATGATGCAGACTTTGGGAATTACCAAGGCTCCAGAGAAGTTTGTATTTGGAACAACTTTTTTTGACAAGATTACTACAAGAAAAGCTGTGAAGAAGTGGAAGGCTTTGGAGTTAGAGGAGCAGACCTTTGCAGATGGAGCTTGTGGTTGTATGCTTCGAACCCGTAAGGAGTGGGAAGACACTGAGGTGGGCAAGGCAGTTTGCGAGATGCCATTGGTGAGAAGAGTAAAGGTGGCTGATGCACCTGTGAAGACATTTGACAATTCTCATATGGAGCGGGGACCACTTGCCGGAATCAAGGTGCTGGATCTCACACATATTATTGCAGGTCCGGCTTGTACCAGACTTCTGGCTGAGGCGGGAGCTGATGTGCTTATGGTCCGCCGTGGCAGATTCGTGGAGCAGGAACAGGCTATGCTGGAGTTGGACGGATGGGCTGGCAAGAACAGTATACAGTTGGATTTCAATATGCCAGAGCAGTTGGCAAAATGCAAGGAGCTTGTAAAGGAAGCTGACGTTGTAGTTTGCTCTTATCAAAGAGGTGCTCTTGATAAGTTTGGTTTGTCTGAGGAGGATATTCATAAACTTAATCCGGGAGTGATATACGCATCTCTTATGTGTTTCTCGGATACTGTATGGGCTACAAGACCTGGTTGGGCACCATGTGCAGAAGATATAACAGGACTGAGTGTGAGAAATGGCTCTCTTGAAAATCCTGTTAATTTAAATGGTGTGCCATTGGATTACATACCAGGTATGATTCTGGCTTCAGGAGTTATGGATGCTCTCAAGAAACAGATGACAGAGGGTGGTTCATACACTGTTACAGGAAGTCTTACAAGAGGCGGATATTGGTTGCATGAATGTACTGATTTGTGGGAGACCAATACTAACAAGGATTTCTCAAATATAGTACATGATGTGGATATAGATACATTTAAACAGGCATATATGAAGGTAAAGAAGACTTCTGTTGGAGATGTATATTTCCCGGCGCCTGCTACCAATGTAGGTGAGGGAAGCAATGATTACAGAATTGTAAATATGCATTTCACAGATGGTAATAAGGGATTTAAAAACAATTAGGAGAAACTGGAGGAGATAAATAATGAAGGAGAAATATAATCCACTATTTACACCATGGAAGATTGGTAATTGTGAAATTAAGAACAGAATTGTCCTGACATCAATGGGAGGAACAGATCTCTTTGGATGGATGGAGCGCAACCACTTCGACGAAGCTGGAGCAGATTTTATATTAAATGTTGCTAGAAATAATGCGGGACTTGTATTGCCAGGCTGTCAGCCGGTTTACAATCCTATGTATGGTCAGTGGTTGTACAAGAACAAGAAGATGTACAGAGACTTGGCAGAGTGGATGCCGGAATTTCACAAGACAGGAGCCAAGCTTTTCGTTCAGCTGACTGCTGGTTTTGGTAGATCATTTACCATAAGCAAGATGATGGAGACACTCTATACTAATCCGGTGTTGAGGGTTTTGTCTAAGCCTGTTATGGACTTGGACAAGATTACAGCCAGTGCATCGGCTTCGCCAAACAGATGGTCAGACAAGGTGCCATCCCGTGAGATGACAGTTGCGGAGATTCATGAATTTGTAGAAGCATTTGGCAAGACTGCTAAACTTCTGAAGGATGCAGGTGTGGATGGTGTAGAAATACATGCTGTTCACGAGGGATATCTGTTGGATCAGTTTACTCTGGACTATGTCAACAAGAGAACTGATGAGTATGGTGGATCCTTTGAGAACAAATACAGATTTGCTGTGGAGATTGTACAGGAAATTAAGAAGGTATGTGGAGATGATTTCCCTGTGTCATTGCGTTACAGTGTCATTTCTAAAACCAAGGGCTTCAGACAGGGAGCACTTCCTGGAGAGGATTATGTGGAAGCCGGTAGAGATTTCGAGGAGTCAAAACGCGCTGCTAAATATTTGCAGGATGCAGGTTATGACATGTTAAATTGCGATAATGGTACTTATGATGCCTGGTACTGGGCTCATCCACCAATTTATATGCCGGAGAACTGCAACTTGGAGGATGTGAAAAATATTAAGAAATATGTAGATATTCCAGTGGTATGTGCAGGTAGAATGAATCCAGAGGTAGCTGCAGAGGCAGTGGCAGCAGGTGATATTGATGGAGCTGGTTTTGCCAGACAGTTCCTGGCTGACACAGAGTGGGTAACTAAGCTTATGAAGGATGATGAGGATGATATCAGACCGTGTATCCTCTGCCATAGCGGTTGTTTTAATATGTGCCATTATAAGGGCGTGCCAAATGATCAGGACTTATATGATAGTCTTCACCTGGCGAGATGTGCTGTAAATGCAGAGACAATGCAAAGGGATAAGCATTATATCGATCCAACTGATGATCCTAAGCGAGTGGTGATTATCGGTGGTGGTATCGGCGGTATGGAAGCTGCCAGAGTGCTGAAGCTTCGCGGTCATGAGCCTGTAATCTATGAGAAGACTGATAGACTTGGTGGTACATTTATTGCTGCAAGTGCAGAGAGCTACAAGGGTAAGCTTCGTGACTTGTTGGCATGGTACATACGCAAGATGGAACAGATGGATATTGAGATTCATCTCAATACAGAAATTACTGATATTACAGAATTTGAAAATGGTCCTGTAATTATAGCTACAGGTTCTAAGCCTAGAGTGCTGAAGTTTGTGCCAGGCTATGAGAAGATGATTGAGGCATGTGAGTATCTCACAGGAACTTCAGTTGGTGAGACTGTGGCAGTAATCGGTGGCGGACTTACAGGTAGTGAGATCGCTTATGAGCTTGCCCTTCAAGGCAAGAAGCCAATTATTGTGGAGATGAAGGATGACTTGGTATCTCAGAAGGGCGTGTGCCTGGCCAACAGTTCATATCTGAGAGAGTGGTTTGAACTTCATCAGATTCCAGTATATCTTGAGACTAAGTTGAAGGAAGTTCGTGATGGAAGCATTGTCTGTACAGACAAGGAAGACAGAGAAATTGAGGTGGCCTGTGATTCGGTTATCAGTTCTGCTGGTTATATTCCAAATCCACTTATGCCACAGGATAAGAAGCCGGCATATGTAGAATATGTAGGTGACTGTGATGCTATTGGAAATCTGCGAACCGTAATCTGGAAGGCATATGAGGTTGCGATGGGTATCTAGTAGGATATAAATTGCCCTTAATATATGGCTAAAATGTAAATTGAATTAAAATAAAAACAAAAAAGTGCTTACACATTTTCCAAAATCTTGTTATAATGCAATCTGCTGTAAATTGACAGGTATATAATTGGAAACGCACACTCCTCCGGGATGATAACGAACAACACTTGTAACAGCTGTTTATTAATTATCATTTACGGAGGTTTTATTATGCCAAAAAACAAATTTCAAGAAGTTATTTTTACAATAATGATGGTTCTCGTCATGGTATATGCCATGATAGTTTATAACATTAGCCTGGAAGTGAAGGGATTACAGAATTTTGTATTTCTTGCGGCCTTCAAGGAGCTTATTATAATGGCCCCAATAGCTTTTGTGCTGGACTTCTTTATTGTAGGACCAATTGCCAAGAAGAAGGCATTTACTATTGTTAATCCACAGAAGGATAATCCATTTCTTCTGGTACTTGCAATCTCAGCATTGTCAGTAGTAGGAATGTGCACACTTATGAGTTTGGCTGCGACAATTCTCTTTAAGGATGCAGGTAGCCAGTTTGTGGCTGTATGGTTCCAGACAATAGCATTTAACTTCCCAATGGCATTTTGCTGGCAGATTTTTGTTGCTGGACCAATTATCAGAGGAATTTTTGGCAAGGTGTTTGCAGAGAATTAATCAAGGCTTTTAATTAAATGGTTGAATATGCATAAAATGTGATGATTATTAAGTTGAATAACTCCCGTGAAAGATTATAATTAATTATGTTGGGTAAACTGTAGTGTGGCTGGAAGCCGTGCTTAGGTATTTATAAAAGAGGGGGTTAAACTTAATAATGGACACAAACAAAGAACTTGCAAAGTTGAAAAAAGAGCAGGCTAGACCAAAGCCGGCTTTTTATCTTGGTATGGTTATGCTGGTGTTAACCATCATCTACATTGTTGATGAGGTTACATCGAATATTAATTCGGCCATGCAGCCATACATCTTATTTGATTTATTTGGAATTACATCTAGAAATGTTAATTCCCCAGAGTATCAGGGAGCCTTAAATGTTGTAGCTCCACTGTCATTGGTTTCAAACTTATTATTGATAATTACACCATTTTACAAAGCGTTATCTGATAAATATGGTCGTAGACTATTCCTTATGATTAACACAGTGGGAATGGGACTTGGAATGCTTATTGTAATGACAAGTAACTCAGTACCACAGTACATCATAGGTATGTTGTTTATGCTTTTCTTTACACCAAATGATATGCAGGTGCTCTATATTATGGAGACTGCTCCAAAGGAGAAGCGTGCCACATATTCATTTGTAGCCAAGGGAATTGCGCTTATGAGTGTATCATTTATCGGATTACTCACTAAGCTCTTCTTGAGAGAAGATGTAGCTAGTAGTTGGAAGCTAGTATATCTGATTCCAGTTATAGTAGCTCTTGTAGTTGGATTGTTATCAGTATTTTTCGTTCGTGAGACACCAGTGTTCTTGGAGCAGAGAATTGGTTTCTTGTCTATGACAGATGAGGAGAGAGCTAAGCGTGAAGCTGAGGCCAAGGCCAATAATACTTCAGAACAGGGTGGAGTATTCAATGCCTTGAAATTTATTTTCACAAATAAGCAGTTGAGATGGATTCTGATTTCAGGATTTTTGTTCTTCGCAACTACATTTTACACATCATACTATGCTACAGTTCTCGAGGGTGCCATGAGCACAGAGATGGTGGCAACAGCACTTTTGATTTATCCATTCTGCAACGGTATCGTGACAATTTTGAGTGGAGTATTTTCAGATAAACTTGGAAGAAAGAACGTATGTCTTCTTCTGGGATCAGTTGCATTATTGGGACTTCTGTTCTTCGTGTTGGCTTGCCGTCTCGGATGGGGACCAATTGCAGCTGGAGTATTCTATGGATGCTCAATCGGAGGCTTGTGGTCTATGTCTGATACATTGATTCTCACAATGCCTGCAGAGTCAACACCATCAGGTATGAGATCATCTGTTATGGGTACAATTTCAGTTCTTATTGGAGCTGGTATGTTTATTGGACAGATTGCATTTATCATTGGACACAACTTCATTCCTGTAGATGTGTTATTCCTGGTAGTGTGCGTACCATTTATGGCGTTATCTCTTATTACTTTAATGACCAAAGTAAAAGAGACCAAGTATGTAAACCTTGATGAAGTTACAGCAGATACTTTTAAGTAGATATAACTTTATGGGTGTATGAAAATATGACAAAGGATATTTATATATAGATATCTTATATTAAAAAAGCAGAGGTGTTCTCCTGTTGATATGTATTCGGAATATTGAGTACATATACTGGGGAGCACCTCTGTTTTTGCCTTTATTATAAAATGGAAATAAGTGCCTGCACAGACTCAGATGTTGTAGCCCAACTGGTGGCGAAGCGAATGACAGAATGAGTGTCATCATATTTCTCTATATAAGAATATTCCACCTGCTGTGACAATTCCTGCAGAGCATTATTTTCTATAATGAAAAAAATCTGGTTGCTAGGAGAGTTGAGATATAACTTGTAGCCTTTCTTGTGAAGGGCCTCAGTTATTTCTCTGGCATAGCTTATGGCTGTCTGGCCGATTTCTTCATATAGGTTATTAGAAAACAGCTCGTCGAATTGAATGCCCAGGAGTCTACCTTTGGCAAGGAGGGCTCCGTGTTGCTTAATCATTGTGAAGAAATGTGGAATGAGATTTGAATCAGGTATTACCACAGCTTCTCCAAATAAGGCGCCGCACTTGGTGCCACCAATATAGAAAGCGTCACATAATTGGGCCAGGTCAGGCAGGGTGATATCATTTTCTGGACAGGCAAGAGCGTAAGCAAGTCGGGCACCATCTAAATATAGAGGAATGTTGTGCTGGCGACATACCTGGCTTATGGCTGTCAATTCAGATTTGGAATACAGAGTGCCATATTCAGTTGTCTGGGATACATATACCATTCCTGGTTTTACAGTATGATCATTATTTTCATCTATTTCATAAGAATGGAGGAAGTCTGCTATAGTTTCAGCGGACAACTTACCATCCGCTCCCGGCAGTGCGATAACTTTGTGACCGGTGTACTCGATTGCTCCTGCTTCGTGTACATTTATATGACCGCTGTCTGCAGCAATAACTCCCTCGTATGGGCGTAATATGGATGCGATAACTGTAGCATTGGTTTGGGTTCCTCCTACTAGAAATTCTACCCTGGCATCAGGACAGTTACATGCCTTGCGGATTTTGTCACGGGCACTGGCGCATATTTCATCTGTGCCATAACCGCTTGTGGATATGAGATTGGTGTCTACCATTCTGCGAATAATATTCTCGTGGGCACCTTCCTGGTAATCTGATGCAAACATAAGCTTATTTGCCATTTTCATACTCCTTCTCTGATGTAATATATTGTATAGTCCTTATTATTTATTATAATCGCCAGATATATTTTAATAAGGATGACAGCTTTTAGTCAATGAAAGAAATGATGAAGAATAAGCCGTGATGTGCTATTATGGATACAATATTGATGATGTTATAGACAGTATATTGTAAGGAGGTCTAATTATGGAATTTGATGTATTGGTTGCTAATAGAAGAAGTATTAGAGATTTCGCAGAGGGAGTTGAGATTCCTCGTGAAGAGATTGAGCAGATGATTGAGTGTGCTCTAGAAGCTCCAACATGGAAAAATACTGAGACAGGCAGATATTATGTGGTAAATACGCCTGATATGGTTGAGAAGGTTAGAGCAGAGGCTCTTCCTGAATTTAATCAAAATAGTACTCGCAATGCTGCGGCTTATGTTGTTACTACATTTGAAGCCGAGAGATCTGGGTTCGAGCGAGATGGAAATCCTACAAATGAGCTTGGAAATGAGTGGGGTGCATATGACCTGGGATTACAGAATCAATTATTTATTTTAAAAGCTACAGAGCTGGGATATGATTCTCTGATTATGGGCATTAGAGATGTGAATGCTTTGAGAGATATTTTCGATATTCCAGAAAGCCAACATGTGGTTGCAGTTATTGCTTTGGGTAAACGACGTGAAGATATGAGCAAACCTCCAAGAAAGACTTTGGAGAAGGTGGCTAAGTTTCTATAGATATAGATTTGACTGTTGATAAGTCATAATAAACTGGATATAAGGACAGGTGAATAAAGTGAAGGTATTAATAATTGTATTAGGGGTTTTGGTAGTATTATGTTTGTTGATGCTTGTGTTTGTGCGATTTATATTTGAGCAGACATACAAAGCATTTAATATTGACCCACAGGATGAGGTTATGCTCTATCATTTTCCACATTATGAGAAGCTGGGCTTTACGAGAAAGCCGGTGGAGTTTGACTCTCTGGATGGCAATAGGCTGACAGGTTATATATATGATCCGGAAAATGAGCCTAAGGGATTGATTGTATTCTCTCATGGAATATGGTCTGGTCCGGAGGAGTATCTCATATTGATAACATGGCTTGTGAGACATGGTTGGAAGGTTTTCACTTACAACTACACTGCTTACAATGGCAGCCAGGGCAAGAGCGCAAAGGGACTTCCACAGTCTCCATTGGATCTGCATGCTGCTTTGAATTATATAGAAGCTAATCCTGAGTTGAATAAGTACAAGAAAGTGCTGCTAGGCCATAGCTGGGGAGCTTATGCGACTACTGTAGTATTGAATTATGACCATGATGTATATGCAGCATGTTCTATGTCTGGATTTAATGATCCTCTTACAATTTCTGTGGAGACAGGTAAGCAGATGTTTGGACCGGTTGCAGGGATTTTGAAACCATTTATCAATATTATAAATCACATGAGATTTGGCTCTCAGGCTGATATGACAGCAGTGGATGGAATTAACAAAAGCGGTATTCCTGTCCTTCTAAGCCATGGAACAGGTGATGATTTCATAGTATATAATGTGTCTAGCATTGTATGCCATAAGTCAGAGATTACAAATCCTAATGTGCAGTATATAACCTTTGATGAAGAAGGGCGAAATGGTCACAATAATTTCTTCGGAACTGCAGAGTCGGAGAAATATCTGGCTGATATAATGGCGGATGTGAAGGAGATGCAGAAGCATTATCCAAAGGGCAAGATTCCTCATGATGTGAAAGTGGAATATATTGCTACCAAGGATAGGGACAAAGTGAACCAGCCAAATGAACAGTTCTATGCTCAGATAGATGAATTTTTCTCTAAAGCTGTAGGATAGTAGAGGACTGTTTGGTATGAGCTGCCCATTGGATAAAAAGAAGCGAGGCGGAAGGCTACATGATACAGATTGATTTGATAACAGGTTTTCTCGGTGCAGGAAAGACAACCTTTCTGAGAAAGTATGTAAAATATTATACTGACCAGGGCCTTCGAGTTGGTATTCTGGAAAATGATTTTGGAGCGGTAAATGTGGATATGCTTCTGCTTCAGGATTTGAGAAGTGAGAATTGTGAGATTGAAATGGTTATTGGCGGAGATAGGGATTGTCACTACAGACGTCTCAAAACCAAGCTTATATCTATGAGCATGACAGGGTATGACCGCATTATAATGGAGCCTTCGGGAATATTTGACATGGATGAATTCTACGATGTGCTTAGAGAAGAACCCCTGGAGAGATGGTATGACATCGGCAACATTATTGCTGTGATGGATGCCAAGATGTCACAGCATTTATCCAAGGCGGGAGAGTATGTTATGGCTTCCCAGCTGGCCAATGCAGGGGCTATAATATTTAGCAAGATGGATTTGGCTTCTGGGGAGGATGTGAAGAGAAGCTACGAATTTCTGGACAAGGTTACAGAAGAGTACAATACAAGGAAAAACCTCAGAGATTTGGTAATAGCCAAAAATATGGATGATTATGACAAGGAGGATTTTGCCAACATTTCACAGGCGGGATATCAATTGTCTAATTATGTGAAGAAGGTACTATTGGCTGAGAAGGCTTATATGACTGTATATCTATTGAACCATGGCTTGTCTCGGGAGGACATAGAGTCCAAGGTGGCCGGCCTTTTTGACCATGAGTCCTTTGGAGAAATTTATCGAATCAAGGGATTTTATGGAAATGATGATGAGGGTTGGTATCAGTTAAATGCTACTCGGGATGAGATTGATGTCGCGCCAATTAAGGTGGGGCAGGAAGTTATAATTATCATCGGAAATGATTTGGATGAGGATAAAATCAAGGCATATATGGAAAGGAGCTTATGATTATGGCGCAGATACAGGATATACCAATGGACATTGTAGATGAGGCTGCAAAGAGAAATAAGGAAATAATCAAGACCAGTATAATAGGTGTTGTTGCCAATGTAATACTTGCAGCTTTTAAGGCTGTTGTTGGACTGGTTACCAATTCTATTGCGGTAACTCTCGACGCAGTAAATAATTTATCTGATGCATTGGCTTCAATTATAACTATTGTGGCTACTGTGTTGTCTGGTAAACTGCCTGACAAGAAGCATCCTCTAGGCTATGGCAGAATAGAATATTTAAGTGGCATGATTGTGGCTGCATTGGTACTCTACGCAGGTATTACTGCCGGGGTGGAATCAGTCAAGAAAATTATTCATCCTGAGGTGGCGGATTACAGTACGGTATCTCTGATAATAATTGCGGCAGCTGTGGTTGTGAAATTTATCATGGGTCGACTTATTGCTGCCAAGGGCAAGGAGCTGAATTCAAGTTCTCTTATTGCCACTGGTGCAGATGCAAGCTTTGATTCGGTGTTATCTCTGTCGGTTTTGATTTCGGCAATTATATTTATCAAGTTTCATATATCTCTGGAAG
The DNA here is from genome assembly GCA_017634455.1 of Lachnospiraceae bacterium. Taxonomy (GTDB): domain Bacteria; phylum Bacillota; class Clostridia; order Lachnospirales; family Lachnospiraceae; genus JAILFK01. The sequence goes on from JAGBNK010000006.1 coordinate 40,383, forward strand.
CCTATGTGGGTGTGGTTATTGCCATAATAATTATAAAGTCCGGTTTCGAGATGATGAGAGACACAGTTGATGAGATATTAGGCCAGAGAGCAGAGAAGGATATGGTTGCGAAAATCAAATCTCTTATAAATGAGGAGGAAGAGGTTCGCGGTGCATATGATCTGTTCATCAATAATTATGGTCCTAACAAGAATTATGCGTCTATCCATATTGAACTACCTGATACAATGACAGTTGATGAGGTGGATGTGTTGACTCGTAGATTACAGGCCAAGGTGTATACAGAGACTGGCGTGATTCTCACAGGCGTAGGTGTATATTCTTATAACACCAGCAATGAGGAAGTGGCACATATGAGAAATGATATATCTCATATTGTGATGGAACATGATTGGGCTATACAGATGCATGGTTTCTACGTAGACATGGATCGCAAGGTGATTCGTTTTGATGTGGTATTTAGCTTCGCTATTAATCCTGATGAGGGTGTTGAGATTTTGACCAGCGAGATTGGTGAGAAATATGAGGGATACATGATTCATATTTCTCCAGATATAGATATAGCTGATTAATTATTTGGAGGATTAAAAATGTATATAGTAGCAGGACTGGGAAATCCTGGGTTGAAATATAGACATACAAGACACAACGCGGGTTTTGATGTGATAGATGTGCTGGCAGACCAGTATGGCATTGCAGTGAAGGAAAGCAAGCACAAGGCTCTTATTGGCAAGGGCGTAATAGACGGGCAGCAGGTTATGCTGGTGAAGCCCCAGACTTTTATGAACCTAAGTGGTGAGAGTCTTATAGATATTGTCAATTTCTATAAGCTTGATCCAACAGAGGATGTGATTATAATCTCTGATGATGTGACTTTAGATCCAGGCAATATCAGAGTCCGCAGAAAAGGCAGTGCCGGCGGTCATAATGGCCTGAAAAATATTATAGAACATTTTCACACAGACCAGTTCCTGAGAGTGAGAGTGGGAGTGGGCAAGCTGCCAACAGGTGGAGATATGATTGCTCATGTTCTGGGCAGACCACCAAAGGATGATCGAGTGGAGATTGAAAAGGCTTATGATATGGCAGCAGATGCTGTGAGATGCATTATGAATCAAGGAGTAGAGGAAGCTATGAATAGCTTCAATGGAAAGAAAGCTTGAGGAATTTGTAAATGAACAGTTTTTTGATTCCATTCAAAGACATGCCAAACATCGAAGAAATTCGAGATGGTTTGGCCAAGGGTACAAATACATATGAGATAGTAGGAGTGTTGGATAATTTCAAACCTCATTTAATATATGGAGTTGGGCACGATGTGCCTGTGAAATTAATCATTACTTATGACGAAACCAGAGCAAAGAACCTGATGGAAAGTTATGCTTTCTTTGATGAGAATGTATATTATTATCCACCCCGTGATTTGCTTTTTTATCAGTCGGATATTCATAGCAATGCTCTGACCAGAGACAGAATCGAGGTTGTGAGAGCTTTGCTAGAAGGCGGATCTGTAACAGTGGTTACAACTATTGATGCCTTGATGAATAAGTTGCCACCAATGGATACTTATAAGCGAGGTGTATTTAGCATAACTATAGAGGATGAGATAAATGTAGATGAAATCCGCAAGAAGCTGGTTATGCTGGGCTACGAGGCTGTAAGTCAGGTGGAGCATCCCGGTGAGTTTGCTGTGAGAGGTGGAATTATTGATATCTACTCTCTTACGGAGGAGAACCCTGTGCGAGTAGAACTCTGGGGTGATGAGGTGGATTCCTTGAGATTCTTTGATCCAATGACACAGAAATCTGTGGAGGAAATCAAGGAGGTAACAATCTATCCTGCCGTGGAGCTGGTGCTGACTCCAGATGAAATTGCGGAGGGATTGAATCTCATTGAGGCGGATTCTAAAAAACTTTACGAGTTATATCGCAAGGAGATGAAGACAGAGGAAGCTCACAGAGTCCAGACCATGGCATCTACTTTTGTGGATCAGACCAGAGAGTGGGGTATTAGCAGTGGCTTGGAGACGCATTTGACATATTTCCTGAATGAGACAGTGGGATTGTTGTCATATTTCCCGCAGGATACTCTTGTGATTTATGACGAGATGACACATATACAGCAGTGTATCAAGGCTGTGGAGGATGAATTCTCTGAGAGTATGACAGCTCGTCTGGAGAAAGGTTATTGCCTGCCTCGACAGGTGGAAATGCTCATTCCTAAGAAGCAGCTGGCGGCGGAATTAAACAAACGCCCTGGGGTGATAATGTCTACCTTGGAGAGCAAGAAGGGCTTGATAAATATTTCCGATAGAGCCGGAGTTAAGGCGGTATCAGTGGGAAGCTACAATGGACAGTTTGATTTGCTTCTCAAGGATTTGAAGAAATACAAGAGAAATAAATATCGCATACTACTTCTGTCGCCGTCGCGAACCAGAGCTAAGCATCTGTCAGAGATTTTGATGGATGAGGATATACCTTGTTTCTATACGGAGGATTATGACCACGACATACATCCTGGAGAGATTATGATTGCCCCTGGTAATATTTCTCGCGGTTATGATTTGAGTGAGGTGGCCTTTGTGCTTTTGAGCGAGCAGGACATATTCGGTGCCAAGCCCAAGAAGAAGAAAAAGAAATTCAAGTATGAGGGTGAGGCTATCGCCCAGTTTACAGATTTACATGTGGGAGATTATGTAGTTCATGTGAACCATGGCCTTGGAGTCTACCAGGGATTTGAGAAGATTGAGGTGGACAAGGTTGTCAAGGATTATATTAAGATTTCTTATGCCAAGGGCGGAAATCTCTATATTCCGGCCAATCAGCTGGACACCATTCAGAAATACAGCAGTGCAGATGGCAAGAAGCCGAAGCTGAATACCTTGGGAACTCAGGAGTGGGCCAATACCAAAGCCAGAGTTCAGCATGCAGTTGGTGTTGTTGCCAAGGAACTGGTGGATCTCTATGCTATTCGTCAGCAGGACAACGGTTTCGTCTACGGACCTGATACTGTATGGCAGCAGGAGTTTGAGGAAGCCTTCCCATATCAGGAGACAGATGGTCAGCTTCAGGCTATCGAGGATGTGAAGCGTGATATGATGAGCACCAAGATTATGGATAGATTGATCTGTGGTGATGTGGGTTATGGCAAGACTGAGGTGGCAATTCGTGCTGCTTTCAAGGCTGTGCAGGAAGGTAAGCAGGTGGCTTATCTGGCTCCAACAACCATTTTGGCAGGGCAGCAGTACAATACCTTCAAGCAGAGAATGGCAGGTTATCCCGTAAATATTGGATTGCTCAATAGATTCGTCTCTACCACTGAGCAGAAGAAGACTATTGAAGGGGCCAAGAATGGTCAGATGGACATTATAATTGGAACTCACAGACTTCTGTCCGCGGATGTGAAATACAAGGATTTAGGTCTTCTTATAATTGATGAGGAACAGCGATTTGGAGTGAAACAGAAAGAGAAAATCAAGCAGATGAAACAGACTGTGGATGTGCTTTCTATGTCTGCAACACCAATTCCTAGATCTCTGCACATGAGTTTAATTGGTATACGAGATATGAGCGTACTTGAGGAAGCGCCTATGGAGAGGCGACCCATACAGACCTTTGTATTCGAGTACAACGAGGAGATGATTCGCGAGGCCATACTTCGAGAGATGGCCAGAGGCGGACAGGTGTATTATGTCTATAATCGTGTGAGAAATATTGCTGATGTGACAGCACATATACAGCAACTGGTTCCGGAGGCTAATGTGGAATATGCCCACGGCAAAATGACAGAGAGCCGTATGGAGCAGATAATGTATGATTTCATAAATGGTGATATCGATGTGCTGGTATCCACAACCATTATTGAGATTGGCATAGATATATCCAATGTAAATACCATCATTATCCATGACTCAGATCAGCTGGGATTGTCACAACTCTATCAGCTTAGAGGACGAGTTGGCAGAAGTAATAGAAATGCTTATGCCTTCCTTATGTACAAGAGAGACAAGATGCTGAAGGAAGTGGCTGAGAAGAGACTGGCAGCCATCAAGGAATTTACTGATTTGGGAAGCGGCTTCAAGATTGCCATGAGAGATCTGGAGATTCGTGGGGCAGGAAACCTTTTGGGCCGGGAACAGCATGGTCACATGGAAGCTGTAGGTTATGATTTGTATTGCAAGATGCTCAATGAGGCGGTAAAACGTGAGAAGGGTATGGCGGTTGAGGAAGTATTTGAGACTACCATCGACTTGGAAATTGATGCATATTTGCCAGAGAATTATGTGCCAAGTGAGAGTCAACGACTGGATATATACAAGAGAATTGCATCAATCGATTCTGAGGATGCCAGAGATGAGATGCTGGATGAGCTTATTGACAGATTTGGTGAGCCATCCAAGCCGGTTATGAATTTGCTATTCGTGGCTATGCTTAGAATGGAAGCTCACAATGCATTTATCATAGATATATCTCAGAAGGGGGATGTCATAATATTTACCATGTATGACAGAGCGCCTATCGATGTGTCGGCTATTCCTGATTTTATACAGCGCAATCAGCCTTATGTGAAATTTGTGGCGGATTCTAAAAATCCTGCTTTCCATTTTTACTATAAGAAAAATTCCATGATCAAAGCCAAGGATGTGCCAGATAAAACCCTTGAGATGGTGCGACAAATTGGGGAATTAAAACAGGAGTCTTTGGTGGACAAAAGTACTTCCAAACGAGTATAATTATAAAAGTGTGAAAAATTAAAACTAGAGGAGTATTATGTGATGAAAACAAAGAAAATTATGGCATTTGCTCTCACTGGAGCTATTGCATGTGCGACTCTCTTAGGGGGCTGCGGCAAGTTAAATGCCGACGAGACATTGATTACAATTAAGACTGGAGATACTACAGACAGCATCTCTTTAGGATATGGAAATTTTGCGACTAGATATACTCAGTCCAACTATGATGGAGTATACCTGTCATATTATGGAAATTCATACTGGTCACAGGAAGTTGAAGAAGGCAAGACCTTTCAAGATCAGGTAAAGGAAAGTGCGATTGATGCAATGGAGCAGGAATATCTCCTTGCTAAGCATGCTCAGGAGTATGTAATTACAATTTCCGAGGAGGAGCAGAAGAAGATTGATGAGGCTGCCAAGTCATTTATGGAATCCAACAAGGAGAGCACCCTTGAGGAACTGACAGCCAGTGAGGAAGTTGTAAAGCAGTATTTGACAAATCAGTATTATTCAACCAAGGTTGCTGAGGCAATCAAGGATCAGGCTGAGGTAAATGTAACTGACGAGGAAGCTGCTCAGAGAAAGATTACTTATGCTTACATCAGCACAGTAGTTAAGACTGATTCAAATGGAAGTCAGACACCATACGAGAAGGATGAACTGGCGCAGTTGAAGCCAAATGCTGAGAAGGTAGCGGCTTCAAGTGATTTTGAAAATGAAGCTAAGGAACTTGGATTTACAGTGACAGAGAAAACATACGGCGCTGATGAGACAGAGCTCAATGAGGCTGTTGTAAAAGCTGCAGATGCTTTGACTACAGAGGGCGAGATTTCTTCTGTTGTTGAGGTGGAAAATGATGGATATTACATCATTCGTCTGGACAGCAAGTATGACAAGGAAGCAAGTGATGCCAAGAAGACTGAGTTGGAGGAGAAGGCTCGTACTGACTATTTCAACCAGATCTTAGATGGATGGAAGGGCGAGATTACCTGGACCGTAAATGATAAGCTATGGTCTAAGGTGAAGTTTGATTCTCTGTTCAAGACAGAAGACAAGTAAGTAGATACTATTCAAAAGTAAAAACCTGTGCTATAATATCGAAGATTATGAGTTAGCATATGAGGTGTTATTGATATGGAACAATTTGTTGTACATGGAGGTAATCCGCTCGTAGGTGAAGTTGAAATTAGTGGAGCCAAGAATGCGGCCCTTGCTATATTGGCAGCAGCAATTATGACAGATGAGACTGTAGTAATTGAGAATTTGCCAGACGTACGTGACATTAACATCATGCTTGATGCGTTGAGCGATATCGGAGCTCACGTAGACAGAATAGATAGACATACAGCCAAAATTAATGGAAGTACAATCAGGTCACTGAGTGTAGATTACGAATATATTAGAAAAATACGAGCTTCTTACTATCTGTTGGGAGCTTTGCTTGGTAAATTTAAAGAAGCTGAAGTTGCACTTCCAGGAGGATGTGTAATCGGAAGCCGCCCAATTGATTTGCATGTAAAGGGATTTAAGTCTCTTGGAGCCAATGTGGAAATCAGCTTTGGCCTTATTTCTGCCAAGGCAGATAAGTTGGTTGGAAATCATATATATATGGACAAGGTTTCTGTTGGAGCTACTATCAATGTTATGATGGCAGCAGCTTTGGCTGAGGGCAAAACTATTATTGAAAATGCAGCCAAGGAACCACACGTAGTAGATGTGGCCAATCTTTTGAATGCCATGGGCGCCAACATCAGAGGCGCAGGAACAGATGTTATTAGAATTGTTGGAGTTGAGAAGCTTCACGGAGCAGAATACTCTGTTATTCCTGATCAGATTGAAGCAGGTACATTTATGTGTGCTGCTGCAGCTACCAAGGGTGATATTCTTGTGAAAAATGTTATTCCAAAGCATTTGGAAGCAACAAGTGCCAAGCTTATAGAGGCAGGATGCTCTATAGAAGAGTTTGATGACGCGGTTCGCGTGGTTGCCAATAAGCCACTTACCAGCACATCTGTAACCACATTGCCATATCCGGGTTATCCTACAGATATGCAGCCACAGATTACAGCGGTTCTCGCAATTGCCAATGGAACCAGCGTTGTTACAGAAAGCATTTTTGAGAATCGTTTCAAATATATTGATGAGCTTAACAGAATGGGTTCCAACATTCAGGTTGAGGGAAATGTAGCTATTGTAAAGGGCGTTGAGAAATATACTGGAGCTGAGGTTTGTGCTCCTGATCTTCGCGCAGGTGCAGCTCTTGTTATTGCAGGTCTTGCTGCAGAAGGATTTACAATTGTGGATGATATACATTTCATACAAAGAGGCTATGAGAACTTTGAGGTTAAGCTTGCAGGCCTTGGGGCTGAGATTGCCAAGGTTTCAAGCGATAAAGAACTTACTAAGTTCATGATGAAGGTATCATAGAATTTAAGAAATATATCAGTTAAATAAAGCGTAACAGTTTGATACTGTTACGCTTTTTTGCATAAGTTTATCTATTTAATAAAAACCTCCTTGTTTATGCAAGGAGGTTGATTGAATCTAGAATTTATAAAATTGATTTGATGAAAATATCGTGATTGTCTGGAGTTGATAAATCTACCATCTCTCCGCTGCCCAGCTTCACAATTGGTCTAGACAGAGCATTGTTGTTGAGGAATACTACCTGGCCGCTTCTTCCATCACTGAGAAGCACGCGGCTGTTAGAATAACAATTGGCAACTCTCTTGAGGAAGGTGTAAATAACTTCCGGATTATATTTCTGAAAACCTTCCTGCTCGAATTCGTAGATTACCTGGAAAGCACATTTTGGTGAACGATAACTTCTTGCAGCTGTCATGGCGTCATATACATCTGCCAAAGCAATGATAGAAGCAAATTCATCAATTTCATCTCCATCTAATCCACGAGGATAACCGGAACCGTCAAATCTCTCGTGATGCTGTAAAGCTACTAGCTTAATTCTGGTGTCGAATTTGGTATTCTTGAGAATCTTGTATCCTGCAAGAGGGTGGCTCTTGATGAGGGCGAATTCCTCGTCAGTTAATTTGCCCTGCTTGTTTAGCACTTCTGGCGGAACCTGAGTTTTGCCGATATCATGTAATAGACCTGCTATTGTTAATAGGTCTAAATCTTCTCGTGAATATTTCAACCATTTACCAATGGCTCGGGCGATAAGAGCCACATTTAATGAGTGGGCATAAATTGTATCGTCCACTGAGCGCATGTTGTGCACCATGTCGAAAATCTCAAGGGATGTTTTGGATGCAAACAATTCTGATGGAACTTTCAGCATATGTTGCTCTAGGCTTTCATCCATATTACCTGAGATGATTTGGTCAAAATAATCCTTTAATGAAACCATGCTGTTAGTAAAGCTCATCTGATATTTCTGAAATTTTGGTGACACCTGAATTTTGCTGGAGAAGGACATGTTTTCCATCTGACTTGTGGCATGAGGCTCTGCTGGCTTAGGTGCCGCAGGCTTTTTTATTTCCACAGATGGGATTGTTATGCTCTGAACTTCTTCCTCTGACAGATCTGTCAATAGTTGAGATATGTCATCCTGTATAACATTTTCTTTATTCTTCTTGGATGCTGTATCATCGGTTACCATTACATTATCAATATTGTAAAATGATAACCTTGCAATGAGCTGAGGACTGAGTACAGTGCCTTCGTCAGCAATAATTTGCCCGCGTTTTGTTTCGATTGCCTGAGCTACAACCATGCCGGACTCAAGCTTCTTGCTAGATATTTTAACCATGTTAACCCCCATGACTAGTAAATGCACAATTGCATTAATATTACATTATATATATGAACAATAAACTTCTTGTAAACATTATAGTGTTAAATAAAGGGCTTTGGCAACATTTTTCTGATATGTATAAGGGGCATATACAATTTGTGTGAAATGTAGTAATCGGGGTTGACATCCGTGTTGTATCGGTGTAAATTTCCATAAGTAATATAAATTTCATGAATGAACTCTCTTATTCAGAGTGGTGGAGATACATAGGATCTGTGAAGCCACGGCAACCCCATTTTGGAAGGTGCCAACCTGAGCGAGCAAAACGAACAATAAGGGATTTGATTTGCTAATAAATTAAATCCGCTTATGCGGATTATTTTTTTATGCTTAAATTGATGAGTTCAAATGAACAACAGAAAGGATATATAAAATGGAAAAGAAGATTTTTACTTCAGAGTCAGTAACAGAAGGACATCCTGACAAAGTCTGTGATATGGTTTCAGACGCTATCTTGGATGCTTGCTTCGAGCAGGATCCAATGAGCCGTGTTGCTTGTGAGACAGCAAGCTGTACAGGATTCGTTCTTGTAACAGGAGAGATTACAACCAAGGCACAGCTTGATATTCCTGCAATCGTAAGAAAGACTGTTGTTGATATCGGATATGATGATGGTAAGAAGGGTCTTGATGGAAATTCGTGTGCAGTATTCGTAGCACTTGATCAGCAGTCAGCTGATATCGCTATGGGAGTTGACAAGGCGCTTGAAGCTAAGGAAGGAACTCTTGGTGATGACTTGGATACAGGTGCTGGAGATCAGGGTATGATGTTCGGTTATGCTACTAATGAGACAGAGTCATACATGCCATACTCTATCGACCTTGCTCATAAGCTTGCACTTCAGCTTACAAAAGTTAGAAAAGATGGTACACTTTCATACCTTCGTCCAGATGGTAAGACACAGGTTTCAGTTGAGTATGATGAGAACGACAAGCCAATCAGATTGGAAGCAGTTGTATGCTCTACACAGCATGATGAGGATGTAACACAGAAGCAGATTCATGCAGATATCAAGAAGTATGTATTTGATCCAATTCTTCCTGCAGAGCTTATTGATGACAATACTAAGTTCTTCATTAATCCAACAGGTCGTTTCGTAATCGGTGGACCTCACGGTGATGCAGGTCTTACAGGACGTAAGATTATCGTTGATACATACGGTGGAATGGCTCGTCACGGCGGCGGTGCTTTCTCTGGAAAGGACTGCACTAAGGTTGACCGTTCTGCAGCTTATGCAGCTCGTTATGTTGCCAAGAATATTGTTGCAGCAGGACTTGCTGATAAGTGTGAGATTCAGCTTTCATACGCTATCGGTGTTGCACAGCCTACATCTGTTCGCGTAGATACATTTGGCACAGGCAAGGTTTCAGAGGAGAAGCTTGTTGAGATCGTAAGAGAGAACTTCGATCTTCGTCCAGCTGGAATTATCAAGATGCTTGACCTTCGTCGTCCAATCTATGGTAAGACAGCTGCTTATGGTCACTTCGGCCGTACAGATATTGATCTTCCATGGGAAGCTCTCAACAAGGTTGATGACCTTAAGAAATATTTATAGTCAAATCTAAAATTTTTATTAAATAATTTTAGTGAATAACTATAACGAAATATAAATGATATAATAAGTCCAAGGTTGTTGTGACCTTGGGCTTATTTTTAGCTTAAACAGGTTATGTAACCGACACCAGAGTTTTAGTGGAGGCACGGATGAAGCTTAGGACAAGAATGACAATAGCATTTTGCATCATTATATTTTTGCCTATTTTTATGGTGGTAACTGGGTATTTTATATTTACCCATATGATGCCATATTTAAATGTATCCATTGATATGGGCTTTTATAGAAAGCTGGCTGAGATGCCGGGCATCGAGGACGCGGCCAAGACTGTGCTGGTTATGTTTATATTTATCTTAATATTTACCGCGGGAATATTGATTGCTTGGACTTATGGTGGAATTGTTGCCAGACTCAAGAAGCTTAACAAGGCGGTGGAAAAAATTAGAGACGGAAATCTGGACTTCAAGATTGACACCAGCGGTGAAGATGAAATCAGTGAACTGAGTCAGACATTCGAGGAGATGCGCCGCAGACTTAAGGAAAATGCAGAGGAGAAAATTGATGCGGAAAATGAACAGCGCATGCTTATTTCCAACATCGCTCATGACTTAAAGACTCCTATCACTGCTATCAAGGGATATTCGGAAGGGATTCTGGATGGTGTGGCGGACACTCCTGAGAAGAGAGATAAATATATCAAGACTATATACAATAAGGCCAACGAGATGAATACCCTTATTAATGAGTTGACTTTGTATACCAATATTGATACCAACAGGATTCCATATAATTTCAACAAGTTGAATGTGAGAAATTATTTTGATGACTGTATTGAAGAGCTGGAGCTGGATTTAGAGAATCAGAATATTCAGCTGACATATTTTAACTCTGTGGAAGAAGATGTGCTTATGATTGCGGACCCTGAGCAATTAGGTCGCGTGATTCATAATATAATAGGAAATTCTGTGAAATATATGAAGTCTCAGGAACCTTCCTTTATTAGTGTCAGGGTTCGAGATGTGGGAGACTTTGTTCAGATAGAAATAGAAGATAATGGTCGCGGAATTGCAGCCAAGGATCTGCCTCATATATTTGACAGATTCTATAGAGCTGATGCTTCGAGAAATTCAGCTACAGGTGGAAGCGGAATTGGACTTTCCATAGTAAAGAAGATTATAGAAGATCACGGTGGCAAGATATGGGCTACAAGTAAGGAAGACATGGGAACGGTTATGTATCTGGTTCTTAGAAAATATCAGGAGGTAAGAAATGAGTAGAGTATTGATAATTGAAGATGAGCAGGCAATTGCAGAACTTGAGAAGGATTATCTGGAATTAAGCGGCTTTGAGGTTGTTGTGGAAAATGATGGAGCAAAGGGCTGCGAAATTGCTTTGGCGGAGGACTTCGATATATTTGTATTGGATTTGATGCTTCCTGGTATGGATGGATATGATATCTGCAAGGCCATTCGCGAGGAGAAGAACACTCCAATTCTTATGGTGTCAGCCAAGAAGGATGACATTGACAAGATTCGCGGATTGGGACTTGGAGCTGATGATTATATTACAAAACCATTTTCACCAAGTGAGCTGGTTGCCAGAGTGAAGGCTCATCTGGCCAGATATGAGAGACTGGTGGGAAGCGCTAGAGAGCTTAATGATATTGTGGAAATTCGAGATATCAAGATTGATAAGTCCGCTAGAAGAGTGTGGATTCGCGGTGAGGAAACAGCATTTACCACCAAGGAATATGAGTTGTTGCTATTTTTGGCGGAGAATCCTAATAGAGTATATAGCAAGCAGGAATTGTTCCAGGAAATCTGGGACATGGATTCAGTGGGAGATATTGCCACAGTTACAGTTCATATCAAGAAAATCAGGGAGAAAATAGAATTGGATACAACCAAGCCACAGTATATCGAGACTATATGGGGCGTAGGGTACCGATTCAAATTATAATAGCATCGATTTAAATTGTAATGAAGTTAGATATTTTATATGAAGATGAGAATATTATAGTAGTTCATAAGCCGGCAGGAGTGGCGGTGGAAAATGCCAGAGCCACCAGTATGGATATAGTTGCCATGGTTAGAAATCATTTCTTGCCATACAGTAGTTATGTAGGTTTGGTACACAGACTGGATCAGCCGGTGGAAGGAATTATAGTAATAGGTAAGAACAAGGCTGCCACAGCAAAGTTGTCCAAGGAGCTGCAGCAACATAATTTTACCAAGAGATATTATGCTCTTGTGACAGGGGAAGTGCCGGAATCCGGCAGACTTGAGGATTACATTGCCAAGGATACCAAGACCAAGATGGCGGTGGATGCCACGCCAGATAATGGCAAGAAGTCGGTCCTTGAATACAAGGTTGTTGAAATGCCAGATGGACAAGAGGTTGATGCAACTTGTTTGGATATTCTTTTGGAGACAGGTAGATTTCACCAGATTAGATTCCAGCTTTCCAAGAGAGGCTGGCCTATATTGGGTGATGTGAAATACGGTGGTGAAAATGATTCTCGATTTAAGCGAGGAGCTATTGCGCTTTGCGCATACGAATTATCATTTACCCATCCTGTTACAGGAGAGGCCATGACTTACAGGATTAAACCTGACTGGCTTCTGTAGACTATGGTGGTAAATGTATATGGAATCTGATGGAACAAGTGAATGTTGCAAAATGATCATGCAAATTGATCAAAAGTAAGAAGCCTTGAAGATAGGCTTCTTTTTTGTTAGAATACCCTGTAGCGATGTGTCAGTAAATCGCGAAAAATTTGTGGCCCTAAATGGGTTAGGGCTAGTAAGCCTTACATGGGGTAAGGTGAAGAGAAATGGAGATTAGAAAAAATGGCAAAAGACAAGAAATTGGTAGAAGAAATCACATCTATGGATGTGGACTTTGCTCAATGGTACACAGATGTTGTTAAGAAGGCAGAGCTAATGGTTTACTCTAGCGTCAAGGGTTGTATGATTTTCAAGCCGGCAGGATATGCTTTGTGGGAAAATATACAGCATGAGTTAGACAGACGTTTCAAGGAGACAGGTGTAGAAAATGTATACTTGCCAATGTTTATTCCTGAGAGCTTGCTTCAGAGAGAGAAGGATCATGTAGAAGGATTCGCTCCTGAGGTTGCCTGGGTTACACAGGGTGGTTTAAATGATTTGCAGGAGCGCTTATGTGTGCGTCCTACATCTGAGACTTTGTTCTGTGATTTCTACAAGGATGAGATTCATTCTTACAGAGATTTGCCAAAGGTATATAATCAGTGGTGCTCTGTAGTTCGTTGGGAGAAGGAGACAAGACCTTTCCTTCGTTCTAGAGAGTTCTTGTGGCAGGAGGGACATACAGCTCATGCTACAGCAGAGGAAGCTGAGGAGAGAACACAGCAGATGCTTAATCTATATGCTGACTTCTGTGAGGAAGTTCTTGCAATGCCAGTAATTCGTGGACGCAAGACAGATAAGGAGAAGTTCGCTGGTGCTGAAGCTACTTACACTATCGAAGCTTTGATGCATGATGGTAAGGCTTTGCAGTCAGGTACATCTCATAACTTTGGTGATGGATTCGCCAAGGCATTTGGTATTCAGTATACAGATAAGGACAACAAGCTTAAGTATGTACATCAGACATCATGGGGTATGACTACTCGTTTGATCGGTGCTTTGATTATGGTACATGGTGATGATTCAGGATTGGTATTGCCACCAGCCATTGCACCTGTACAGGTAGATGTAATTCCTATTATGCAGCACAAGGAAGGTGTTCTTGACAAGGCTAATGAATTGACAGCCAGATTGAAGGCTGCTGGACTTCGCGTCAAGATTGATGATACAGACAAGACTCCAGGTTGGAAGTTCTCTGAGCAGGAGATGAGAGGAATTCCTGTACGTGTTGAGATGGGACCTCGTGATATTGAAGCAAACCAGGCTGTAGTAGTTCGCCGCGACAATGGTGAGAAGATTACAGTATCTCTTGATACAATTGATAATGATATCAAGGACATCTTGGCCAAGATGCAGGTTGAGATGCTTGAAAGAGCTAGAGCTCACAGAGAAGAGCATACATATGATGCTCATAATTATGACGAGTTCAAGTCTATTGTAAATTCTAAGCCAGGATTCATCAGAGGTATGTGGTGTGGTGACCAGGCTTGTGAGGACAAGATTAAGGAAGACACAACAGCAACAAGTAGATGTATGCCATTTGACCAGGAGCCTATTGGTGATACATGCGTATGCTGTGGTAAGCCAGCTCATAAACTTGTATATTGGGGCAAGGCATACTAAGATATATTTATAATGAATACAGACGCCGCGCACAGATTGATTCTGGCGCGGTGTTTAGGTATTAGTAAGAGGTTTATTATATGAGAATCATCCTACCGGAAGATGTGAAAAATATAATAGAGTGTTTAAATAATTGCGGACATGAAGCATATGCAGTTGGTGGCTGTGTCCGTGATAGTGTCCTGGGCAAGACACCGTCGGATTGGGATATAACCACTTCTGCCAAGCCGCAGGAAGTGAAAGACATTTTTCCAAAAACATTTGACACAGGAATTGAACATGGCACTGTCACTGTGCTTATGAACCATGTGGGCTATGAGGTTACAACTTATAGAATAGATGGAGAGTATGAGGACGGCAGACATCCGAAGCAGGTGGAGTTTACAGCTTCTCTTGAGGAGGATTTAAAACGTAGAGATTTCACTATCAATGCCATGGCTTACAATGAGAAGGAAGGCATTATAGATTTGTTCGGCGGATTGGATGACTTAAATCGTGGGATTATTAAATGCGTAGGAGAGCCTGAAGAGCGATTCGGAGAAGATGCTCTGCGTATGCTTAGAGCTTTGCGCTTTGCGGCCCAATTGGATTTTGATATTGATTCTAAAACTTATGAGGCTATCGAGAAACTGGCGCCTACAATAGAGAAGGTGTCCAAGGAGCGCATTATGGTGGAGCTGGTGAAGACCTTGGTGTCAGATCATCCGGACAAAATGAGAGTGGTGAGTCAATGCGGTTTGGGAAAATATTTCCTGCCTGAGCTGGATGTAATGTTTGCCACATCTCAGCATAATATTCATCATTGCTATACTGTGGGAGAACATACTATGCACGCTCTTCTCGCGGTGCCAAATGACAAGGTGCTTCGTTTGACAATGCTGCTTCATGATGTGGGAAAGCCGGTGGCCAAGACAACAGATGAAAATGGCGTGGATCATTTTAAGATGCATCCTCAAATAGGTGCTGATATGGCGGTAAATATTTTGCGTCGCTTGAAATTTGATAATGATACAATCGCCAGGGTGAAGAGACTGGTTCTCTGGCATGATGACAGACCGGCTATGAATGAGAAATCAGTGAGAAAAGCTATTGTGAGATTTTCGGAGGAAGCCTTCCCTGATATATTTGCGGTGAAAAGAGCGGACGCTATGGCGCAAAGCGAGGTTGGTCGTCAGGAGAAGCTGGACTATATAGATGAGTTCCAGAGAATCTATGAGGACATTATGGCCAAGGGTCAGTGTGTATCCAAAAAGACCATGGCGGTAAATGGCAAGGACATTCTAGACCTGGGAGCTCCTCAGGGCAAGATGGTTGGAGATGTACTGGATGAGCTCTTCAAGGAAGTGGTTTCTAATAGCGATTTAAATGACAGAGAATATCTCCTGAATGAAGCCCGTAGAATTATTGGAAATTATGGTGGGAAATGATTATGAAAGAGATGAAGATTAGATTTATAATGGGTTTCTTGCTGGTGATGATGACTGTGAGTCTGGTGGGATGTAAGCAGAAGGAGAGAGAACCTTTTACATACAGGGCGCCGGCCAAGCAGGAAGCTACTGATGACAAACAGGAAGAAACGGAGGATCTGCAGGAAATTGTGGATTTCAATATGGAGGAAGAGACTATTGCAGTTATGTCTCTCAATAATCCTAGTCATGTGGTGAGATACAGATATAATCTGTCCACCAAGTTTCTTAACAAATATGGTGATAGTACATCTTCTGCCAATTTTGTGAAAGGGATGGTGGTTGAATTGGGAGAGATTACTTCTACTTCGGTTCTGTCTAGCGTACAGATTTCGGACAAGGTATGGGATTATGACAAGGTTGATAACTACCTAATTGATGCTGCCAATAATAAGTTCTCCATCGGTCAAAGCGATTATAGAATTTTAGAGTCCACTAAGTTCTATTCAGACGGTAACGAGATTACAGTGGCTGATATAAGTCCTGATGACGTCCTTAGGGTTATAGGCTTGGACAATAATATAATATCGGTTATGGTCACTACAGGTCATGGTTATCTGCAACTCAGAAATTCAGAAGTCTTTGTTGGCAGTATGATGTTTGTGGGAAATGGCATTGTGGCTACCATTACAGGTGATATGCAGGTTGAAGTACCGGAGGGAACCTACAGTATTACTGTGGCCAACAATGGCTATGGCGGAACTGGGGAATATACAGTTGCCAGAGGTCAGGTGACAGAGGTTGATTTGAATGCGTTAAAGGGCGAAGGTCCGAAAATCTGTAGATTGAAATTTGAGTCCAGTGTGGAAAATGTGCAAGTCTATCTGGACGATGTGCAGGTGGCTATAGGTCAGGAAATGGAAGTGAAGTATGGCAGACACAAACTGTCTGTTCAGGCGGAAGGATATACCAGTTGGACCAAGGTTCTTGTGGTGAATTCTGCAAGTGCTACCATTTCTCTTGATTTGGAAGATGAGCAATCTTCAAATACAGCTACAACAGGTGGAACTACTTCTGGCGGTTCAACTACAAATAGTTCAACTACAAATGGTTCTACAACAAATAGTGGCAATAATGGAAGCAGTGGCACATCAAGTTCTACTTCTGGAAACAGTAGCTCAAATAGTGGAAATACCTCTTCTTCATCGGGAAATAGTTCGACTTCTGGTACAGATTCCTCTAGTAATTCTAACAGCTCGCAGTTGGATTACCTGACTACTATAAGGGATATGCTATCTACATTAACAAAATGACAAAAAAGTCTAGATGGGAATTTATACAAAATTAACTATTAAAGTTGTGGAAAATGTCAAAAACCCCATAAAATCTAGGTTTTATGGGGTTTTTTCTTGACAACGAAATTCAAAACAAGTATAACTATCCATGTAGTTATTTTTGGGCGAAAGACCCATGATAATATAGTTTAACCTTAAAAGAGGAGGATGTTAGAATGAACAAGACAGAATTAGTTGCAGCTATGGCTGACAAGACAGGATTATCTAAGAAGGAAGCTGAGGCTTCTTTAAAGGCTTTCACAGAGGTAGTTGCTGAAGAGCTTAAGAAGGGTGAGAAGATCCAGTTAGTTGGATTTGGTACTTTCGAGGTTTCAGAGAGAGCTGCTCGTACAGGTAGAAACCCACAGACAGGTGCTGAGATGAAGATTCCTGCTTCAAAGGCTCCTAAGTTCAAGGCTGGTAAGGCTTTAAAGGATTCTTTAAACTAATTTTTTGTTTTATTAAATTGGTTAAGATGAGGGCTCAAGTTCGCTTGAGTCCTTTTTTACTATGATGGACATTTAGCAAATTATTTTGGATAGTTATTTCGAGGATTGAAAATGAGATTAGATAAATTTTTGAAGGTTTCAAGATTGATTAAGAGACGTACAGTGGCTAATGAGGCCTGCGATGCTGGTAGAGTTATGGTAAATGATAAGCCGGCCAAGGCATCTACCAATGTAAAGGTTGGAGATGTAATAGAGATTGCTTTTGGAAATAAGCCTGTAAAAGTACAGGTTTTAGATATACAGGACACAACTAAAAAGGAAGAGGCAAGTGACTTGTTTAAATACCTGTAACTTCTTATTTCTGTTGTGATAATAGATAATGCGGTTAATAAAATGGGCTTATTAAAATGGGCTTATTAACCGATAAAACCTTTGACGGATATTGTATATATGATACAATATCTCTATACAAGTGAATAAACATAGAATTTCTTTAGATTGGTGTGTGTTATGAGTAAAAGAGTAATTCGTGGAAAAAAGAAGAGAAGTAATACCGGTAGGGCTTCTATTATATGTATAGCATTGTTCTTATTGTTGGTAATGTCGGTTCAGATGGTTCGTCTGTATCAGAAGGATCAGCAATATGTTCAGCAGATTGAGACGCTGAACAGTCAGGTGAAGGAGCAGGAAGAGAAGAAGGCCCAGTTATCGGAATATGAAGGATATATAAATACTCCTGAATATATTGAGAGCACAGCTCAGGATAAGCTTGGGCTTGTTCATCAGAATGAAATTATATTTAGAGAGAAGAAATAATGGCTTTGGGCCCTCTGAACGGATGTATAGATACATGCGCTTGGAGGGCTTTGTTAATTCTGTAATCCGAAGGGATGGTGTGACTTATGGATGTAAAAGAATTTCAGGAGAAAGTAAAAAATAATATTATAAGCATTGCCAAGTTGAAGCCTCATGACAAAATTTTGGTTGGAGTTTCAGGAGGCGCGGACTCGGTGGCTCTGTTGGTTGTTTTGGCAAATTTGCGTTCTGAGCTTGATATGACTCTGGAAGCGATTCATGTGGAGCATGGATTAAGAGGCAGGGAAAGCTTGAGGGACCAGGAATTTGTGAAGATGCTTTGTGAGAAATACAAGGTAAATCTGGTCTGCAAGAGTGCTGGGCAAATGATTAGAGATAATACTGCGACACATTTATCCCTTGAAGAAAAAGCAAGAGATGCCAGGTATGAGCTTATTCAAAAAGAGGCCAAGGAGTGGCATAAGCGTGAGCCTGAAGGCAAAGTGTATATTGCTTTGGCTCATCATGGAAATGACAATGCGGAAACTATTATTTTCAATATGATAAGAGGTACAGGCTTAGATGGTATGAGAGGTATACCGGTCAAGCGCGGTAATATCATTCGACCTATGTTGTCTGTGACCAGAAGGGATATAGAGAAATATTTATCAGATATTAAACAGCATTATCGCACGGATAGTACTAATTTGGATCCGTCTTATGATAGAAATAATATCCGGTTAAATGTTATTCCTGTGTTAAATGAGATTAATCCTAAAGCGGTGGAGCATATTAATAATTCTGCTGTGCTCCTTGGAGAGGTGGCGAAATACATAAGAGGCGAAGCGAGAGATGTGCTGGAGGATGCCACTTGCAGCGATAATTATGCCGGCGGAGAAATAGACATTACAGAGATAATGAATCAGCCGGATTTCATGCAGAGGGAAATATTGCACCTGTGGATTAGCAAATACATACTTCATGCCAAGGATGTGACTGCCAAGCATCTCTATGATATGCAAAGCCTTATGAGTAAGCAGGTGGGCAGACGAATTGATATACCTGATGATTATCAGATTGTGCGTAGCTACAAGGGCTTGAAGATTGTGAAAGCCACTGAGGAGGGCACGAGCCAGGGGGCTGATGATGAGGAAATATTTGTTTCAAAGGAACAGATTGATTCCAATGAATCCATTACTGTTAAGTGTCAGGGCAAAACCTATGAAATAAAGAAAATACAGGGTTCCTTTGGGGCAAAAGTCCCTAGTTTAAACTATACGAAATGGTTTGATTATGATAAGATAAGAGATGGTATTTCTATCAGAAAAGCCTGTGAGGGTGACTATATTCAGATAATGAGTCAGGGCGGCACACAAAGTTTTGCAAAGTATTGTAAAAATGCCAAAATCCCTCAGGAAAAGAGACGGAATATACCGCTTATATGTGATGAGCATCATATATTATGGGCGGTCGGATATAGAATCAGTGAGAAGTACAAGATTACTGCCGATACCCGGACCGTACTAGAGATACACGCAATGGAGGAAAAGATAAATGAGTGAGAAGATCTCTGTAATGATTTCAGAGGACGAATTGGAAGCAAAGATTGCTGAGATGGGTAAGAAGATTAGCGAGGATTATGCTGGAGAGGAAGTGTATATTATATGCATTTTAAGAGGTGCTTCTTTCTTTGCATGTGAATTGGCCAAGAGAATTACAGTTCCAGTTATAATTGATTTTATGACAACATCAAGCTATGGTTCAGGAACAGTCTCAAGCGGAGTTGTTACAATTAAGTCCGATGTGGAAATTCCGGTAGAAGGCAAAAATGTGCTTATTGTAGAAGATATTATTGATAGTGGAAATACATTGCATTATTTATTGGATGTATTCAAAGACAGAAATGCCAAGAGCGTGAAGTTGTGTACAATGTTGGATAAGCCTTCTCGTAGAGAGGTTCATGTGGATGTTGATTACACAGGATTTCAGATTGAAGATAAGTTCGTAGTTGGTTATGGACTTGATTATGATCAGAGATATCGTAACCTGCCTTATATTGGTGTGGTTGAGTTATAGGATGATCGCTAGAGTTTGTATTTATTGACATAGATGTAGGCTTGCAGTAGGAGGTAGTTTCTTGAAGAGAAGTAAAGTCAGTGTATTTATGTACTTGGCCCTGATATTAATCATTGTGGGAATATGGTTTTCCACAACAGCAACCAATGCTTCTACCAAGACCATGAATCAGTTTTCCGCTGATGTGACAAATGGCAAAGTGGTTAGCGCAGTTGTTGAACAGAATGAACAAGTTCCGACGGGTTCAGTAAATGTCACTCTTAAAAGTGGTGATACATATAAACTATATGTGACAGATGTTGGCGAAGCAGAGAAGCTGCTTGCGGAAAATAATGTGAGCTATAAGATAAATGATGTGCCACATGATAGTTGGATGCAGTATCTGTTACCAATGATATTGGTGTTGGCAGTAGTATTTATTCTGTTCATGATGATAATGGGCGGACAGGGTGCTACAGGCGGATCTAATTCCAAGATGATGAATTTTGGTAAGAGTCGCGCCACCATGATTTCTAAGGACAAGATTGATGTGGATTTCTCCAAGGTTGCTGGTTTGGTTGAGGAGAAAGAAGAGTTGGCTGAGGTGGTTGACTTCTTAAAGGATCCTGCCAAATATACTATGCTTGGTGCTAGAATTCCAAAGGGAATGCTCTTAGAGGGCCCTCCTGGAACAGGAAAGACTCTTCTTGCCAAGGCTGTTGCCGGTGAGGCAGGAGTTCCATTTTTCTCAATATCTGGATCTGATTTTGTGGAAATGTTTGTTGGTGTAGGTGCTTCACGTGTTAGAGATATGTTTGAGGAAGCCAAGAAGAATGCACCTTGTATTATATTTATCGATGAGATAGATGCGGTTGCAAGACGCCGTGGAACAGGAATGGGCGGCGGACATGATGAGCGCGAGCAGACTTTGAACCAGATGCTTGTGGAGATGGATGGCTTCGGTGTAAACGAAGGAATCATCGTCATGGCTGCTACAAACCGTGTTGATATTTTGGATCCGGCTATTTTGAGACCGGGACGATTTGACAGAAAGGTTGTTGTAGGAAGACCTGATGTAAAGGGACGTGAGGAAATCTTGCATGTTCATGCAACTAATAAACCACTGTCAGATGATGTTGATTTGAAACAGATAGCCCAGACAACTGCTGGATTTACTGGAGCAGATCTTGAGAACTTGCTCAATGAAGCTGCTATCTATGCGGCAAAGAGAGGCAATGCATATATTTGCCAGGAAGATATCAAGAAGGCTTTTGTTAAAGTTGGAATTGGTACTGAGAAGAAGAGCAAGATTATATCTGAGAAGGAAAAGAAGATTACAGCTTACCACGAAGCGGGACATGCTATTTTGTTCCATGTGCTTCCGGATGTTGGCCCGGTTTATTCTGTGTCAATTATTCCCACAGGTCTTGGTGCGGCTGGATATACCATGCCACTTCCTGAAAAGGATGAGATGTTTAATACCAAGGGCAGAATGCTACAGGATATTATAGTATCTCTCGGAGGAAGAGTTGCTGAGGAGATTATATTTGATGATATTACAACGGGGGCTTCATCAGATATTAAGAAAGCAACTGCAACAGCCAGAGATATGGTTGTGAAGTATGGCTTCTCTGAGTTGGTTGGTCCAATTAATTATGACAATGATGACAATGAGGTATTCATTGGTAGAGATATGGCTAGAACTCGTGCTTACGGAGAGAAGATAACAGCTGAAATTGATGGTGAAGTTAAGCGAATCATTGAGGAATGTTATCAGAAGGCTGCAGATATTATTAAAGAGCATGAGGATGTATTGCATAAATGTGCTGCATTGTTACTTGAGAAAGAGAAAATTAATAGAACTGAGTTCGAAGAGTTGTTTGGAGACCGTGTTTTCCAGCAACCAGAAAACGGCGCGGTTGTGGTAGAAGGTATATAATTGTGCAATGTGCACAAAAATAAAGGTTAGAAATTGGTGGATTTGTGAACACTTCTTAGTGGACAGGTTATATAATAACTATCGTAAAAACCCCCCAATACATTATATAAATTTTTACTAACCCCATAGTAAAAATACCTTCTCCTAAAAAGACAGCGTTCGGTAGCTGTCTTTTTTTACTATATAAAAATATATTTATGTACTGGCTCCTGGGGCGGGGCTGTATAATACCGAGGTGAAGTATGAATAGGGAAGCTATTTTTTCAGATGGAACCAAGCAGTTCATTTCTCCTGCTTATGTTACATCCAATTCAAAAGTGAATATAATGCTTCGTGTTGATCGTTTGGATGAGCCGACTATTACCCTGGTTGCGCCTGAAATGGGCATTGCCAAGATAATGAGGGTGAATCGTACAGACGATAGATTTACATATTATGAAGCTAGTATGCATGTGTCTGACAGAATGCTCCGATATCATTTTGAATTAAAGAATGAAGATGAATTTCTATATTATGATGCATTTGGTGTGTCTGAATATTACAGACCGGAATATGAATTTAAACTTATACCGGACTTCGATGTGCCTGAGTGGGCTGAAGGTGCGGTAATGTACCAGATACTGGTAGATAGATTTGCCAATAGCGACGAGGGAAATGATGTAGAAAATAATGAATACTACTACATCAAGACCATGGCAACCCATGTGGAAGATTGGAGTAAGCCTCCTGCAGATTTTGGAGTTGCGGAATTCTATGGAGGAGACTTGCAGGGCGTGCTGGATAATATGCGCTATATCAAAGGACTGGGAGTGGAGGCTATATATTTTAATCCTATATTTGTATCTCCATCCAGTCATAAGTATGATATTGCGGACTATGATCATATTGATCCTCATTATGCCAAGGTAATTGATTACACAGGAGAGAATCAGACTCCTGGAGATCCAGATAATACTCATGCCACCAGATATATTAACAAAGTTACTAATTGGGATAATCTAAATGCTTCTAATGAATTTTTTGCCAAGTTTGTAGATGCAGCTCATCAGATGGGTATTAGAGTTATTCTAGATGGAGTATTTAATCACTGTGGTTCCTTTAATAAATGGTTGGATAGAGAGGGCATTTATCTAGGCAAAGAAGGCTTTGAGCCAGGTGCTTATCAGCGGGTAGACAGTCCTTATCATAAATTCTTTAAGTTTGGTGATGAGAATCCAGAGAGCTGGCCTCACAATAATAGCTATGAAGGCTGGTGGGGACATGATACTCTGCCGAAGCTGAATTATGAGGGCTCTCAGGAACTTTATGACTACATTTTAGATGTGGGTAGAAAATGGGTTTCACCTCCATATAATTGTGATGGATGGAGATTGGACGTGGCTGCTGATTTAGGTCACAGTGAAGACTTCAATCATCATTTCTGGAAGGATTTCCGCAGGGCTGTGAAACAAGCTAATCCTAATGCGGTTATTCTGGCAGAACATTACGGTGATGCATCCTCTTGGTTGGAAGGTGACCAGTGGGATACAATTATGAACTATGATGCTTTCATGGAGCCTGTATCATATTTCTTTACAGGTATGGAGAAGCATAGTGACAATATGGATCCATCAGCTGAGGGCGATGGTGTTAGATTTGAAAATACCATGAGACATTTCATGGCGAAGCTGCCTACCAAGGCTTTGTATAGCGCTATGAATGAGCTGTCTAACCATGATCATTCCAGATTCCTTACAAGAACCAATCATAAGGTGGGTAGGGCATCTAGTTTGGGACCGAATGCAGCATCAGAAGATATCAATATACCAATTTTCAAGTTGGCAATATTGCTGCAGGTGTCATGGCCGGGAGCTCCAACCGTATATTATGGCGATGAGGCTGGAGTGTGCGGATTTACAGATCCGGACAATAGGCGTACATATCCATGGGATAATAGAAATTTCCAGTTGATTGATTATTATAGAGATGCAATTATGGCTCACAAAATGAGTGCGGCCATGAGACGAGGTTCTTTTGTATTTCTCAAGAGCGAACGCAACTTTATAAGTTATGGTAGATTTAATGAGATTGAATCCGTTGTAATAGCAATTAATATGGGTGGAAATGAGATGGAAGTGGACATTCCTGTATATATTGCAGAGGTGCGAGATGGTAATATGCTACAGGCATTTATGACATCTCCTATGGGGCATTCCATAATGACTCTGCCAGTTCCGGTGCAGGATGGCTACATGCATGTGAAGCTTGGGGCTATGACAGGATTTGCTTTTAGACAGGATAAATAACAAGGCATAGGAAGTGATATATGAAGATAATTCATTGTGCAGATTTACATCTTGATTCCAAGATGGAGAGCAATTTAGACAGAGATGCAGCGAGTCTTCGAAGGGAAGAGATACTTGATACCTTTGAGGATATGGTGACTTATGCCTCTGAACATGGGGTGAAAGTAATCATTATAGCTGGAGATATGTTTGATAAGCCAAATGTACATAAGCAGGCCAAAAATCGAGTGATTGAACAGTTCAGGGAGCATCCTGAGATTGATTTCTGTTATTTGAGAGGAAATCATGATAAATGTAATTTTACTGATGATATTACAGGTGATAATTCTCTGGAAAATGTGAAAATGTTTAACTCTGATAACTGGGTATCCTACGATTACGGCGAAGTGGTGATTTCGGGAATGGAACTTACCAAGGATAATAGTCAAACCCTTGGGATGAACCTGGTATTGGATCAGGAGAGAACCAATATTGTTGTGCTCCATGGTCAGGAATCAGAATATCAGGGCAAGGACAAAACAGAGATTATCAATTTACAGCTTCTGAAAAATAAGCATATTGATTATCTGGCACTAGGTCATATTCATGAGCACAAGGAGGCTAAGCTGGATGAGCGAGGCATCTATTGTTACAGTGGCTGCTTAGAGGGCAGAGGGTTTGACGAGTGCGGCGAGAAGGGCTTTGTGGTTTTAGATATTGAGGAAGGCCGTATAAGCACTGAGTTCGTATCTCTAGCCAGAAGACAGCTTCATGAAGTGTCTGTTGAAGTGACACCGGATATGAGCTTCAAGGAAATGATGGAATTAACCAATGAGAGTATAGCTGAAATACCTGAGAAGGATTTGGTGAAGATTATTTTCGTTGGAAAGGTCAATATGGATGCTGAGATAAGTATCCGCAGACTGAGAAGAGGGCTGGACAAAGACTTCTTCTTTGTAAAGATGTATGACAAGACATCTGTGTTGATTGACTATGAGAGATTCAAAAATGATAAGTCTCTAAAGGGCGAGTTTGTCAGACTTCTGGCTAGCCAGGAAATGTCGGAGGAGCGTCGAGGAGATATTATTGAAATTGGAATGAGAGCAATACTTGGAGAGGAATTGGAAGAATGAAATTAGTTTCCTGTCATATTACGGGCTTTGGAAAAATTGAAAATTTTGACTATAATTTTGAAGATGATCTCCAGGTTATTATGCGTAGTAACGGCTGGGGTAAGACTACATTTGCCGCATTTATCAAAGCGATGTTTTTTGGATTGGAGCATTCCAGATCCAGAGCGATGAATGATAGAAAGCATTACAATCCATGGAATGGTAATGTATATGGCGGAAATCTGATTTTTGAGCTCGGTGACAAGACTTACCGTGTGGAGAGAACCTTTGGCGAGAAGGACAAGGACGATACCTTTCTGCTGGTGGATGTGGCTACAGGTTTGGAGAGTAGTGATTATACAGAAAATCTCGGAGAAGAGATTTTTGAGGTAGATAGAGAGTCCTTTGAGAAATCTATATTTATTCCAGAGGCAGCAGTTTCCACTGCTATGACTGATTCACTCAATGCCAAAATGGGAGATATAGCCAGCGCCAAGGATGATATCAACAACTTTGATAAAGCTTTGGAGAAGGTGGATGAGGCTCGCAAGAACTATACCAGAAAGAGTAAGGTCAATAATGGTAAGTTGAATATTATCAAGGATGAAATTGTAGAATGTCAGGCCAAGATTGATACCAAGGCAGCTACTCTTGATGGATATGAGAAGATTTTAGATAAAATCAAGGAAGACGAGAAGAAGCGCAATTGGCTTGAGGCTGAGAAGAACGATCTGGCTGCCAGAATCGCTGAGCAGAGTAAGCGTGAGCAACAGATGGGTGCCTATAAGCAGCAGCAGGAATTCTTGGCTTCTAAGCAGGCTGAGATGAATAAGCTGGATGATTTCTTTGCCAATGGTATTCCAAATCCAGAGGAGCAGGAGCAGATGCTTGCGGTTGAGAGAAAGTATGATCTCACCAAGCAAAGTGAGAATGACTTGGCTGTATCAATGCCGGCGGCACCTATTGTAAATAAATGGGAAGGTCTATTTGCTGAGGGGATTCCTGAGGTGGAGGCTATAGATAGGTGGCGTGAGCAGGCTCTTGAGATTCAGGCTCTTCGTCTTCAGAGTGAGAATGCAGTTCTGTCT
The DNA here is from genome assembly GCA_017634455.1 of Lachnospiraceae bacterium. Classification (GTDB taxonomy): domain Bacteria; phylum Bacillota; class Clostridia; order Lachnospirales; family Lachnospiraceae; genus JAILFK01. The sequence goes on from JAGBNK010000006.1 coordinate 67,215, forward strand.
GAGGAGACTGCAAATCAGTTGGCTGAATATAAATTCTTCTTCTCAAAGCTTGAGCCTACAGAAGAAGAGCTTGAGGCTGTGCAACAAGATTCTGTTGAATTGACTTCATTGGAAGGTCGACTTCACGAGCAGGATGTGCTCTATCGTGATATTAAGGAAAAGAGAGCTGACGAGGAAAATAATTCCAAGGGAAAGATGCCTGTTGGGTTGATTGTATTATTGTTGGTTTTGGCAGCGGCTTTCATAGGTGGCGGATTGGCTTTTGCCTTTTTGCTGGAGATGGGTACTGTCAATACAGTTGTGCAGGTGGTATCATTTGCGGCAGCAGTAGGCTGTATTGTAAGTGCGATTATGCAGATTGGTAGAAATATCAGTTACAGAAAGAACAAGACAGATGACTATGAGCGCAGATTGGAGGAGGCTCTTGATACTCTTGAGAGATATAGAATCCAGAGGGATGAGATTGTTGGCAGATGCAACGACTTCTTGTCTAATTTCAAGTTCGCTCCAGGCATGACTATTCAGCAGATGATTTATGAGATTCGAGTTAATCTTGAGAAATATAAGCATCTCCTTGAGGAGGAAAATGTTGCTGTTTCAAAATCTACAGAGGCGGTAGAGAAGATGTCTGAGTTACAGATGGCGCTGGCTACACAGCTGGGAATTTATGCAGCTGTATACGAAGTGGATCTGTACCATAATGGCGGCGTGTCTGAGATGATTGAAAATATTAATCAGGAGGCCAAGGATTATAAGAAATATTTAGAGGACAAGAAGCAACTTGATGAATATATCAAGACCAAGGAGCAGCAGAAGAAGTTGCTGGATGGATATTTCTCCAGATTCCCGTTGGAGGATGGCGGCTCTGCGGAGGAGAAGCTTCGTACAATTTCTGATAATATTTCAAGCGCTAACAAGGTTCAGGCTGAGATAGAAGATTTAGAGAAGCAGCTTGAGCAGTTTGTTGAGGAGACAGAGCATATAGAAAATGAGGAGACTGTGGAAGAACTTCAGTTGAAGCAGCAGGAAGCAGACGACAAGATCAAGGAGATTGAGACTACCCTCAATCAGGATAATGATGCAAGAGCAGAGCTTAGTGCTACCTTAGATGATATAGAGGATGCGGAAAATAAACTTGAGATTCTCCTTGAGAAGAAGGCGGAGGCAGATAGAAAGGTAAGTCTATATGATGACACCATTGAGTATCTGAAGCTGGCCAGAGAGAACTTCCTGTCAGAATATATGCAGCCTCTGCGAGCTGGAATGGATCATTATCTGTCAATGCTTGATAATGAATATCGTGAGGCCGCTGCAGATATCTCTTATGAGATCACAATGGATCTGGATGTGAAGATTGTGGCAAATGGAACCAGCAGAGAGAGCGGTTATTTAAGTCGTGGATATCAGGACTTGTTATCATTGTGCGCCAGATTTGCGTTGGTGGATGTACTTTATGAGAAGGAACATCCTATGATAATTCTGGATGATCCATTTACCAACTTTGATGAGGAGAAGATTCAGCGTGCTTTGAAACTTCTGAAGGAGATATCCAAGGAGCGTCAGATTATATATTTCACATGCCACGAGAGCAGAGCCTTATAAGGCTTATAAATAGGGCTTTAACAGGTGGAAAAACTATAGACAAAATACATAATAAAAGTCTTGACATGAGGCTGGGCAAACTGTAAAATATTACTTGCTGTGAGGCATTTACAGTGGGCCCAGTTAGCTCAGTTGGTAGAGCAGAGGACTGAAAATCCTCGTGTCTCTGGTTCGATTCCGGAACTGGGCATGTTCTGCTACAAATGTCCACTGGACATTTGTTCACGCAGAAAGAAAATCCTTCCTAGTTCGATTCCGGAACTGGGCATTATGCATTAAGCATACTTTTATTTGCGGGTGTAGTTCAATGGTAGAACATCAGCCTTCCAAGCTGAATACGTGGGTTCGATTCCCATCACCCGCTTTTGTTATACACAAACATAGCTCCCATATATTTATAGAAGATAGAGGGACTGCATATAGAAAAGGTGAGGAGGCGTAATAATTAGTTATACGTCTCATTTTTTTTAGGAGGCAATATGAATACATATGTGGATTTGTTTCTGACATTTGCCAGAATCGGTGGCTTTACCTTTGGTGGTGGATATGCCATGCTCCCAATGATTATAAAGGAGTGCGTAGACAAGAAGGGTTGGGCTACAGAAGATGAAATAATGGATTATTTTGCAATTGGACAGTGTACACCGGGAGTTATTGCTGTTAATACAGCAACCTTTGTGGGAAGTAAAATCGCAGGACCTATTGGTGGCGTTGTGGCTACTTTGGGAGTGGTCGCTCCTTGTTGGGTTATCATTACTATAATTGCATTGTTTATAAGAAACTTTGCTCAGTATGAAGTTGTGCAGCACGCTTTGGCTGGAATAACGGTAGCTGTTCTTGCATTGGTATTAAATGCAGTAATAAAGCTTGGCAAGAAATCAATTCCATCTCTTGCTGCTGGAATTTTGTGTGCTTTGGTATTTATTTTGTCTCTGGTTGTAAAGGTTCCTGCGGCATGGCTCATTATATTCTCAGGAATTGCAGGAGTTGTTTACTCTAAGCTTGCCGGGAAGATGAATAGAACAAGTGAAAAGGAGGATAAGTAAATGATTTATCTTAAACTCTTTTTCGAATATTTTAAAATTGGACTGTTTAGTGTAGGTGGCGGACTTGCTACCCTACCATTTATATATGAGCTTCAGAGTAAGTATCCTACCTGGTTTACATTAAATGATATCACCAACATGATTGCTGTGTCAGAATCTACACCTGGACCTATGGGCGTGAATATGGCAACTTATGTAGGAAATCTGGTGGGAGGTTTACCTGGAGGAATAATCGCAACTCTAGGACTGGTTGCACCATCTATTATAGTTATTGAGATTGTGGCTCATTTCCTGAAGAAGTTTAAAGATTCTCCTATAGTGGAGGCTGCTATGACAGGACTTCGCCCGGCATCCTTGGCATTGGTATGTGTGGCCACTGTGTCTGTTGCCAAGGCTGCCATATTTAGAACTGAGTTGTATGAAAAAACTGGGGTATTACTAGACTTTTTTGATTTTAGACATATTATATTGGCTGTAATATTATTTGTGATGATGAGAAAGACCAATATTCATCCAATATTTTACATAATAATTGCAGCGGCAATTGGTATTATACTAGAGTTCTAATACCAATTGTTGCGATAATCAATTCGACCGTCCTTGATCCAGGCGCGAACCTGCTTCAAAGGGATGCCAAAGGTTTCAGCTACTTCCATCTCAGTTACATTGTTGTGGAGGATGAAATCCTTGACCTCTGCATACAGCTCCTCGTCAGAGCAAGCCTGGCAAATATCGCCCTTTACGCTTCTTGACATAGGTCTGCCACAGCTGCTGCATACCTTGGTTCTTGGACTTGATAAATCATCTGTATAAAACATAGGAATCTCCTTAAAATAAATTCTATTATGATTATATAGGGATTTACAATTCGGCTATAAAGTGTGATTATGTATATAATCATGTGTTTTGAAAAATATGCGAATAGTATATCACAAAAATTTGCAGTTAAAAAGCATAGTGTTGATAAAAGGACACGAAAACTGTAAACATTGTGGATTATACACTAGATTTGGAATAAATAATAGTAGGAAGATAAATAATGGAAGATATAGAGTTAATAAGGGAAAAGAATGCGCCTATAGCTGTATTTGATTCTGGATTAGGTGGAGTGAGTGTTCTGAAGGAAATGATTAAAATTATGCCGGAGGAAGACATGTATTACTTCGGAGATTCGGCAAATGCTCCTTACGGAACTAGGAGCCTGGAGGAAGTCAGAAGCATGACTATAAAACATGTGCATGATTTTATTAAAATGGGATGCAAGGGAGTAGTTATAGCATGTAATACAGCAACAAGTGCTGCGGTTCGAACTCTTAGAGAGATGTATCCGGATTTACCTATTGTGGGTATAGAACCGGCAGTGAAACCAGCAGTGGAGGCATATCCTAAGGGAAATGTTCTCGTCATGGCTACTCCAATGACAATTCATCAGGAGAAACTGAAGCATCTCATAGATGCTTATGGTGGAGATGCCAATGTGATTCCCCTGGCATGTCCTGGCCTTATGGATTTTGTGGAAGTGGGAAATGTAAATAGTCCTGAGCTGAAAGGATTTATGCGGGATCTGTTGTATCAGTATGTAGGTCAGCTGGATGCAGTGGTTTTAGGCTGCACTCACTACCCTTTTGTAAAGGATGCGATTATAGAAGTATTAGGCCCTGATGTTGAGATTTTTGACGGGGGCTATGGTACGGCAAAAGAGATAAAGCGTAGGCTTCAGGTACAGAATTTATTAAGGGAAAAAGGTACAAAAAAAGGTGAGATAACATTTGAAAATAGTGAAAAATCACCACAAAAAATTGATCTATTCTGGAAACTGCTGAAAATGTGACAAATCGTCATTTCACCTATTGAATTGAGGGGGTGACAGGAGTAAGATGGGATACGGTCAAAAGAGAACTTTATGACAAATTTATAGAAAGAAGGGGACTAAACATGAATTATGATTTTTTGTTGTGGATTGCGTTGATTTTGTTTGCAACAAAGCTTTTGGGAATTATTTGCAAGAGAATTAATTTGCCAGAAGTTGTTGGTGCACTTTTAGCCGGCGTAGTATTAGGACCATCATTTTTAAATATTATTAATATGCAGGGAGACAACGGAACATTTATTGAGTTGTCAGCAGAGGTTGGTGTTATCTTCCTTATGTATTCTGCAGGTCTTGAGACAGACTTGAAGGAAATGAAGGAGAATATGGTAGCATCTCTTATTACAGCTGTAATCGGTGTTGTTGTACCGCTGGTTGGTGGTGCTGCGGCTTATGCTATGTATTTCCATGAGAATATTGCCGATTATGAGACTTTTATTCAGTGTATCTTCGTTGGTGTAGTACTTACAGCAACATCAGTAAGTATCACAGTAGAGACATTGAAGGAAATGGGTTGCCTCAAGGGTAAAGTTGGTACAACAATCCTTGGAGCTGCTATTATTGATGATATTCTCGGAATGATTGTACTTGCAGTTGTTTCAAGCTTAAAGGATACTTCTGTTAAACCAACAGTAGTTCTTGGAAAGATTGCTGTGTATGCGGTTGTAATTATCGCTCTGGGATTATTTATCACCAGAATGGAAATTGTAATTGAGAAGGCTGATCATATGAGAAGAGCTGCAATTTTCGCATTTACATTTGCATTCTTGCTGGCATATATATCAGAGGTTGTATTTGGTATTGCTGATATTACAGGAGCCTTCTTCGCAGGTGTTATCTTCTGTAGATCCAAGATTAGAGATTATGTAGACTTGAAGGTACATGACTTGTCTACAGTATTCTTCTCATGTATTTTCTTTGCCAGCGTTGGTTTGAAGGTTCAGTTGGGTGGAATGTCAGTATCTCTGTGGTTATTCGCAGTGGTTCTTACAATCGTTGCTGTAATAACCAAGCTTATAGGATGTGGACTTGGAGCTAAAATCTGTAAATTCACATGGAAAGAATCATTGCAGACAGGTGTCGGAATGGTTTCAAGAGGAGAGGTTGCTTTGATTGTAGCTGAAAAAGGACGTCAGATGGGTCTTATCTCAGAGCATCTTTTTGCACCAATTATCGTAATGGTTATTGTAACAACACTAATTACACCAATCCTGTTAAAGATTGTATTTAAGAAGCAGGATGCAGAAGTTGCCAAAGCTTAATTAATTGATAGGTGCTTTGCGAGAAACGGTTTTTGATTCGGTATTATTATGAATTAATAATTGAAATAAATAGGTCTTGGATTATGAGAATATCATTTTCCAAGACCTTGTTTTATTTGATAAAAAATTCTACAGGAACCACACATCTTGATTTGTGGTTGAGATGGACTGAGCACCAGCATCTAATAGAGCGTAGACTTCTTCTTTCTCAGCAATTAATCCACTGGCGATAATTGGAGATGAGAATTTCTTCTTTAGTCGAGCTACCACACTAGGCATAGGACCGGGCAGTATCTCCAATACATCCGGCTTTACATTTCTGATTTGCTTCTCAATATTTCCAAAAGCCATGGAGTCAATGAGAAAGAATCTCATTATTGTACACATATCCAAATCCTTGGCCCGGGATATAAGTGGCGCCTTGGTTGAGATTATGCCGTCCGCTTTGGTATATTTTGCAATATAATCAACAGCAGCTTCCTTGGCACTTAAGCCTTGTATCAAATCCATATGAACGAAGGCCAGTTTGCCGGCACCTTTTATCTTGTCTACAATATCAGGGATTGAAATGATGTCTCCATATAGTATGAATATTATCTCGCTGTCGCAACTGAGACATTTGTTTAGACTGTCGTCATTGTTGACGGCGGCTATTACAGGAGAGTTCTCAAGAGCTTCCTTATATATCTTTTTCATTTATATAATCCCCCCTTAGGATTTATTCTGTGCTAATTCTAGCATAAGTAGGCCAGACATGCTACAATGAGAAAGGTTAATAATTAGAAATGACAGGCGGCTAAATCGCCATGATATAGAGGGTAGTTGATGAAAAAAAGAACTATACATAGAGGGAATCCTGGATATCAGTTGGCACTGACGGTACTTCTTGTACTGGCTATGGGATTTTCCATTTTCAATATACGTACAGTGCAGGCCCAGCAGGAGGCCAAGGCTCAGGAGGTAGTAGAGGTACAGCCGGCAGAGCCTGTGGTGGAAGAACCGGAACCTGAAGTTTCGCTGGTTATGGTTGGAGATATTCTATTACATGATGCTATTGAAAATAAATTTCTGGCAGAGGACGGAACTTATGACTTCGCTCCATTATTTGCCAATGTAAAGAATGAAATATCTCAGGCGGATGTGGCTTTGGTTAATCAGGAGGTTATAATTGGTGGAACTGATCTGGGAATAACTGGATATCCCAATTTTAATGCGCCGTATGAAGTTGCAGATTATCTGGTGGATACAGGATTTGATGTGGTATTGCATGCTACTAATCATGCTTTGGACAGAGGGGCTAGAGGCATTAACAATTGCTTGGATAACTGGCAACAGAAATATCCTGAGGAGACGATTTTGGGTATACATGATTCTCAGGAGAGCCAGGACAATATCTATGTATACGAGCAGGATGGAATGAAGATAGCCATATTGAATTATACCTATGGAACCAATGGAATTCCTCTACCGTCTTCCATGCCATATGCGGTAGATATGCTGGAGGAAGACCGTGTAGTAAATGATATTGCAAGAGCGAAGGAAATGAGTGACTTCGTAGTTGTATGTCCACATTGGGGCACAGAATACAATCTTGGAACGGATAAAATGCAGGAAAAATGGACTGATATATTCCTGCAAAATGGTGTGGATCTGGTAATTGGAACTCATCCTCATGTTATAGAACCTATTGAGATGGTAGAAGATGAAGCCACAGGGCATAAGATGCTTGTATATTATTCCCTTGGAAATTTCTGCAGCTGGACAAGCAGTGACGGAGAGGGCGTGGCCAATCGTTCCATCGGAGGAATGGCAGAGGTTACTTTGCAGAGAGATGATTCCGGAAATGTATTTATATCGGACTATGGAATTCAGCCTATAATATGTCATCTAAGCCATGCGGAAAATGGTGTAGCTGTATATAATATTCAGGATTACACCGAGGAGATGGCAAATGGAAGTATCATAAAAGAAAAGGATTCAAGTTTCTCACTTCAATATGCTACTGATTTGTGTGATGAAGTCTGGGGAGACTTGTGGCGCCGCTAGATATTTTACATTTGGGGGCTTCCAAACAAGGAAAAATAAAATATATACGAAGAAACGCCTCTCATGATTACCTAAATCATGAAAGGCGTTTGTCTTTAGTCTGAGAACTATAGGATGGTTCCTATAGATGGCGTTGCACTTAATGCCATACTTGGAAGTCTTCCCATTGCCCTTTCGTACATTTCGTTCAGAGAGAGATGCTGATGATTATGGCTGAACATCCAGTTCGACAAACTGATTTTCCAGACCAGGAGCGCTTACTTTGACCTGGATTTTGCCGGGGGTTGTCCCAACGCGGATGACAGCCAATGCATTTCCATAATAAGTGGTATGCGTATCGGAAAAGAAGCATTCGCTCATATTTGGTTTCGCAGAACCCAGCGCCTGCAGACGGCCTGCACCGGTAACTGTTACAGTGACTGGAACATCCTCAGTAGATTTTACTGCACCATTCTCTCCAACCAGATGAATGTTTAGATAGCATAGATCCTGACCATTTGGATGAAGAATCTGTTTTTCCGGGACTAATAACAGCTTTGTTTTGCCTTCGGCAGTTGTTAAAGATGTTCGGGAAATTTCCCTGCCGTTACTGTCATAGCTGATGGCTGTGATTGTTCCCGGTGTGTAAACTACCTTTGGATAAATCGCTTTACATTCGTTTGTTTTTTTCTTTCCGTAGGATTTCCCGTTTACGATCAGTTCAGCCATTGCTCCGCCTGCATAAACAATCACTTTTGTCTTTTTGTTTTCGTACCCTTTCCAGGACCAGCTTGATACTGCGTCGGTATCTCTCCACATGGATATGGAACCGGTTTCTCCCGCATGTGTCAGAGGTTCAACACCAATCCCGGGAGTATCTGTCAGGTTCCAGATCAGACGGTTCCAGTGTGTTTCCGGACGCAGTTTGCCGCAAATGTCGATTACTCCGCAGCCACCGGAAATAATGGGTGCATCTTCACCGGCTTTTCTGAAGCTTTTGTACCGGACGGTGCCGATTCCTGCTTCTCCCAGATAATCCCATCCTGTCCACATAAAATCCCCGATAACATAAGGATATTTCAGAACCAGCTGCCAGTTCTTGTAAAGATTCTTCGGAAGCGTTTCAGAACCGACAATCACGCGATCCGGATGGAGTTCGCCGTCTATTCCGTAACGGGACGCAGCATAATTATAGCCGCCAATATCCAGATAAGAAATAGCCACTTCGGTTGCTTTGTCAGCGGCAGGCTTTGCAGCAGCTTTTTCAATGATGCCTCCCATTTTATTCATTAGAAGATTAAAGAAAGCAGAAGTTGGCAGATTATCCATGGTTTGACTGCCGTTTGTGTTTTCCTTACCGTCTTTTTTGCTGCCATAGATTCCACCGCCCTTTGCAGCCATACTACAGAGCATCATATTGACTCCAAGTGTTACAGCTTTATCAGGATCCAGAGTTCTGGCCAGCACAGCCATTTTTCTGCAGATCTCCTGTCCTTCAGGAATGGCCAGTTCAGAAATTTCGTTGCCGATAGAGTTCATGATTACACTTGGATGGTTATGATTTTTTATGACCATGGCAGTCAAATCCTGCTCCCACCACTGCCGGAATTCCTGGTCTGCATAATCGTATGGATTCTTATGAACCAGCCAGTTATCGCAGAACTCATCCATCACATACATGCCCAGCCGGTCACAGGCATTTAACAGAGCTTTAGATGCCGGATTGTGGGCACAGCGAATGGAATTGAAGCCGGCTTCCTTTAAAAGGCGGACTCGGCGTTCTTCGGCATCTTCAAAAGAACAGGCACCCAGTACACCGTTGTCATGATGGATACAGGCACCGCGAAGAAGAGTCTCCTTATTGTTCACATAGAGTCCCGTTCGGTTCCATTTCAGCGTTCGGAAACCGAACCAGTCTTCAGCTCTGTCGACTTCCATTCCATCTTTTAACAGAATAGCAGAACAACGGTAAAGTTCCGGATGTTCCGCATCCCAGAGACGTGGCTGTGAAATATGAAGATGTACGACGGCTTCTCCATTTATAATTTTTCCGGTAGCCTCTGTCACTGCTGAATCTCCGTCATATAGAATGACTTTCAGCTGATCTCCACCGCTGACCGTCGCTTTGACTGTGACATCTTCATTTTTTGCAGTTGTGATTGCAAGCCCGTCAGGCTGGATGTGACAGATATCACCGGTATACAGATTTACGTTCCGGTAAATACCGCTTCCAGAATACCAACGGGAATTAGGCACTGCAGAATTATCTGCAAGTACTTTGATTTCGTTCACACTCCCAAACTGCAGATACTCATTCAGGGGAACAAAAAAATTGGTATAGCCGTAGGGACGCTCTGCTGCCAGCACATCGCCAACATAGATTTTTGCGTTTTTGTATACTCCTTCAAATTCAAGAATGTATGCTCTTTTCTGTTCCTCCTTTGGAATAAAGAATGATTTGGTATATTCGTATGCACCGCCGGGGAAATAACCGCAGGCTCCCGCAGTAGGTGCTTTTCGATCACGTTTTTCATACAGCATGGCATCATGGGGCAGATTGACAGTCTGTGGCTTTTCTGAGGATTTTGCCCGCTTAAACTGCCAGTCTAGATTAAAATTGATTTTTTTCATAGGTTACCTCCTTAATAAGTTTTGGTAGTGTCAAATTCACCACCCATTTTTAGTTCTAAAACCTTGATTTATCGGGAGTTCAAAATAAAAAGAGCATTGACCTCCCTTTTTGGTATAATGTCAATGACCAAATCAACATCTCAGAAAAGGACTCAATGCTCA
>JAGBNK010000032.1 GCA_017634455.1 Lachnospiraceae bacterium
CTGGCTTCTACTGTAGATGCCGAGCATCCTAATGGTGATGAAAATGATGCCAAAGTACTTGCTGCCAAGAATCAGATGATTTCAGATGAGCAGGCAATGAATAATGCCAAGACTCGTTATGATAATCAGGTGAATCGTCGTGCTACCAACGAGCAGAGAGTGTGGGATACATACAATACTGCTGTGGACAATTACAATAATACTATTGAGAATCTGGATGGCAGAGAGGACAACTATGGAGATTCCATCAAGGATTTGCAGGAGCAGATTGCAGATTGTACAGTGGTTGCGCCAGTATCTGGCATGATTACATCTCTCAATGTGACTGTGGGAGATAATTTCAATGGCTCTGTTGTGGCTGTTATAGATAATGTAGATGCTCTTGATGTTGTAACTGAAATTGATGAGTATGACATTAACAGAGTTCAGGAAGGTCAGAAAGTTATTATCAAAACCAATGCTACTGGAGATGAGGAACTCAGTGGCGTGGTGAAGAAGGTTTCAAAGATTGCAACCAATGCAACTACTTATTCTGATGGCAATGGAAGTGGTTCAAGCTTCAGTGGTGGTGGATTTGATTTTGATTTGGGAAGCATTGCTGATGCATCTAGCTTTGGCAGTTCATCTTCATCTGGAAGCAAGGATGTAACCTTTACAGTGAAGATTGCTATGGATAAGTTGGACGAGAGACTTAGAATTGGAATGACTGCCAAGCTTAGTATTATTACTCAGGAAAATGAGGATGTAATCTGCGTTCCATTTAATGCTATTCAGACAGAGGATGATGGCAAGACATTCTTCGTAAATCAGATAACAGGAACTGATGAGGAGACTGGTGAATATATCACTAAACAGGTTAGCGTATCTAAAGGTATTGAGAGTGATTATTATACAGAAATCCTTGGAGGCGGATTCAAGGTCGGTGATGAGATATTGATGCCGGAAGTGGAACGAGCTAATACTTTGGAGGATATGATTAATCAGTCAAGTTCTATGGGAGGAGTGAATTAAATGAGTAAGACGATTATCCAGCTTCGAGATATCGTAAAACGATTTTATATTGGCACCCCAAATGAACTTGAGGTACTTCATGGTATATCTCTGGATGTACATGAGGGAGAATTCATATCCATTGTAGGACAGTCTGGTTCTGGTAAATCTACATTGATGAATATAATCGGTGCTTTGGACAGACCTACAGAGGGACAGTACATGCTTGATGATGTGGATGTAATTGCAGCCAAGGATGCGGAACTGTCCAGAATCAGAAATAAGAAAATAGGTTTTGTGTTTCAGACTTATAATCTGATTTCCAAAACCAATGCCATAAGAAATGTGGAGATGCCTATGCTATATGCAGGAGTTCCCATGCGCCAAAGAAATGAGAGAGCCAGGGAACTGTTGGAATTGGTTGGCATGTCAGATCGTATGAAACATTTGCCGGAGGAATTATCAGGAGGTCAGAAGCAGCGTGTGGCAATTGCCAGAGCTATGGCCAATGAACCTTCTATTATCTTGGCGGATGAACCAACAGGAGCTCTTGACTCTGCAACCGGTCGAATGGTTATGGATTTGTTTCATAAGCTTCATGAGGAGGAAGGCAAGACTATTGTGCTTATAACCCATTCCAATGAATTGGCAGAGGAGACTCAGAGAATCATCACTATCCGTGATGGAGCGGTGATTGGTGAGAGAGAGGGGGCGAAGTCATGACAATGTTGTATGAAAATATTCGACTTGCTCTATTCAGTCTCAGGGCCAACAAGATGAGATCCCTCCTTACCATGCTTGGAATTATAATTGGTATTGCCTCTGTTATTGCTATTATGACAGTTGGTGATTCTGTTACAGCAACGGTTACGGATTCCATGAGTTCCCTGGGAGCCAACAATGTACAACTTATGTTGGAGCCTGTCAGTGACGAGGAGGAAGAGGGCGACAGCATGTCATCCATGATGGGAATATCATTTTCCCAAGGAGATGATGAGAAGGAACCCCGGGATTCTGATTTAATAACAGCGGATATGCTCACTCAGCTTAAGGAAACATATCCTGAGGAAATCAAAGCATTTTCCGTATCAGAAAGTGTGGGCAAAGGGGAACTGCAGCTTGCAGGGCAGAATGCCAATGTCATGGTATCCGGTACATCCCTTGGTTTCTTCATGGCAAATGATATCAACATGCTTGAAGGAAATTATTTTGCAGAGCAGGATATGGAAAATGGCTCTATGGTTGCTCTTCTTTCAGAAGATGCCTTGGATGATTTGTTTGACGGAGATGCCAAGAAGGCTGTGGGCAGCGAAGTGACTATGGCTGTGGATGATAAATATTATAATCTGGTTATCAGCGGTGTATACAAAGCCCCTGATGAAAATGATGCATCCAATGCCAACATGATGATGTTCATGATGGGAAATGATACAACTAATCTGTATGTGCCTCTGAAAACTGCTCAGAGAATTAATCATACCAGTGGGTATAATAATCTGACTGTGGTTATTAATCCGGAGAAGGATCCTGAGATTGTGAAAGCTCAGATTGAAGAATTCTTCGATAATATTTACCGCAATAATCATAGCTTCCATGTGACTGCGACTACTTACGCATCTCTGGTTTCAATTATGCAGACGATTATGGATACCATAACTTCGGCTATTGCTCTTATTGGAGGAATTGCTCTGGTGGTAGGAGGCATTGGTGTAATGAATATTATGCTGGTGTCTATCACTGAGAGAACCAGAGAGATTGGAACAAGAAAAGCTCTGGGCGCGCCAAATAGTTCCATTAGAATGCAATTTATTATTGAGTCCATTGTCATATGTATCATTGGCGGTATAATAGGTATATTGATAGGCTGTGCTGGAGGAATTGCTCTGGCCAGATATGTGGGAGCAGATGTAGTGCCATCTCTTAGAAGTATACTTATATCTCTGGGATTCTCCATGGCAATTGGCGTGTTCTTCGGATACTATCCGGCCAACAAAGCAGCGAAGCTCAATCCAATCGATGCATTGAGATATGAGTAATGGATTAGCCTGAAAGTGCAAGTGCTGCAACAGAATGATTGCATGTTTGGGATATGATGAGTGAAGCTTGATTTAAAATTTAGATAGAAGTATAGAAAATGGGAAGTGAAGAAAATGTATAGAGAAATATCAAAGCTTATAATGTATGGCAACATGGACAGAGATTGTATTCTGTATCAGATGGGAGATATATTTCGCAGATTTCACGAAGGTACTGAGTCTGATTCGAAATTGATAGAAGATATCTACACTCAGGTAAAGAGAATACTTATTGTATCCACAGACTATGGCTTTGACGAGAATCTGTGGCAGTGCTATCTGGCTTTTTATCTGGTAAATGATGAGAATCCATTTTCATTGACCTGCGAGAAGGTGGGAGCCAGCGAAGGAAGCGTCAATCATTTTGCCAAAAATGATTTTGAGGTTTTCAGGAAATTATTCCACTATGATTTCTCGGAGATTGAGAAGAAGCTTGGAATTGATTGCTTTACATATCTGACTGACTATCAGGCCATTGGTAAACCTGAGCTTATGTATAATCAGAATGTATCTGAGAAGATTATTGACTTGCGCCGGAAGTTGGATGAGGCTTCGGATGTAGATAAATTCTTTGATGTTGTAACAACATTTTACAGAGAATACGGTGTGGGCATGTTCGGATTGAACAAGGCCTTTCGTCTGAATGACAATGCAGATGGTGATGATATTGAACTTCATGCCATCAACAATATGGACAAGGTTGTGTTGGATGATCTGGTGGGTTATGAGATTCAGAAGAAGAAACTGGTGGATAATACCAGGGCATTTGTTCAGGGCAGAAAGGCTAATAATGTATTGCTTTATGGTGATAGTGGAACCGGTAAGTCCACAAGTATCAAAGCTATTGTAAATGAGTTTTATCCGGATGGTCTGAGAATGATAGAGATATATAAACATCAGTTCAAGGATTTGTCCAATATAATTGCCAAGATCAAGAATCGCAATTACAAATTTATTATTTATATGGATGATTTGTCATTTGAGGAATTCGAGGTGGAATACAAATTCCTCAAGGCTGTAATTGAGGGTGGCGTGGAGACACGACCTGATAACATTCTCATTTATGCAACTTCCAACAGACGCCATCTCATTAAGGAGACCTGGAAGGATAGAAATGATGTGGAAGTGCAAAATGGTATGCATCATTCGGATACCATGGAGGAGAAGCTGTCTCTGGTTAACAGATTCGGTGTGACTATAAATTATAGCAAACCAAGTCAGAAGGAGTTCTTCAATATTGTAGTGGAACTTGCCAGAAAGCAAGGGATTACTGAGGAGATGTATTCTGATGAGGAGCTTCATGCAGAGGCTAACAAGTGGGAACTTTCTCACGGTGGTATCAGTGGACGTACAGCTCAGCAATTCGTTAATTATTTGCTGGGAAATATTGAGAAATAGTAATACAACAGAGGACACATATTTAAAATAATATGTGTCCTTTTTTTATTTGCCCCCGGAGGATATGATGGATATGTCAGATGGCGCTGATTTTATATTTGAGATTATTGGATTAATGAATATTTGGGAGGAAAGACATGGAATACTATCTTGGGATAGATATAGGTGCTTCCAGCGGACGACATATTCTGGCTTCTATAGAAGATGGCAGAATGAAGCTGGAAGAGATATATAGGTTTTACAATGGCAATGATTCTGTGGATGGCCACCTGGTGTGGGATGTTGACAGATTATATAAAGAGATAATTGCCGGAATTAAGAAGTGCAAGGAGATTGGCAAGATTCCTGTATCCATGGGAATTGATACCTGGGCTGTGGATTATGTGCTTCTTGATAACGAGGGAAATGTTTTGGGACTGGTATATGGATACAGAGATCATAGAACTGATGGAGTGGATCAGGAAGTGTACAAAATCATTTCACAGGATAAGTTATATGCCAGAACTGGAATCCAGAAGCAGATTTTCAATACAATATATCAACTTATGGCTCATAAGATTCAGGAGCCTGGGAAGTTGGAGGCGGCTGCTGATTTACTTATGATACCGGATTATTTTAATTACAAATTAACCGGTGTGAAGAAACAGGAATATACCAATGCTTCCACTACACAGTTGGTGGATGCTTCCACAAATGATTGGGACTATGATCTGATTGATTTGCTTGGATTCCCTAGAGATATTTTCAAGACTATTGAAAAGCCGGGAAGTGTAGTTGGAAATTTCACAGAGGAAGTGGCAGCTGAAGTTGGATTTGATTGCAAGGTTATAATGCCTGCAACTCATGACACAGGCTCAGCGGTTATGGCGGTTCCAAGTGTGACAGATGACACTCTCTATATTAGTTCAGGAACTTGGTCTCTAATGGGGACGGAGTTGAAGAGGGCGAATTGCTCTGCTGATGCAATGGCGAGAAACTTCACTAACGAGGGCGGCTATGATTATCGATATAGATTTCTCAAAAATATTATGGGATTGTGGATGATTCAGTCTGTGAGAAAAGAATTAGCGCCTGACATGGATTTTGGCACAATCAGTGACAATGCTTCTCGTGAGACAATTGAATCGATAGTAGATGCCAATGATGAGAGATTTCTATCTCCGGCGAATATGACTGCAGAGATTCAGGCTGCATGCCGTGAGTCGGGCCAGACAGTTCCGGAAGGAATCAACGAAGTGGCAGCAGTTATATATAATTCACTGGCGCAGTGCTATGCCAAAACAGTCACAGAGATAGAAGATGTTACTGGCGTGAAGTATGACAGAATCCATATTGTAGGTGGCGGTGCCAATGCAGACTATTTAAATAGAATAACAGCTGAGGCTACTGGCAAGGAAGTTTTGGCAGGACCGACTGAGGCGACTGCAATTGGAAATCTTATGAGTCAGATGATAACTTCTGGCAGATTTGTAAACCTGATGGATGCCAGAAGATGCGTTATGGATTCATTTGAAATAAAGAGATACTAAATTCAATTGATACTAAAATAAATTGATATTAAATTAAACGAATAGGCATATGGATTGATATATTTGAAAGAAATAGCTGATAAGCATGACGACTGAGCATAGCTTATAAATATAGCGGATGAATATGGTTTATAAACATATTTTATAAGTGGTAGATCAATAGATGAAAAATAGATTTTAGGAGGAATATCATGAAAGTATTAGATGCAGAATTTGTACAGAGATTTATTCGTATGGCCAATGATGGCTGGGAGCAGGGATGGCATGAGAGAAATGGTGGAAATCTCACATACCGTATCAAGAAGGAAGAAGTAGAGAGCATTAAGGAGAACTTCACTCCTGGAGAGTGGCAGCCTATTGGTACATCAGTTCCAAATCTTGCTGGAGAATATTTCCTTACAACAGGTAGTGGTAAATATTTCCGCAATGTAATTTTGGACCCAGAGGATTCTCTTGGAATTGCAGAGATTGATGAAGATGGTGAGAACTATAGAGTAGTATGGGGATTTGTAAATGGAGGAAGACCTACTTCTGAATTCCCAAGTCACCTTATGAATCATGAAGTGAAGAAGTTGGCAACAGGTGGCAAGTATAGAGTTATCTATCATGCACATACTACCAACATCATTGCACTTACATTTGTATTGCCACTTTCTGATGAGGTATTTACAAGAGAATTATGGGAAATGGCAACAGAGTGCCCGGTTGTATTTCCTTCAGGTGTCGGCGTAGTTCCTTGGATGGTGCCAGGCGGTAGAGATATTGCAGTAGAAACAAGTAAGCTTATGAAGAAATACGATTTGGCTATCTGGGCTCATCATGGAATGTTCGCTGCCGGCGAAGATTTCGATCTTACATTTGGACTTATGCATACAGCAGAGAAGTCTGCAGAGATTTTGGTAAAGGTTCTGTCCATGAATCCACATAAGTTACAGACTATTACACCGGATAACTTCAGACATTTAGCTAAGGACTTCAACGTAGAACTTCCAGAGGAATTCCTCTACGACAAGAAGACATTATAGAATAATCAGTCAAGAAAATACGGGTGGAATCTCATGAAAATGAGATTCCACCCGTTTTTGTCGCTTTTTGATTTAGCGCTATTGCTTGCGTTGCTGTTTGATGTAATTATATAGCGCGTTTATATGGCGTTTCAGTCTGATGTGGACTTTTGAAAAAATGTTTATGCTTCTTATTCAACAATTCCCTGATATCTTCCGCTTGCTCCGCATGGTAAGTATAAGCCGGACTCTGTAACTGGGAGACCAATTTCGTCAGCTTCAACTGAACCGGGATATTTCTTCAACGCAGTAGAAATCATATAATGCAATACTGCTGGTTGCAGTCCTGTTGTATATGAGTTCACCAGATAGAAGAGTGGCTCGTCTGTAAGAAGCTCAGCTGCAAGAGTGATAAGCTCGTAGACAGCTTCCTCGATTTTCCAGATTTCTCCTTTTGGGCCTCTGCCGTAAGAAGGAGGATCCATTATAATTCCATCATAATGATTGCCGCGTCGGATTTCGCGCTCAACGAATTTCTTGCAATCATCAACAAGCCATCTGATTGGCGCGTCACCGAGACCGGATGAAACAGCATTTTCCTTGGCCCAGGTTACCATACCTTTGGATGCGTCTACGTGAGTGACGCTTGCTCCGGCAGCAGCTGCTGCAAGTGTTGCACCTCCTGTGTAAGCGAAGAGATTCAATACTTTGATTTCAGCATCTGGATTGGTTTTCTTCTTATTATATATAAGGCTTGAAAACCAGTCCCAGTTTGTAGCCTGTTCTGGGAACAATCCTGTGTGCTTGAAGCTGAAAGGCTTCAGGTTAAATGTGAGTTGACCGCTTCCGTTGATATAACCTGTATTTTCATCTGAGTGATTTGGTAAATTATAATTAATTGACCACTGCTCTGGCAGGTCAAAGAATTCCCATTCGCCGCCGCCTTTTTTGCTTCTATGATAATGGCCGTTGAGCTTGCGCCATTCTTTACACTCCTTTGGTGTATTCCAGATTACCTGAGGATCCGGTCTCAACAGAGTATATCTGCCCCATCTCTCGAGTTTCTCTCCCTCGCTACAATCTATTACTTCGTAATCTTTCCAATTATCTGCAATCCACATATCATGCTCCTTTTTTAATATGAAAGTGTTTCTTCTATTATAATATGTATTTCCGCTGCAATGAATATTCCGCAGCCGCCTAAGATGCAGCAGAATCTCTCGGCGGCCCTCTCCGGCGTACTAAATGTGACGCCTAAAGAGGACACGCCTGCGTCTACTGCTTCTAAGGCGCTTGCTGTATTAACGTAACAGTAGCTGGGACCTTAGGCAGAATAGACGAAGGGTTCTTCCTCCAAGGCTTACATGTAGTAAGCCGGGAGGGAGGCCCTGAGAGATTCTGTTCTGCGTTAGGTACCAGCGGCCGATTAGGCGCTTGCGGAATATCTAATATCGTCAGCTACGCTTGCATAGTATAACAAAAGATTGTAATATTAGGAAGTATTTCACAGAAAAGCGAATTGTACTAAAAAAAATACAATTAAATATTCCAAACTCTTGAAAGTATTGATTTTATAGGGTATACTATCACTTGCTGTGACATTGATAGCGATGAAGCGTGAGGTTGCTGCTGATAATCGACCATAGTTATTGGCAGGTTTTCCGTGGAGCGAATGTCAAGTTAGGAAACTGGCGACAAGTCACTGTACCCAATATTGTCTACCACGAGAGTAGAAACACGTGTGTAAATCCGTAGGACACACACGGAGGAGTGTACAGTCACCGCTTGTCGTACAATAATAAGTACGAAGGAGGCGACTTTTTTTATGGCAAGTATTATGAGAATCACACTCAAGGCTTATGATCACGAATTAGTTGATGCATCTGCCAAGAAAATCATCGAGACTGTGAAGAAGGATGGAGCACAGGTGAGCGGACCAGTACCACTTCCAACAAAGAAGGAAGTTGTTACTATCTTAAGAGCCGTACACAAGTACAAAGATTCTAGAGAGCAGTTCGAGCAGAGAACTCATAAGAGACTCATTGATGTTGTAAATCCAACTCAGAAGACAATTGATGCTCTTCAGAGAGTTGATATGCCAGCTGGTGTATTCATCAACATCGCAATGAAGGAGAAGTAAGAAATACTTCTTATTCAAGGGAAGCGAAAGCTTCAAAACAATTTTGTAAATCCTCGATAGGTTTAATATAGAAGCAACTATATGTTCCACTTATATTACCTGTACTAGGATGATCGGTTCCGCTACTCCGTAAATACGGGCATGAAGCGATCCGCTGTAGATTAACAGGAGGTAAGAAAAATGAAGAAAGCTATTTTAGCAACAAAAGTCGGAATGACACAGATCTTCAACGAAGAGGGATCATTGATTCCTGTAACAGTTCTTCAGGCTGGCCCTTGTGCAGTAACACAGGTTAAGACAGTTGAGAATGACGGTTACGAAGCAGTTCAGGTTGGATTCGTTGACAAGAAAGAAAAGGTTGTCAACAAGGATGCAGCTGGAAAGAAGTCTATCAAGCGTAGACATGGAGTAAACAAGGCTGAGAAGGGACACTTCGATAAGGCCGGCGTATCTGGTAAGAGATATGTAAGAGAGTTTAAGTTTGAGAATTGCGCAGATTACAATCTTGGCGATGAAATCAAGGCTGACATTTTTGAAGCTGGTGACAAGATTGATGCTACAGCAATTTCAAAGGGTAAGGGATTCCAGGGTGCTATCAAGAGACTTGGTCAGCACAGAGGACCTATGGCACATGGTTCTAAGTTCCATCGTCATCAGGGTTCTAACGGTTCTTGTTCTACACCAAGTAGAGTATTCAAGGGCAAGGGAATGCCAGGACATATGGGTAGCGTAAAGGTTACTATCCAGAACCTTGAAGTTGTAAAGGTAGATGTAGAGAATAACCTGCTTTTGGTTAAGGGTGCTGTTCCAGGACCTAAGAAGTCTCTCGTTACTATTAAAGAGTCTGTTAAGGCAGGTAAATAATTCGGTAGAAGGAAAGGAGGAGCTTTACGATGGCTAAAGTATCCGTATACAGTATGGAAGGCAAGGAAGTTGAGAAGATCGACCTCAACGATGCAGTCTTCGGTGTAGAAGTAAACGAGCATCTCGTTCATCTCGCAGTTGTTCAGCAACTTGCAAATAATCGCCAGGGAACTCAGAAGGCTAAGACACGTTCTGAAGTTAGCGGTGGCGGAAGAAAACCATGGAGACAGAAGGGAACAGGACATGCACGTCAGGGTTCTACAAGATCTCCACAGTGGACAGGCGGCGGAGTCGTATTCGCACCAGTACCAAGAGATTATTCCTTCAAGTTAAACAAGAAGGAGAAGAGAGCAGCTCTTAAGTCTGCATTATCTTCTAAGGTAGCTGAGAACAAGTTTGTCGTTGTTGATGAGCTTAAGTTCGACGGTATCAAGACAAAGGATTTCGCAAAGGTTTTATCTAACCTTAAGGTAGAGAAGGCACTTGTAGTAATCAGCGATAACAATGAGAATGTAGTTAAGTCTGCAAGAAACATTGCTACAGTAAAGACAGCTTCAACAGAGACAATCAATGTGTTCGACATCTTAAAGTACGACACAGTAGTTGTTACAAAGGATGCTGTAAATAAGATTCAGGAGGTGTATGCATAATGGCAAACGTACAATATTATGATGTTATCATCGAGCCTGTAATTACAGAGAAAAGTATGAACGCTATGGCTGAGAAGAAGTATACATTTCTTGTTCATCCAGAAGCTAACAAGACAATGATCAAAGATGCAGTTGAGAAAATGTTCGAAGGCACAAAGGTTGCTTCTGTAAACACTATGAACAATAGTGGTAAAGAGAAGAGACGTGGAAGAACAGTTGGAAAGACTGCTAAGTACAAGAAGGCAATTGTTCAGCTTACAGCTGACAGCAAGGATATCGAGATTTTTGCTGGACTTTAAACCACGCAGTGGTTTAGTCGGACAATAAAGCGCAGCGGTCCGACTTCCTTATGAAAAGGAGAAAGCGAAGCGCCGCAACTTCCTTATGAAAGGATTAAAGCGAAGCGCCGCGACTTCCTTATGAAAAAACGCTGATCCGAAAGGATTAAGAAAAGCTCGAAAAAATTATACGTCAGAAAAGACGCGACAATGAAAACGTATTTGAAAGGAGAAAGAAAATGGGAATTAAGACATATAACCCATATACACCTTCCAGAAGAAATATGACTGGTTCAGATTTCTCTGAGATTACAAAAACTACTCCTGAGAAATCACTTACAACTTCTTTAAAGAAGAACGCTGGTCGTAATAATCAGGGTAAGATTACAGTAAGACACCAGGGTGGTGGAAACAGAAGAAAATACAGACTCATCGACTTCAAGAGAAGAAAAGATGATGTACCTGCAAAGGTAATTGGTATCGAGTACGATCCAAACAGAACAGCTAATATCGCACTTATCTGCTACGCAGACGGCGAGAAGGCATACATCCTTGCACCAGAAGGATTGACAGATGGAATGACAGTTATGAACGGAGCTAACGCTGAAATCCGTGTTGGTAACTGCTTACCACTTGAGAATATCCCAGTTGGTACAATGATTCACAATATTGAGATGTACCCAGGTAAGGGCGGACAATTAGTTCGTTCAGCTGGAAATGCAGCTCAGCTCATGGCTAAGGAAGGTAAGTACGCAACACTTCGTCTTCCATCAGGCGAAATGAGAATGATTCCTTTAAATTGTAGAGCTACAATCGGTGTTATCGGAAATGGTGACCACAACCTTGTTAAGATTGGTAAGGCTGGTCGTAAGCGCCATATGGGTATCCGCCCAACAGTTCGTGGTTCTGTTATGAACCCTAATGACCATCCACATGGTGGTGGTGAAGGTAAGGCTCCAGTTGGACGTCCAGGTCCATGTACACCTTGGGGTAAACCTGCACTTGGTCTTAAGACACGTAAGAAGCACAAGAGTTCTAACAAGCTTATCGTAAGAAGAAGAGACGGTAAGGCTATCAAGTAAGGAGGATATTATGGCACGTTCATTAAAGAAGGGACCATTTGCTGATGAAAGCTTATTAAAGAAGGTTGATGCAATGAACGCATCTGGTGACAAGTCTGTTATCAAGACATGGTCACGCCGTTCAACAATCTTTCCACAGATGGTAGGACATACAATCGCTGTTCATGACGGAAGAAAGCATGTTCCTGTATATGTTACAGAGGATATGGTAGGACATAAGCTCGGTGAGTTCGTAGCTACAAGAACTTACAGAGGTCATGACAAGAACGAAAAGAAATCTAAAGTACGCTAATTTTTGAAAGGAGGTTTCATATCATGGCAAAAGGACATAGATCCCAGGTTAAACGTGAGAGAAACAGTCAAAAAGATACAAGACCTTCAGCAAAGTTATCTTTCGCTAGAATGTCTGTTACAAAGGCTTGCTTCGTATTGGACGCTATTCGCGGAAAGGATGTTCAGACAGCTCTTGCTATCGTAACTTACAATCCTAGATACGCATCAAGCATTGTAGAGAAATTATTAAAGTCAGCTATCGCAAACGCTGAGAATAACTATCCAGATAAGAATTACAGTTTGGAAAACCTTTATGTTGCAGAGTGTTATGCAAACAAGGGACCAACAATGAAGAGAATTAGACCAAGAGCACAGGGTAGAGCTTATAGAATCGAGAAGAGAATGAGCCACATTACAATCGTGCTCGATGAGAGATAGGAGGCAGTCATGGGACAGAAAGTTAATCCTCACGGCTTAAGAGTCGGTGTTATCAAGGATTGGGATTCTAAGTGGTATGCAGAGGACCAGTTCGCTGATTACTTAGTTGAAGATTATAATATCAGAACATTTCTTAAGAAGAAATTATATGCAGCTGGAATTTCAAAGATTGAAATCGAAAGAGCAGCTGGTAGAGTAAAAGTTACTGTTTACACAGCTAAGCCTGGTGTCGTTATCGGTAAGGGCGGAGCTGAAATCGAGAAGGTTAAGTCTGAATTACAGAAGTTAACAACAGAGAAGCTTGTTGTTGATGTAAAGGAAATCAAGAGACCTGACAAGGATGCACAGCTTGTTGCAGAGAACATTGCTCAGCAGCTTGAGAACCGTGTATCATTCCGTAGAGCTATGAAGTCTTGCATGTCAAGAGCTATGAAGTCTGGCATCAAGGGTATCAAGACTAGCTGTTCAGGACGTCTTGGTGGTGCTGATATGGCTCGTACAGAGTTCTACAGCGAAGGTACAATTCCACTTCAGACACTTAGAGCAGATATTGATTATGGATTCGCTGAGGCTGACACAACTTATGGTAAGGTCGGCGTAAAGGTATGGATCTACAAGGGAGAGGTTCTTCCTACAAAGGGTAACAAGGAAGGAGGAGTTCAGTAATGTTAATGCCAAAGAGAGTTAAGCATCGTAAGCAGTTCCGTGGAAAGATGACAGGAAAGGCTACACGAGGCAATAAGATTACATACGGTGAGTATGGTATCGTGGCAACTGAGCCATGCTGGATTCGTTCAAATCAGATCGAGGCAGCCCGTATTGCAATGACACGTTACATTAAGCGTGGTGGTAAAGTTTGGATCAAGATTTTCCCTGATAAGCCAGTTACAGCTAAGCCAGCTGAAACTCGAATGGGTTCTGGTAAGGGAGCTTTAGAGTACTGGGTAGCAGTTGTTAAACCAGGTAGAGTATTATTTGAGATCTCAGGAGTTCAGGAGGACGTTGCTCGTGAAGCTTTACGTCTTGCTACACACAAATTACCTTGCAAGTGCAAGATAGTTTCTCGTGCAGATTTAGAAAGCGAGGTTGCAAATGAAAACTAATACATATGTAGAAGAGTTAAAGAAGGCATCTGTTGCAGATTTAAATGCACAGTTAGTTGAAGCAAAGAAGGAACTTTTTAATTTAAGATTCCAGAATGCAACCAATCAGTTAGAGAATACAGCTAGAATCAAGGAAGTTAGAAGAAACATCGCTAGAATTCAGACTGTAATTACAGAGGCTGAGAAGAATCAGTAAGATTGGAATCGTATAGATTAGAAAGGAGACAATTATCGTGGAAGAAAGAAATCTTAGAAAAACACGTGTAGGTGTTGTTGTAAGCGATAAGATGGACAAGACAATCGTTGTTGCTGTAAAGGACAACGTAAAGCATCCACTTTACAACAAGATCGTTAAGAGAACTTATAAATTAAAGGCTCATGACGAGGCTAATGACGCTCACATTGGTGATACAGTCAAGGTTATGGAGACAAGACCATTGTCTAAGGACAAGAGATGGAGACTTGTTGAAGTCATGGAGAGAGCAAAGTAATAGAAGGAGGCTACAAGCATGGTACAGCAGGAAAGTAGATTAAAGGTTGCTGATAACACAGGTGCTAAGGAAATCCTTGTTATTCGTGTTATGGGCGGTTCTACAAGAAGATATGCTAACATTGGTGACATAATCACTGCTACAGTAAAAGATGCAACACCTGGCGGAGTTGTTAAGAAGGGTGATGTTGTAAAAGCTGTTGTAGTACGTACAAAGAAGGGTGCTCGTCGTAAGGATGGATCTTACATCAAGTTTGATGAGAACGCAGCCGTTATCATCAAAGATGACAAGACTCCAAGAGGAACTCGTATTTTTGGACCTGTAGCTAGAGAGCTTCGTGATAAGCAATTCATGAAAATCGTTTCTCTTGCTCCAGAAGTATTATAGGAGGTAAACGATGGCAACATTGAAGATTAAGAAGGGCGACACAGTAAGAGTTATTGCTGGCGCTGATAAAGATAACGAGGGCAAGGTTATTGCTGTAAATAAGGAGAACCACACTGTTGTAGTTGAGGGTGTAAACCTTGTTAAGAAGCATACAAAGCCAAGCATGGCAAACCAGGCCGGCGGAATTATTGAGCAGGAAGCTCCAATTGATATTTCAAATGTCGTTTTATTAGTAGATGGACAGCCTACAAAGGTTGGATTCAAGCGTGTTGAAGATCCAGCTAGAGCAGGTAAGACAAAGGCAGTTCGTGTAGCTAAGAAGACTGGCAAGGAAATCGATTAATATCACGAAAGGAGATAAGACCGTTGAGTAGAGTTAAAGATCAATATTTAAACGAAATCGTACCTAAGATGGTAGAGAAGTTCGGTTATAAGAATATTATGGAAGTTCCAAAGCTTGACAAGATCGTAATCAACATGGGTGTTGGTGAAGCTAAGGAAAATGCAAAGGTTTTAGAGGCAGCTATCAAAGACATGGAAGCTATTACAGGTCAGAAGGCTGTTCCTACTAGAGCAAAGAACTCAATCGCTAACTTCAAGTTAAGAGAAGGTATGGCAATTGGATGTAAGACAACTTTGAGAGGCGAGAAGATGTATGACTTCGCTGATCGTCTCATCAACTTAGCACTTCCACGTGTACGTGACTTTAGAGGTGTTAGCGCAGATTCTTTCGATGGAAGAGGAAATTATGCACTTGGTATCAAGGAGCAGATCATCTTCCCTGAGATTGAGTATGACAAGGTTGATAAAGTTAGAGGTATGGATGTAATTTTTGTAACAACAGCTAAGACAGACGAAGAAGCTCGTGAGTTATTGAGATTATTCGGTATGCCTTTTGTAAAGTAATTCAGGAGGATTAACATGGCTAGAAAATCAATGAAGGTAAAGCAGGCACGTAAGCAGAAGTTCTCTACAAGAGAGTATTCAAGATGTAGAATCTGTGGACGTCCACATGCTTATTTAAGAAAATATGGTATCTGCAGAGTTTGCTTCCGTGAGTTAGCATACAAGGGCCAGATTCCAGGAGTGAAGAAAGCTTCTTGGTAAGAGCTAGATTCTTTACATGAGTATTTAGGAGGAAAAACAATCATGACAATGAGTGATCCAATCGCAGATATGCTTACAAGAATTCGTAATGCTAATACTGCTAAACATGATACAGTAGATGTACCAGTTTCAAAGATTAAGCTTGCTATTGCTGATATCCTTGTAGATGAGGGATACATCGCAAAGTACGACATCATTGAGGATGGTAATTTTAAGAGCATGCGCATTACTTTGAAGTATGGCGCTAACAAGAATGAGAAGATCATCACAGGCATCAAGAGAATCTCTAAGCCAGGTCTTCGTATTTATGCAGGCAAGGATGAAATCCCTACAGTTCTTGGTGGACTTGGTATTGCAATCCTTTCTACAAACAAGGGAATCGTTACAGACAAGGAAGCTAGAAAGCTTCAGGTCGGTGGTGAAGTACTTGCCTTTGTTTGGTAGTTTAACTGCTGCTTACTCTTAGAAGTAAGCTACAATTAAGTTCCAAAAAGTATAACCTGACCGTATGGTCAGACATACTGTAATAATCAACCCGTCGTAGACGGAGTATTTTAAGGAGGTACGGGCATGTCACGTATAGGAAGAATGCCAATCGCAATTCCTGCAGGTGTTACTGTAGAGGTTGCAGAAAATAATCATGTGACTGTTAAAGGTCCAAAGGGAACTCTCGAGAGAACACTTCCATCAGAGATGGATATCAAGGTTGAGGGTGCTGAAGTTATCGTAACAAGACCAAACGATTTGAAGAAGATGAAGTCTCTTCATGGTCTTACAAGAACACTTATTAACAACATGGTAATCGGTGTTACAGAAGGTTACGAGAAGAAATTAGAGGTTAATGGTGTAGGTTACAGAGTACAGAAGTCTGGAAAGAACTTAACATTACACCTTGGATATTCTCATCCAGTAGACATGGTAGACCCAGAAGGTCTCGAGTCAGTAGTTGAGGGTAATGTAATTACAATCAAAGGTATCGATAAAGAAAAAGTTGGACAGTATGCAGCTGAGATCCGTGATAAGAGAAGACCTGAGCCATATAAGGGTAAGGGAATCAAGTACATGGATGAAGTAATCAGACGCAAGGCTGGTAAGACAGGTAAGAAGTAATAAAGGAGTGACGAGAAATGGTTAGTAAGAAATCAAGAGAAGTAATTCGCCAAAATAAGCATAGAAGACTTCGCAACAATATTTCCGGAACAGCAGACAGACCTCGTTTAGCTGTATTCAGAAGCAACAACCATATGTATGCTCAGATTATTGATGATACAGTTGGAAATACATTAGTATCTGCTTCTACACTGGATAAGGACGTTAAGTCAGAATTAGATAAGACAAATAATGTAGCTGCAGCTGAAAAGCTCGGTGAAGTTATTGCAAAGAAGGCTTTAGATAAAGGAATCAACACTGTTGTATTTGACAGAGGAGGATTCATCTATCAGGGTAAGATTAAGGCTTTAGCTGATGCAGCTAGAGAAGCTGGATTAGAATTTTAGGAGGAAATAACACATGAGACATGAAATAATTGATGCATCTCAATTAGAATTAAATGATCAGGTAGTATCAATCAAGCGTGTAACTAAGGTTGTTAAGGGTGGTCGTAACATGCGTTTCGCAGCTTTAGTTGTTGTCGGTGACGGCAATGGTCATGTTGGTGCAGGACTCGGAAAGGCAGCTGAAATCCCTGAGGCAATCCGTAAGGGTAAGGAAGATGCAATGAAGAAGTTGATCACTGTAAAGCTTGATGAGAACAACTCAATCACACATGATATTTATGGTAAGCATACTGGTGCAACTGTATTATTAAAGAAGGCTCCAGAAGGTACTGGAATCATCGCTGGTGGTCCAGCACGTGCCGTTTGTGAGTTAGCAGGAATTCAGAACATCCGTACTAAGTCATTAGGTTCTTCTAATAAGCAGAACGTAGTACTTGCTACAATTGATGGTTTAAGCCAGTTGAAGTCTCCAGAGGAAGTTGCAAAGCTTCGTGGTAAGACTGTAGAAGAGATTCTCGGTTAAGGAGGAAATGAAAGATGGCAGATAAGAAGTTAAAGATTACACTTGTAAAGTCACCAATCGGTGCAGTACCAAAGAACAAGAAGACAGTTGAGGCTCTTGGTTTAACAAAGCTTAACAAGACTGTTGAAATGCCTGATAATGCTGCAACACGTGGTATGATTCGCAAGGTAGCACATTTAGTAAAAGTAGAAGAAATCTAAGATTAAATAAGGAGGTGTCACAATGGATTTATCTAACTTAAAGCCAGCTGATGGCTCAAAGCACAGTGATAATTTCAGAAGAGGACGTGGACACGGTTCAGGAAATGGTAAGACCGCTGGTAAGGGTCACAAGGGACAGAAGGCTCGTTCAGGAGCTCCAAGACCTGGATTCGAAGGTGGACAGATGCCATTATACAGACGTATTCCTAAGAGAGGATTTACAAACAGAAATTCCAAGAATATCGTTGGAATTAATCTTTCATACCTTGAGAGATTCGACAATGGTGCAACTGTAACAGTTGAGTCACTTGTTGAGGCTGGTATTGTAAAGAATCCTAGAGATGGTGTCAAGATTCTTGGTAACGGTGAGCTTACTAAGAAGTTAGATGTGAAAGTTAACGCTTTCAGTGCAAGCGCTAAGGAGAAGATTGAAGCCCTTGGTGGAACAGCAGAGGTGATTTAATATGTTAGAAACACTCCGCAATGCATTTAAAATAAAAGATTTACGCAAGAGAATTATCTTTACATTTTTGATGCTGGTTGTAGTTAGAATCGGAAGTCAGCTTCCGATTCCTGGAGTGGATCCTGATGTTTTTAAAAACTTGTTCTCAACTACCGGTGATGCAATGAATTTCTTCGATGCAATCACTGGTGGTTCTTTTGAACAAATGTCAGTATTTGCTTTGAATATTACACCGTATATTACTTCTTCAATCATTATGCAACTTCTGACAATTGCATTCCCTAAATTAGAGGAAATGCAAAGAGATGGGGAGAGCGGAAGAAAGAAGATTACTAAGATCACACGTTATGTTACAGTTGGTCTTGCTCTTACAGAGTCACTTGCTATGGCAATTGGATTTGGTAGAAGCGGATATTTAACAGAGTTTAATGCTTTGTATGTAATTATGACAGTAACATCACTTACAGCAGGTTCTGCAGTATTGATGTGGATCGGTGAGAGAATTACAGAGAAGGGTGTTGGAAATGGTATTTCTATCGTCCTTGTTATAAATATTATCTCTCGTATTCCAAATGATCTTAAGACATTATTCGAACAGTTTATCAAAGATAAGACTGTTGCAAAAGGAACTCTTGCAGCTGTAATTATTGCAGCGATTATATGCGCAATTGTACTTCTTGTAGTTTACTTACAGGGAGCTGAGCGCAAAATACCTGTACAATATGCAAAGAAGATTCAGGGAAGAAGACAGGTTGGAGGTAATTCATCTGTTATTCCTATGAAGGTTAACACAGCAGGTGTTATTCCTGTTATCTTTGCACAGTCATTGATGCAGACACCAGTTATTATCTGTACTTTGGTTAATTACCAGGGAACTGGTTTCTGGGCAAAGATCTTGAGAGGTCTTTCACAGCAGAACTGGTTTGACACAGACAACTGGATTTACTCAATTGGTGCTATAGTATACTTCTTGCTTATCATTGGATTTGCATACTTCTATACATCAATTACATTTAATCCGCTTGAGATTGCTGAGAACTTAAAGAAGAGCGGCGGTACAATTCCTGGTATCAGATCAGGAAAGCCAACAAGCGACTATTTACAGTCAGTGCTTAATTACATCATTTTCATTGGTGCAGTTGGTTTGTCAATCGTAGCATTTCTTCCAATTATTTTCAGTGGACTTTTCAATGCAAGCGTATCATTCGGTGGAACTTCAATCATCATTATTGTCGGAGTTGTAATTGAGACTCTGAAGCAGATTGAGTCACAGATGCTTGTTAGAACATACAAGGGATTTTTGAATGACTAATAAATAATAACCTGATGGAGATGCTGTATTTTTATGGCGTCTCCTAAGGTGTTATATAAGGAGGTTTTTACATGAAAATTATCATGTTAGGTGCCCCTGGGGCAGGAAAAGGAACACAGGCTAAGCAGATTGCAGGTAAATACAATATTCCTCATATTTCTACTGGAGATATTTTCCGTGCTAATATCAAGAACGGAACTGACCTTGGAAAAAAGGCAAAGGAATATATGGATCAGGGGCTTTTGGTTCCAGATGAGTTAACATGCGATTTGGTTATGGATAGAATTAGCCATGATGATTGCAAAAATGGATTTGTACTTGACGGATTTCCAAGAACAATTCCTCAGGCTGAAGCTCTTGATGAGGCTTTGAAGAAAATCGGTCAGTCAATGGATTTTGCAATAAATGTAGATGTTCCTGATTCTCATATTGTAAATAGAATGTCAGGAAGACGTGCTTGTCTCGGATGCGGAGCTACATATCATGTAGTTGCAATTCCACCAAAGAAGGAAGGCATCTGTGACATTTGTGGATCAGAACTTGTTCTTAGAGATGATGATAAGCCTGAGACAGTTCAGAAGAGACTTGATGTATATCATGAGCAGACACAGCCACTTATTGAGTATTATGATAAGCAGGGCATTTTGAAAACTGTTGATGGAACAATGCAGATGGAAGATGTATTTGCAAGTATTGCCAAAATCCTTGGAGCATAAAATGTCAGTTAGAGGTCAAGCATTCTTAGCGAAATCTAAAGCAGGGCATGATAAAAATCATGTTTATGTAGTTTTAAAATGTGAAGATGACATGGCTTATCTCGTAAATGGAACAACCCGAAAGGTTGATAATCCTAAGAGAAAAAAGTTAATGCATATTCAACCAATTACACATTTATCAAGAGATATATCAGAGATTCTTGATAATGGAACTCTGACAGATAAAGATGTAATCGAAGTACTTGAGAGATATCTCGGTCAGTTGAATTAGGAGGAAATAAAATGTCTAAAGCAGACGTAATCGAAGTTGAAGGAACTGTTATAGAAAAACTTCCAAACGCGATGTTTTCAGTTGAGCTTGAAAATGGTCATCAGATTTTGGCTCACATTAGTGGAAAGCTTCGTATGAATTATATTCGTATCTTACCAGGTGATAAGGTTACAATTGAGATGTCACCTTATGATTTATCAAAAGGTAGAATAATCTGGAGAGATAAATAAAAATTTCAAATTAGTTGTTGACTTTTCAAAAACGCTTCAGTATAATGTTAAACGGACGTTTTTGATAGATTTTGGTGTATTTTATATAAAAATAAGCCAAAATTCCGCAAAAGAAAGGAGGATTTTCCCGTGAAGGTTAGATCATCAGTTAAACCTATTTGCGAAAAGTGCAAGGTTATCAGAAGAAAGGGAAGCGTTCGCATCATTTGCGAAAATCCAAAACACAAGCAGAGACAGGGTTAATCCTGGGAAATTGTATTACAATTTCAGAGAAAATATTATGTGCGGCTGCAGTCTAGCTATCTATAGACTGTTCATAATATAAGTAGCATTTTGTCATTTTATATGCTACATCAACACTTACATGTTATATGTAGGTGTATTGTGCGTTTAAGCACATGGAGGAAAATAGATTCATACACACATTTCAGGCCGGGAAACCGGAGCTGTATGCTGTTTATTTTTTTCAGTACCTTATAATTTGGATGATGATTCGTCCACAAAGAATATTTTATGGAGGTGTAAACACACATGGCTCGTATCGCAGGTGTAGATTTACCAAGAGAAAAACGTGTTGAGATCGGTTTGACTTACATCTATGGAATCGGTAGAGTAACTTCAAACGAGATTCTCGAAGCAGCAAATGTTGATCCTAGCACACGTGTTAAGGATCTTACAGATGACGAAGTAAAGAAGATTAGTGCTGTCATCGATGAGAAGAATATCCTTGTAGAGGGTGATTTAAGAAGAGATATCGCTCTTAACATCAAGAGACTTCAGGAAATTGGATGCTATCGTGGTATCCGTCATAGAAAGGGACTTCCTGTTCGTGGTCAGAAGACAAAGACAAATGCTAGAACACGTAAGGGTCCTAAGAGAACTGTTGCTAATAAGAAGAAGTAGCACGAAGCATACGGAGTATGCGAAGGGCATCACAACGAGCGTGAGCGAGTTGGGATTTCCTTATAAGACTATATTTATAAGTATAGTCATTTGAAACAAGAAATTAGTAAAATTAAGAAAGTAGGTTAGTTTAGATATGGCTAAGGTTGCAAAGAAAGTAACAAAGAAGCGCGTAAAGAAAAACGTTGAACGTGGCCAGGTGCATATTCAGGCATCTTTTAACAATACAATTGTAACAATTACAGATGCTCAGGGTAACGCTCTTTCATGGGCAAGTGCAGGTGGTCTTGGATTTAGAGGTTCAAGAAAATCTACTCCATATGCTGCTCAGATGGCAGCTGAAACAGCTGCAAAGGCAGCGCTTATTCATGGATTGAAGACGGTAGATGTATTCGTAAAGGGACCAGGATCAGGAAGAGAAGCAGCAATCCGTGCAATTAATGTATGTGGTATTGATGTAACAAGTATTACTGATGTTACTCCTGTTCCACATAATGGATGTCGTCCACCAAAGCGTAGAAGAGTTTAATTAGGAGGGATAATCTAAGATGGCAGTTAATAGAACACCTGTCCTTAAGAGATGTCGTTCACTTGGAATGGAACCATCTTATTTAGGATATGATAAAAAATCAAATAGACAGTTAAAGAGATCTGGAAGAAAGACATCTGAGTACGGACTCCAGTTGAGAGAAAAGCAAAAGGCTAAGTTCATCTATGGCGTATTAGAGAAGCCTTTCCGTAATTATTATGACGCAGCTGACAGAAAGAAGGGTATGACAGGTGAGAACCTTATGACTATTCTTGAGTCACGTCTTGATAATGTAGTATTCCGTATGGGATTCGCTAGAACACGTAGAGAAGCACGTCAGGTTGTTGATCACAAGATGTTCTTAGTAAACGGTAAGCCTGTAAATGTACCATCATACCTTGTTAAGGCTGGTGATGTAATTGAGGTTCGCGAGAATAAGAAGAGCCTTCAGAGATTTAAGGATATCGTTGAGGTAACAAATGGTAGACTTGTTCCAGATTGGATCGATGTTGACCTTGAAAAGTTACAGGGAACTGTAAAGGAATTACCTACAAGAGAGCAGATTGATGTTCCAGTTGATGAAATGCTTATCGTCGAGTTGTATTCTAAGTAATAATTAGATAGAAGTTTTAACTGGTAGACCATAATAAGGAGGAACAACGCAGTGTTCGATTTCGAAAGACCAAATATTGAGACTATAGAAATCTCAGAAGATAAAAAATATGGAAGATTTGTTGTAGAACCTTTGGAGAGAGGTTATGGAACAACACTTGGTAATTCACTTAGAAGAATCATGCTTTCTTCATTACCAGGTACAGCGGTTAGCCAGGTTAAAATCGACGGTGTTCTACATGAGTTCAGTTCAATTCCTGGAGTAAAGGAAGATGTAACTGAAATCATTATGAATATTAAGAATTTAGCACTCCGCAATAACAGTGAGTCAGATGACCCAAAGACAGCTTACATCGAGTTTGAGGGTGAGGGCGTTGTGACTGCAGGTATGATTCAGGTTGATCCTGACATTGAGATCATGAACCCTGATCTTGTCATCGCTCATCTCAACGGCGGTGCTGATAGCAAGCTTTACATGGAGCTTACTATTACAAATGGTCGTGGATATGTAGGAGCTGATAAGAATAAAGCAGAGGATACACCAATCGGTGTTATCGCTGTTGATTCTATCTACACACCAATTGAGCGTGTCAACATTAAGGTTGAAAACACTCGTGTAGGACAGATTACAGACTATGACAAGCTTACATTAGATGTATACACTAATGGAACAACTTATCCAGAAGAGGCAGTAAGTATTGCTGCAAAGGTATTGGATGAATTGCTCAAGTTATTCATCGGTTTGTCTGATAAAGCTGATACAGTTGCTCCATTTGAAGAGAAGGAACTTGATCAGAAAGAAAAGGGCAATGATATGAGCATTGAAGAGTTAGAATTGACTGTTCGTTCATTCAATTGCTTAAAGAGAGCTAACATCAATACAGTAGGCGAGTTATGCGACAAGACTATTGATGATATGATGAAGGTTCGTAATTTAGGTAAAAAGTCATTAGATGAAATTCTTGCTAAGCTTGAGGAATTAGGCCTTGGCTTGAAGAACATCGAGGACTAAGAGACATTTATAAACAGGTTTTCGGTAAGTCCGAGGAGCACGAAAACCATAAGATAATAGATAGCAGAACCATTCGACGTGTTTTAGTAAGACCAAAGAGCGTAAAATGCGGCGCGCTATCTACATAGGAGGAAATAAAAATGGCAAAGTATAGAAAATTAAGCAGAACATCTTCACAGCGTAAGGCTTTACTTAGAAACCAGGTTACAAATCTTTTGTACCATGGAAGAATTGTTACAACAGAAGCTAAGGCTAAGGAAGTAGCAAAGATTGCTGAGGGACTTATCGCTCTTGCAGTTAAGGAAAAGGATAACTTCGATGAAGTTACTGTTCAGGCTAAGGTTGCTCGTAAAGATGCAGATGGTAAGAGAGTAAAGGAAGTAGTTGATGGTAAGAAGGTTACTGTATTCGATACAGTTGACAAGACTATCAAGAAGGATCAGCCTTCTAGACTTCATGCAAGAAGAGAGATGCTTAAGGTATTATATCCTGTAAAGACAGCTGGTACATCTAGAAAGGAAATCAAGGAAGTTGATATGCCTAAGATGTTATTCGAGGAGATCGCTCCTAAGTATGCTGATCGCCAGGGTGGTTATACAAGAATCATCAAAGTCGGACCTCGTAAGGGTGACGGCGCTATGGAAGTTGTACTTGAGTTAGTATAATTTCTAAATTATAAGAGTATTGAATGAGACCAGAGTCGAACGTTGACTCTGGCCTTTTTGCATTTTTAAGAAAAACTTTCAATTTTGTTCATGGAAATAATCCAGCAGGGAAATATTATGGTTTTTATTATTCACCAAATGATATACCTCAGTCATATCAATGTGAAAAGAAAGTTGTGACTAATGGTGATGATTCATGGAAGTGGACCGGTGGAGGAGACGACGGCGGAATCACCAAGAAGATATGTGATAAATGGTATTACTTTGAGGCATGGTTTTAATTAATTAGTTGATTAAAAAGATGGCACCATCTCTTGTTATTAATCTGATGAAATACTATTTATAATAGGTTAGCGGGTGGTGTCAACGGAGATGAGCCGCGTGTACTCGTCCAGCGACGCATGATATTTTGCGCGACTCACCGGAATAATTTCCCCTGAAGTAAGAGTTATATCCTTAGAGTCAAAGCGTTTGATATACAGATAATTTACCAGATAGCCCTTATGGACTCTAATAAATCCATGAGGAGCCAGTTGCTCCTCCAGGGCTTCCATACGAGAATATATCTTGGTAGGCTCATTATCATCATCTGTATATAGAAACTGTATGTTCTTGATACATTCTACGTATTTTAGAGAGGTGGTTCTAATGGAAGTAAAACCTCCTCTTGATTTAAACTGTATTATAGATGAATAATCATTGCTATTTACCACATCACGCACATATCTCTCAATTACATTGTTGATATCTGTCATAAAATTATTCTTTCTAACAAATCCGAATGGATGAATATTGAAAGTGTCAAAAACTCGATCTGTGTTGCTTGAGACAAATATTACCTCAGTGGTATTATTTTTTCTTTTGATTTTCTCACCAAGAGCTACGCCATCCATCTCAGGCATACTTATATCTAAAAAAATGAGATTATAGGAAAAGGTTGTCAGCTGATTAATTAAATCATTTGCTGATAGAAAAGAATCAATTAGCACATCAACACCATTTGATGCGAAAGTTGTTTCTACAGATGCTGTTACAATTGATGCAGCTTGTGGTTCATCATCGCATATAGCGATATGTAATCTTGTTTTCATAATTTAAGAGTGCTCCTTCTTTTGATACATATCCATTAAAATTTCTACACTAAACATACCATCTTTTATATGATACAGGATATTTCCATTATACTTATCAACTACAGACTGTATGATTGCATGACCTTTGCCATGAGCGTCCTTGTTACTCTTGGTGGTTCTCAGACCATTCTCCAGGAACTTAGGAGATTTCCTGGTCTGATTTTTCACCTGGATAAACATATAGTCCTGCTGTGGCTTCATTGTGATATATATGGTTTTGTCATCACATTTCTCAGAACTTACAGCTTCAATAGCGTTATCAACTAAATTGGTTAGAAGTTTACATAGATCAACTTCTTTGAAGGGGAGTTTAGGTGGAACTGCAAGCTTTAAATCTAAGGTGGCACCAACGCGATGCGCAGTTGTATTTTCCATGTTAAATATTGCATCTAGCACACGATTACCGCAATCAACAGTAGATACAAGGGGTTCTGCAAATGAGCCTAGTAATTCAAAATAATAATTTCTTAAATCATCATATTGCTCATTGTTCAACAGAATTTGCATATATGCATATTGGTTTCTAATATCATGTCGTATTTTGTGCAATTCCAGCAGATTATGATCAGCTATGGTAAGCAGTTGCTTGGTGGAGCTGTTAAGCTGCTTCTCAATTTGAAGATCTAATATTTCATTTTGTTCACGGCATATTTGCCATGCCATTCTATAAGTTACAGTATCAATTATAAAAAGCAAAATCAGTATTATAGACATAAGGATGTATACCGGCATGTTTTGCTTGAAATCATTTATCGGCATAATATGAAGTCTGCATATGTCATATACAATTACTGCCGCAGCAGAAGGAATAGCAATACTTAATGTTAATCTGACTGTGTATGGACTGACTTTAAAAGCGGACATCCTGGTCTTGTCAAAAAATATTGCGGCAATAAGAAGAAACAGCGAGGCGGCGATTTTGACATACAAGCTGTTGAAATTAGTTATATATATGGTGAGTAGCATGCCGTAAGTATCACCAATCTGAGTGACTACCATGGTGAGAGAATAAACCACGGCGCTGGTCATTATCTTCAAACTCTTTTCATAAGGGCAAATAATTGCTGCAAAGCATATGATAGTAATAAGGGGAGTGCACCAGGTGCCTGCTCCTTTTAATATAGGAAAAGATTGTGATGCCCGGTAAAATAAAAAATTGATAATTGAAGATGTCAACATCAGAAGAAGTGTCTCGATTATAAATTCAGGCATCTGGGATAGACTTTTTATATGAGGCTGTAATGCAGTTACAATCAATATGGCCACACATATAATCTGAATAATATATGCGAGATCGACAAAGATTCTTATATAATCAGTTAATTCATTCATACTACCACCCTACCTTTAATTACATTATACGACTAGCATTGTATCATAGTAAAATAAAATTATTTTGCAGTTTGTCACGAAAAATATGCCGTTTGTCATAAAGCTAAATGTAAGTTGTAATGCGGACTTGTCTAAGTGTCACAACCCTATTGAATGCAGGTGCCTAAGCGGATATTATACCTCCATAGAACTGCAAATTATTGCATTAAATGCAAAAGCGACGCAATGTAGGCGGCAGGCCAACCGCTGGGGTGAGCGCGCAGTAAAAAAGGAGGAAAAACAAATGAAGTTGAATGGAAACAGTTCCGGCAAAGCAAAGAAAAGCCTCGGAATAGTTTTAGTTGCTTTACTACTTGTACTTTGCCTTACAGCAGACGTACTTAGTGTAAGATTTTCAACAGTAATCACCAGATTCTGGTCAGGAACATTTTCTAGCGTTTCTACCGGAACAGATGATACACAGATGAAAGCTCAGGATGCAGCAGCAGACCTGACAGAGACAATCGAAGAAGAAGGTGCGGTTCTTCTTAAAAATGATGGATTGTTGCCGATGGCAGCAACAGGGGATACACATAATATTGCATTATTAGGTTATGCTTCTTATTCACCAACATATATTGGTGCAGGTTCAGTAGCACAGTCAACAGATTATGTGTCAAATGATTTCATTAATTTCTATGATGCATTTGAATCAGCAGGATTTAAGTGCAACAAGGACATGAAGGATTTCTATGAGAAATACGGTAAAGGCAACGGCGCTACTGGAGATATGAGTGGTGCAGGTTGGTCACAGGCTACTGGTGTAGATGATGGCCCTATTGAGGGAACAGATGAGACATCAACAGCGTATCGAAAAGCTCTTGAGTCAGCAGCAAAAGAAGCGCAGACAGCAGTTCTTGTATTTGCCAGAGTTGGTGCTGAAGGTGGAGATTGTGCCCTTGATATGACAGGAGCAACAAATGGTGACGCTGGAAAGAGTTATCTTGAATTCCAGCAGACAGAACTTGATCTTATCAAGTATGCTGAGGATAACTTTGAAAATGTTATCGTGCTTATTAATTCTTCAAACGTTATGGAACTTGGCCAGTTAAATAGCGATGGAGTAGATGCAGTAATTTGGATGGGTGGACCTGGTTCAACAGGTATTCAGGCTATCGCAGATATTATTGATGGTGATGTAACACCTTCCGGTAAGCTTTGTGATACATATGCATATGATCTTACAACAGCTCCTTCTTACTACGGAGCAACAGCAGGTTCTTATGCAAATGTAGATGCTTTCAAAGAGAGCAAGGCTACTGTAAATGGTGTTGAATATACATTTGATAATACAGTTGATGGTGGTGTGAACTACGACGTTGAAGGTATCTATGTTGGTTACAGATGGTACGAGACTGCTGATGCAGAGGGTTACTGGGATTCTGTAAGCAATGAGTATGGTACAGGATATGATGGCGTTGTACAGTATCCATTTGGATATGGTCTGTCATACACATCATTTGACTGGGAAGTTGTAAAGAGCGATTTTGGTAACACTGGTGAGGACATTACAGTAGATGTAAAGGTTACAAACACAGGTGATGTTGCCGGCAAAGATGTAGTAGAACTTTACTACACAGCTCCTTACTATGCTGACAGAAATATTGAGAAGTCTGCAAAGGTTCTTGGTGCATTTGCCAAGACAGGAACACTTCAGCCGGGTGAGTCTGAGGTTGTTACACTTACAATGGGTGTAGATGAGTTGGCTTCTTATGATTATCTTGGAGAGAAATGTTATGTAGCTGATGAGGGTACATATGAGTTCAACCTTCAGTCTGATTCTCACAATATCAAGAAGAATTCTGATGGTTCTCAGGTAGAGACATTAAAATATGAAGTATCTGAGAGAAGAGTGTACAAAGATGGTGGTGTTGGAAAGAGATCATCAGATTTAACAGCTGCAGAAAACGCATTTGATTACTCTTCAAAGGGTGATGGAAACATTGGATCTAAGTATCCATTTGTTTCAAGAAGTGACTTCGCAGGTACATTCCCTGCAAATACAATGGGAATGAGAATTGATCAAATCACAGATTTGATGATGAGTGAGGAGACAATCAAGTACATCACAGAGGAAACTCTTGGTGGAAGTGATGTTAAATTTGAAAATGATGAAAATTACCAGAGTGAGTCAAAGATTGCTGTGGCTACAGATGAAAAGAACGGCCTTACAGTAGATGACATGGCTGGCAACACAGACTGGGATGACGAGAATTGGGATAAGTTAATCAATCAGATGAGCGTAGAAGACCTTGCACTTATTGCTGAGGACTGTGGATACGGTACACCTGAAATCAAATCAATTGGAAAGAGTCTTGCAACAGACGTTGACGGCCCAGCCGGAATCTCTAGTGCAAACCTTAACTACTATGGAAATGAGTACACATCTGAGCCTGTAATGGCTTCTACATGGAATGTAGATCTCATCAGAGAAGTTGGTGAGTCTGTAGGACGTGAAGCAAATGTTGCCGGTGTAAACGGATGGTATGCACCTGGTGCAGATACACACCGTACACCATTTAACGGTAGATGTGGTGAGTACTTCTCAGAAGATCCACTTCTATCAGGAAAGATGGCAGCATCTGAAGTTGCAGGTGCACAGAGCAAGGGTATATATGTTTACTTGAAGCATTTCGTATGTAATGATACTGATCAGGATCGTGGTGGTATGTACGTATGGATTAACGAGCAGGAATTGAGAGAAATTCAGCTTCGAGCATTTGAGTACTCTGTTAAGGAAGCAAACCTTACAGGTATCATGGAGGCTTACAACAGAGTTGGTACAGCTGAGTGTTCTGTAAACTATGGATTGAATACAACAGTATTGAAGAACGAGTGGGGATACAAGGGCGCAAGCGTAACAGATGGTTATGCAGCAGCTATTGGATGTGATGAGTATGAGCATCCAGATCTTCAGCTTCGTGCAGGAGCAGGATTACTTCTTTATACTGGTGGATTCGGTGGTGAAGGTGGATTCTCAAAGAACACAACAGAATCAGAAGCGGGTATTGCTATGATGCATGACCTTGCAAAGAGAATTGTATACAGACATGCAAATTCAAATGCTATGGGAATTTCAAGAGATTATACTCCATACTGGATTCCACTTGTAGTTCTCGTAAATGTAGCACTTCTTGCATTGGCATGGGCATCACTTTGGTTCCTTATTATCAAGCCAAAGAAGGTTGCTGAAGGTACATATGTATCAAGAAAAGAAAAGAAGAATGCAAAGATTGAGGGAGGAGACCAAGATGAAGAATAGAATATCTAAAATCGCTGGACTTCTTGCACTTACAACAGTTTTGGTAGGTGGTACACTCATGTTCGGAGGCTGTGGAAAGAAGGCGTATGTTCCGGACACAGTGACAAATCTTACATTTGATTTCGAGACAGGTGAGTACAGCTTTACTGGTGTTGAAGGAGCAAAGTCATATTACGTACGTATATTTGACGCAGAAGCTTCAAATGATGAGACAGATATGCCTGCAGCAGCAAGACGTATCAGAGCTCATGCAGACCAGACTGAATATACCGGAGCAGCAGCTTTGGATGATTTGAAGCCTGGAACAATTTATAATGTGTATGTATATACATATGAAAAAGATGACAATGGTGATTTGGTTTCAAGCAAGTGCGAGCCAATATCAGGTGTATTTAAGAAGGCATATGATACTTCTGATGGTACAGGAGTTGAGTGCGTACAGGAAGGTACATCTATCACTGTTAACTTGACAAATGATTTCTTCTCAGATGAATATCTGGACAAGAATCCAAACTACCTTGTTACATTATATAAGGATGGCAACAAGGTTGATGAAAAGACACTTAAGTTTAGTGACTTGAAGCAGGAAGAGCCTGAGCAGAGTGATAACGGCATGGGCGGCTTCGGCGGCGCAGGTGGCCCTGGTGGACCAATGGGCGGCGGCTCAACTCTTGAGACAACAGGAGTTGCTGCATTTACAGTAGACGATCCTAACGGAAAGTACACAGCTACTGTTAAATTGATTTCAACAGATAGCAATGCTTATTATGATTCAGAAGAAGGTGCGGCTGTGGAAGCCGGAGCACCAAAGCCTGCTGAAGAGAAGAGTGATTCTCAGGGTGGCATGGGCGACTTCGGTGGTAATATGGGCGGCTTCGGCGGCGATATGGGCGCAGCACCAGCTGGAATGTAAGAAGCAAGCTAGCATTGAAATAATATTTTTTACCCTCTAATTAAAATAGATTAGTAGAAAGACCCGACTTGGAAACTCCCTATCCAAGCCGGGTCAATCTATTTTTAAACAACTATTTGAAAATATTAATTGAATTTCTTGTATATACTATTTAAAAGTGGCAATAGTGACACCAGAGTCACCTTCGCCGAATTCGCCTAAGTGGAATTCATCTACAAATTTCTGTTTCTTAAGATATTGCTGCACAGCTTTTCTTAATATTCCTGAACCTTTTCCGTGTACAATTCTGACCGACTTTAAATGAGATATATATGCGTCATCCAAATATTTATCCAGACGGGCAATAGCTTCATCTGAATTCAGGCCTATGAGGTTAATCTCAGGTGATATGGTAGCAGCTTTACCTAATCCATAGCCGCCTCCTGTTTTTTTCTTTGAGCCTGCTTTGGCAATAGTAGCTGTATCCTGTTCTTGAAGCAGTTCCAAATCTGTAAGCTTAACCTTGGATTGCATTATGCCCATCTGAACTTTGACATTTCCTTTTGAATCAGGTGGGGTTAATACAGTACCTTTGGTATTCATGCTCACAACTCGCACCAAATCACCAACCACAAGTTTTTTCGGTACCTTGTGCTTTGGTGCAGCAGGTTTTTTGATGACATTAGTTTCATTCCGGTGTTTTGCAACTTCCTTGCCAAGTTCACTTCGTTGATATTCCATCATGGCAATATCTGGATTGCTCTTAGCATATTTATTGAAATCTCTGATAGTTGCATCTGCTAATTCCTTGGCTTCGCTTAGAATTTTGGCAGCTTCCTCATTAGCTTGTCGTAGTATCTTGTCGTGGGACTCACGAAGCTTATCCTCACGACTCTGTATAGATTTACGCAATTTAGCAATTTCGTTTTTGTCATGAGTGATGGAATCCTGATCTCGCTCCATCTGTATTCTGCGCTGCTCTAAATTTATCAGTACATCCTCAAAGGACTTAGAATCATCATCAATTTGATTCTGGGCATAAGATATAATATCTTCTGGCAAACCTAATTTCTTGGATATGGCAAATGCATTACTTTTTCCCGGTACACCAATTAGCAGGTGATATGTTGGAGATAGGGTCTCCATTGAGAATTCACAGGAAGCATTTTCCACGTTAGGAGTAGACAAAGCATATAATTTCAACTCGCTGTAATGGGTTGTTGCCATGGTAGTGACACCTAGCTTCAATAATCTATCCAGAATTGATATAGCTAGGGCTGCTCCTTCCGCAGGATCAGTACCTGAGCATAACTCGTCAAATATTGTGAAATATCGCTTCTCAGGATGTTTATCAATATAAGATAAGGTTCTTACAATATTTACCATATGAGAGGAGAATGTAGACAGGGATTGCTCAATACTTTGCTCGTCGCCGATATCTGCAAATATCTCATCAAATATTGCAAGCTGAGAACGATCCTTGGCTGGAATATGTAATCCAGCCTGACCCATGAGGCAGAAGAGTCCGCAGGTCTTTAATGATACGGTTTTACCTCCGGTGTTAGGTCCGGTTACAATCAGCAGATTGTATTCCTCCCCCAGAGCGATATCGATTGGCACAACATGATCTTTATCAATAAGTGGATGTCTAGCACCTCTCAGGTTGATAATGCCCTTCTCGTTAAATATAGGTGCAACTGCGTTCATTTCCTGAGCGAGACGACCTTTGGCAAATATGAAATCTAATTCAACCAGAATATCATAATCATTTAAAATGGAATCCTTCACCTGATATACAAGTGCACTGAGTGTGGCAAGGATCTTCTCTATTTCTTCCTTCTCCTGTAATTCTAATTCTCTAAGCTTGTTATTTAGCTCTACGATTGAAGCCGGCTCAATGAAATAAGTTGAACCAGTGGATGATTGGTCGTGAACCATACCCTTTACAGTATTTTTGTATTCAGCTTTTACAGGAAGACAATATCTGCCATTTCGCATGGTAATGACACTGTCCTGCAGATAAGCAGAATATGAGCCGAGCATGCTGTTCATCTGTGAACGGATTTTCTCGTTGGTAGCAGACATTTGACGGCGCACATCCTTGAGACCGGCACTTGCATCATCTGCAATAGTATCCTCAGAAATGATACATCTGTTGATCTCATCACGAACTGCAGGCTCTGCTTCCAAATTATTAAAGAATGCAGTGAGAGAATCAGGCACTTCATCTCTATCGCTATGATTGTAGCTGATAGCACGTTTTACAACATTTAACAGGGATGCACATTGGATTAGTTCCTGTATACCAATGGCGCCGCCAATTTCAAGTCTGGCCATGCTTTCCTTTAGATTGTATGTTCCGGATAAGTCCAAAGCTCCTTTTTTGAAAATGCGTGTGAGAGCGTCAGAAGTATTTTGCTGAGCTTTATTAATGGCATTTAAATCTGTGATTGGTTCCAAATCCTGACATTTAGCACGACCACCATCGCAGGATGCGTAATCTGCCAACATATTTATAATTTTATTGTATTCTACTGTTTTTAAAACTTTCCTATTCATGAAAATTATTATACAATAAAAGCCGTGGAAATGAGAATCCATAAGTATAAAATATTATAAATATTAAACCTCTATTTTAAAGATGATAATGAACTAATAAAGGCTGAAAGCAAACTTTGAAATAGGGACAACTAGAAATGGAGAATTATAATGAAATACATCAGTGAATTGACTACAGGCGGAAGCGTAAATGATATTTATCTGTGCAGAAAGAAGACAACTGCACTGACCAAGGCGGGCAAAGAATATGAGTCCTTGGATTTGCAGGACAAGACTGGTAACTGTGATGGTAAAATCTGGGAGCCAGGGTCAATGGGAATAGATGATTATAATGAGATGGATTATGTGTTTGTAACTGGAGAGGTTACAGAATTCCAGGGCAAGAAGCAGATTAACATCAAGAGACTGCGCAAGGCCAAGGATGGTGAATATGATC
Organism: Lachnospiraceae bacterium; assembly: GCA_017634455.1. GTDB lineage: Bacteria > Bacillota > Clostridia > Lachnospirales > Lachnospiraceae > JAILFK01. Next base: position 34,395 of record JAGBNK010000032.1, read on the forward strand.
CAGCAGATTATCTCCCATGTTCTGAATATGATGCAGATGAAATGTATCAGGAGTTAATGGGAATTATTAATTCCATCAAAGCTCCATATATGAAGACCTTGTTGCTTCAGTTCTTTGGAGATGCGGAATTCGAGAAGAGATTCAAATTTCATTCTGCAGCCAAGGCTGTACATCATGGATTTGTAGGCGGACTTTTGGAGCATACTTTGGGAGTAACCAGAAACTGTGAGTTCTTCGCTGAGAAATATCCTATATTGGATAGAGATTTGCTTCTAACTGCTGCAATGTTTCATGATGTGGGAAAATTGGATGAGCTGTCTACATTTCCACAGAATGACTACACAGATGAAGGCCAGTTGTTAGGACATATTATGATTGGTGCCATGCAGGTGGAAAATGCAGCCAGTGCTATTGAAGGATTCCCTGTTGTGAAGAGAAGAGAACTGGTTCACTGTATATTAGCTCATCACGGTGAGTTAGAATATGGATCTCCAAAGAAGCCGGCATTGGCTGAGGCTATCGCTTTAAGTTTTGCAGATAATATTGATGCCAAGATGGAGACAATGAAGGAAGCATTGAGAGATGTGGCATCAAATGACATGTCTTGGCAGGGATTTAACAGACCGCTTGATTCTAATATCAGAAGAACAAGTCAGGACTAGTAGATTGTACTATTTATAATTATACCGCAGTATATATGCTGAACCGCAGGTGCAGTGTGGGATGCTGCGAAAAATTTTTGGAGTATAGATGAACAAAAATGATGAGTTTATTGTAGAAATTGAAGATATGAGCGTGGAAGGGGCTGGTATCGGCCACTTTGAAGGTATGACATATTTCATCAAGGATGCAGTGGTGGGAGATAAGATCAAAGCTGCTGTAACTAAGATGAAAAAAGGTTATGGCTTCGCCCGCCTGGTGGAAGTAATCGAACCGTCTCAGTATCGTGTGAAGGCCAGATGCCCTGTGGCAAAACAGTGTGGTGGTTGTCAGGTTCAAAGCTTGTCCTACGAGAAACAGCTTGAATTGAAGCACAGAAAGGTTCGGGAAAATCTCATTCGAATCGGTGGCTTTGATGTAGACTTTGTTGATGAGGTAATGAATCCTGTCGTGGGTATGGATGAGCCTTTTAGATACAGAAACAAAGCTCAGTATCCAATTGGTCTTGATAGAGATGGCAATATTATAGCCGGTTTTTATGGGGCGAGAAGTCATAATGTAGTTCCTATAGATGATTGTCTCATTGGCATTCAGGAGAACAAGGACATATTGCAAATTGTCATATCTCATATGAAGAAATATAATATCATGCCATACGAAGAGGCTACTGGAAAAGGCCTGGTGCGCCATGTGCTTATTAGAAAAGGCTTTAAGACTGGTGAGATAATGGTGTGCATTATTATAAATGGCAATAATATGCCTGGCATTAATGAACTGACGAAAGCATTGTCTTCTATTGAGGGCATGACAAGCGTTTCTCTAAATATCAATAAGGAACGCACCAATAGAATCCTTGGTGAAAAGGTAAAGACTATATGGGGACAACCGTACATTACTGATTATATTGGCGATGTAGCTTTTCAGATTTCTCCTTTGTCTTTCTATCAGGTGAATCCGGTTCAGACTGAAAAATTGTACGGCCTGGCATTGGAATATGCTAATCTGACAGGCAATGAAGTGGTATGGGATCTGTATTGTGGAATAGGAACTATATCACTGTTTCTTGCTCAGAAAGCGAAGCAGGTGTACGGAGTTGAGATTGTGCCTGATGCCATAGAGGATGCTAAGAGAAACGCTTCCATAAATAATATAGAAAATGCCACATTTATGGTGGGAAAGGCTGAGGAAGTATTGCCTGCGGCATATGATGGGCATTCTAATGGGGGCTTTGCGTCACAATCTGACAGTAAGTCTGGCGGAGTAGAATTTATACGAAATATACATCAGTTAAATGAGAGAGTGACGATAGATGCAACTAGCAAAACTCCGGATGTAATAGTAGTGGATCCGCCGAGAAAGGGCTGCGATGAGAAATGTCTCGAGACCATGATACAGATGCAGCCGAATAGAATAGTATATGTGAGCTGCGACTCGGCGACCTTATGCAGGGATCTAAAATATCTATGTGCTAATGGCTATGAGTTGAAGACAGTAACTCCTGTTGATCAATTTTGTCATTCAATGCATGTGGAAAGCGTATGCTTAATTGAGCGAGTAACAGAATAATTTAAGATTGGAAAATGGGAATCATTCCTGATTTTGTTGACATGCAAAATGTCACAGGCTATAATTGGGAATGGTTCTCATTTTGGTATTTGGAGGAGTATATGA
>JAGBNK010000033.1 GCA_017634455.1 Lachnospiraceae bacterium
AGAATTGGACTCTTTAATTGGAGTTATTTCGCTTCTGCTTCTTTTAGAAAAAAATAGAAGCATATTAGAAGCGATGACCAAAAAAAGACCTGAAACCGTGTTATTTCACACGGCCTCAGGCCTTGAAAATACTGGATTTTTGAAGCTAACCTCTAAGCCACTTACAGGTCACTCAAACTCCACTGTTCCAGGCGGTTTACTTGTTAAATCATAGAATACTCTGTTTACGCCTTTCACTTCATTTATAATACGACTCATAACTTTCTGCAGAACCTCAAATGGAATTTCTGAAGCCTCTGCTGTCATGAAGTCTACTGTCTCAACTGCACGAAGAGCTACAGCGTAATCATAAGTTCTCTCGTCACCCATTACACCTACAGAACGCATATTTGTAAGAGCTGCGAAATACTGATCTGGCAATTTATCTAATCCAGCATTTGCCAATTCTTCTCTGTAAATGAAATCAGCATCCTGTACAATCTGAACCTTCTCAGCTGTAACTTCACCGATAATTCTGATTCCAAGACCTGGTCCTGGGAATGGCTGTCTGTATACCAGATATTCTGGAAGTCCAAGCTCCAATCCAGCCTTTCTAACTTCATCCTTAAACAGATTACGAAGCGGCTCAATAATCTCCTTGAAGTCTACATAGTCAGGAAGTCCTCCTACATTATGATGAGACTTAATAACTACAGATTCTCCGCCAAGTCCTGATTCAACAACATCAGGATAGATAGTTCCTTGTGCCAGGAAATCTACCTGACCAATCTTCTTAGCCTCTTCCTCGAACACACGAATGAACTCTTCGCCAATAATCTTTCTCTTAGCCTCTGGCTCTTCCACTCCAGCCAGCTTAGCATAGTATCTATCAGCTGCATTTACCCTAACAAAGTTAATATCGAAATTACCATTAGGTCCGAATACGCTCTCAACCTCATCACCTTCGTTTTTACGAAGAAGGCCATGATCTACAAATACGCAAGTAAGCTGCTTGCCAATAGCCTTGGCCAAAAGTGCTGCCAGCACAGATGAATCAACTCCACCTGACAGAGCAAGTAGCACCTTGCCATCTCCTACTTTATCACGAATCTCATTAATAGAATTCTCCACAAATGAATCCATCTTCCAAGAACCAGCACAACCACAAACTCCACGGACGAAATTGTGAATCATCTTAGTTCCTTCTACTGTATGCAATACTTCTGGATGGAACTGAATAGCATACAACTTCTTCTCAGCACATTCTGCTGCAGCAACAGGACAATCAGCAGTGTGAGCTACAATTCTAAATCCAGGCGCAACCTGTGAAATATAATCGAAATGGCTCATCCAACATATTGTTGCAGCTGCCACATTTCCAAATAAAGCCGAATCATTTTTCACAAATACTTCAGTTTTACCATATTCTCTAACAGGAGCCTTCTCCACTTTGCCACCCAAGACATGCATCATAAGCTGAGCACCATAGCACAATCCAAGCACAGGAATTCCCAACTCAAACAATTCCTTGGTATAAGTAGGAGAATCAGCCTCATAACAACTATTTGGTCCACCTGTCAATATGATTCCCTTTGGATTCATTGCCTTGATGGTCTCAATATCTGTCTTGTAAGAATAAATCTCACAATATACATTGCACTCTCTAACTCGACGGGCAACTAATTGGTTATACTGTCCGCCAAAGTCAATAACAATTACTTTTTCCTGATCCATTCCATCCTCCACATTTTTCTAACAGATATTCATCATAATTATGCAGATGAATTCTGCAAAATATTTATCATACAAACAACAAATTCATTATATTAGAGCCCAGATAAAATCACAAGATACAAAGGGGCAATTTTACAGGTATTTCTTCGGCTTTTCAGGGTAATATTTCCCAAAAAAATGACGATAAATTAGATGTAAGTATATTTATGTAATTGTCAAATAATTGCAAAATGTTTTTCAAGCCACTTGCGTCATGCAAGAATTCAGGCACAAAAATCTTTTTAATAATATAAGCAGGTGATTATAAATGAGTTTATTTAGCGTAGCCAACACATACAATTTAAGAACGAATTACGGTACTTATCACGCCTACTCAACAGCCAAAGGTCGCGAGAATGAATCCTCTGTTTCCAAGTTAAATTATGTAGACTCCATCGCACTACGCCGTGCAGTCAGACGTCTGGCAGACTTTGATTTTGAAGAAGAAGAAACTTCTGACATTGAATCAAGAGTCCGTGCCTTTGTAGATACATACAACTATACCACTGAATCTATGGGTAAATCTGACGATAAAAACATATATAAAATCGGCAAAGAAATGAAGAAACTCGCCGAAGAGTATTCTTCTGACTTGGAAAATGTAGGTATAACCTTCGATTCAAATGGTTATATGAAAATGAGTTCAACTGCTGCCAAGACCATCAAACCTGCCAAGATGGAGAAAATGTTTGGCAAAGACAGCGAGTTCATGAGCAAACTGGATAAACTATCAAAACGAATCAATTCTCATGTGAACCTATATATTTGATCACCTCATTTATTTGCTTATGCAGATTCAATTTATTAACCTCATCATCGGTTAATTTCTTAGCAAATACATACAGTCTCTCATTAGGACTATTTGCCATACATGTTGATAGTCCTATTATTTTGTCTTCATTTAAATTTATCTCTATAGAATCGTCATAATTCTCACTTTGATTTTTCACTTCTTCCATAAATGATGACATATCTTTTTCATTTTCGAAGTCATTATAATAATCCAAAATCAACTTATCATCAAATACGGCACAGGAGAAAACCTTATAAACCATATTTTGCTTTTCGCCGCAAATATATACATAAGGATTCTGCTGAAAAAACTCCTGTTCTCTATATTGATGCAGATTGGCAAACATGGTGCCATTTTTCATATTATGACCATAAATAATAGTCACAGGATCCGTAAAATCTTTTGAATTACGCAATTGCGTATAAATGCATCCCGGATACCCGGAGCTGCCATCTAAATTTGTATTTAAATAATAATCTGTATCTTGTCCCGGCGGACTTTGTAAGACAGGATAATTTATATTAGTATTTGGCACAAAAATCCACGCGTATATATCAGCATTTATCTCATGTAATGATTCAAAATTCATGTATACTTCTGCTTCTTCTCCTGAACCTTTCTCAGTAACAGCTTCCTGTGCCAATTTATCAACCTTTTCCTGGGCACGCTTCTTCTGTATATCATCATTAATAATGACAACTAAACTCGCTATTGCAATGACCACACAAATTGCCATACATATCTTTGAGCCTATTAACTTCCTGATTTTATTCAATAAATTCATATTATTAATTCTCCTACTAAAATGCCGGCACATCGACAACAACGTTCATCAAATGCACCGGCACCAACAATCAAATCATTTTAAATATTATTTGTATTCTCTGCGTCTTGAATCTGCTCCCAAAGCAAATACAATCACTGCTCCCGCTAACAACAATAACAATTTATCTGATGAATCCCCAGTCTTTGGAGCTGTTGCTGTCTTCACTGCAGAAATTGGAGTATCTGCATATGCAAATGCCATAACACAAAGTTTATTAGTATCAATTGTGTATGTCTCATCCACTGAATCCAAATCATCAAGAGCATCCACACTTAAGACTCCATTTTTCTCCTCATGAGTTCTAATTAACTTGATATTCTTGGATACACTTAATACCTGTTTAGGAACCGATAATGTAATACCCACACTATTTGTTCCAAAATCATCAATCTTCTGTCTTGCTTCAGCATTCTTTGCAATATACAAATCCACATCAATAAAATATATCTGAGAGCCATCTCCTAATGATGCCTTTGCCTTTTCTACAACATCATTCTTTAAAGATTTATCTAAAGCATTTTCATCAGTTGCTGATATTTCCAAAGTCAAGGAAATATTATCATTTCCCGTTAACACATCTACTAATTCCTGACCTGTCAGAGCTGACAATGCAAGATTAGTAATGTTCACGCTACCGCTTACCTTATTTGCATCTTTATTATCTACCGCAACTTTCAAATCACCTATCTGAGTTGCAGCCATAACAAGATCATTTTTCTCTACTATACTATTAGATGCCAAAATATCTATCACTTCGTTTACTGTCTTGTCGCTTCTATCTGCCACTGAATCCGGCTGGACAACGGTTGCAGCATTATTAATCTTCAACTGCTCTGCTGTAACTGAACCATCTCTTCCTGATACCATAGCTGCTTCAACAGGAGCAACAGCTGATGTCAAATCTACTTTTATTTCAGCAGTTGTGTCTCCAAATTTAATTACAATTGTATCATCACCGTTTTGTGTATCAATAGTATTATCTGTAAACTCGTAATCATGTACTTCATATTCTTTTCCATCTACAGTAACTAAAACAGTAACATCATCCTTGGTAGCTTCAAGTAACCCAGACTGTACCTTTTCAACTGCCTGAGAATTCAATGTTGCTGACAAATCGCTTGTTGTAATCTGTGCAGTTTTGTAAGTGAATACTTTTCCACTCAAGCCCTGTACTCCGCCTCCATCGCAGAAATAGAAGCTTCCTCCATTACATAAAGCACCCTTTTCGCATCCATCAAAACCTTCTCCTCTTTCAACAACATCCACATATGCAGATACAGTCATTTGTACATTTTCAAGTTTCTGCAAAGATGCAATTTGATCTTTATAGCGTTGGCACTCAGATTCATATACTTCCTCTGGTGTTTTATTTCCATATCTCTGAGTATACCACTCAGAATCTTGTTCATAATACGACTGAAACATATGAATGTAAGAATCTTTATCTTCCTCCAGCCACTGTAACTGTCTATTATAATCTTCAATTTGCCTAGTTATATCAAAACTTTCAACCATATCCTTCGCCGAGTTCTCTTCAGAAGTAGCCTTAACTGTTCCTGTTCCACTTGGAAGGCCCAACAGGCATGTATTTACATCAACATTTACACCTGCTGAATCAGCCAAAAACATATATGTCTCTCCCGGCACAAATGATTCTACTGTTCCAAATCCATAATAAACTGTTGTTGTTTCTTGTGCCTGCACCTTCCCTGCTGGCACCAATGCTGTAATAACTAATGTCAATGCCATTACAGATGTCATAATAATTGATAATAATTTTTTCATAATTCTTCTCCTTCCATTTGTTGTTCTGCCTCAAAAAGAATGAAAACATTATATCAACCAAACTATGACAAAATTAAGACAGTGTTTTATTTATCATTTAATTTTTTACTATACGCTGTAATCATAGCATCTACTGTTTCCGCTACAGTCAAACCATCCAATTCAATTGTAACATCAGCATATTTCTCATATAGCTTACATCTCTCATCATATATATCTCTCAAGGTCTGTCCCTCTTTATGAACCACACCTCTTTCATCTAGGTCGCCAAGTCTTTTATCAAGATGATCAAAGCCAATTTTCAGATAACATATTGTACCAATCTCCGCGAAATGCTTCATAGCATTTCCACCGTACACAGCACTGCCGCCTGTGGCAACCACAGTATTGGTTACTTCGATTTCAGAATTAATTCTATCCTCAATCTCATTGAAACCATCAACACCAGATTCTGCAATTATATCCTTGAGGCGCTTCCCCATTTTCTTCTGAATCACCAAATCCGAATCCAGAAAATCATAATTCAAAACCTTGGCCAATATAACTCCTGATGTACTCTTTCCTACTCCCGGCATTCCTATCAATATTATGTTGTTCTTCATCCCATACTTCTCTTTCTAATATTTATTTAACCCTTTTATCTCATACTCCAAATTCATATATCGCTATATACAATATTAACAACCCATCAGTGCTCTGATACTGATATAAAAATATATCGGACAACATCATAAATGTCATCCGATATATAAATATTTATCATATTATAATTACTTTGTACCGAAGATTCTGTCTCCTGCATCTCCAAGTCCTGGGCAGATATATGCATTCTCATTTAACTCACGATCAAGTGAACCAACATAAATCTGAATATCAGGATGTGCTTCATGCAACTTCTTCAATCCTTCTGGTGCAGCAATAATGCACATGAATTTAATCTTCTTACCGCCGTGCTCCTTGATCATAGATACTGCATCTACTCCAGAACCACCTGTAGCAAGCATAGGATCAACTACTACAATCTGACGGAGCTCGATTGGCTCAGGCAATTTGCAATAATACTCATGAGGCTCATGTGTATCAGGATCTCTATATAAACCAATATGTCCAACCTTAGCAGTAGGAACCAAATTCAAAATTCCACTAACCATACCAAGACCTGCACGAAGAATTGGAACAACAGCCATCTTCTTTCCTGCAATAACTGGCTGCATGCTTGTCTCGATTGGAGTCTCAACTTCAATATCCTCTGTAGGAAGATCGCGAAGTGCTTCATATCCCATAAGCATAGCAATCTCTTCTACCAAAGTTCTGAACTCATTTGTACCAGTACTCTTATCACGAAGCTTTGTAATCTTGTGCTTGATAAGGGGATGGTCAATTATTGTTACATTTTCAACATCTTTAAAATTTTCCATTAATATTTACTCCTAATATATAAAATAACCTCTTAATATTATATACATCTCGCAAAATAATTCTATAAGAAATATCACAATAATAAGAATTATTTATAAGCTTTCCTTAACACCTTCTACAAATCCAGCTACGCTTTGGATGTCTGAAGGAATAATAATCTTGGTAGCCTGTCCCTTTGAAGCTGTCTCCAATGCATTGAGAGAACGAAGCTTTACAATCTGATCTGTGCTCATACCAGCTTCCTTCAGCTTAGCAATACCTTCTGCCTCAGCCTGCTTCATCATAACAACACCATTTGCCTCAGCTTCTTTATGAAGTCTAATTGACTCAGCATGAGCCTCAGCTTCCTTAACAGTAGCAACATAAGCAGCCTCTGCACGAAGTACAGCTGACTCCTTCTCACCTTCTGCCTTGAGGACTGCAGACTTCTTCTCACCTTCTGCAATCAAGATCTGCTCACGTCTCTCACGCTCAGCCTTCATCTGCTTCTCCATTGATTCCTGAATAGCCTTTGGTGGCATGATGTTCTTCAATTCAACACGGTTAATCTTAATTCCCCATGGATCTGTTGCCTCATCAATGATTGCACACAACTGGGCGTTTACCTTATCTCTTGATGTAAGAGTTTCATCGAGTTCCATATCACCGATAATGTTTCTCAATGTTGTAGCAGTCAGGTTTTCGATAGCCATAATTGGATTCTCAACACCATATGCATATGCAGCTGGATCTACAATCTTGAAATATACAACTGTATCAATCTGCATTGTTACATTATCCTTTGTGATAACCGGCTGTGGTGGAAAATCTGCAACCTGCTCTTTTAAATTAACATTTACACGAACCTTATCAATAACTGGAATGATAATATTTAAACCAGCTGTAATTGTCTTCTTATATTTACCAAGACGCTCAATTACATATGCATGCTGCTGTGGCACGATCTTAATGCCTAAAATCAAAATAACAACAAGTACAATTAAGAAAATAATAACTCCCATAAAATAACCTCCTAGATGTTTGTTTACAATTTCTTGTATTTGTTACCTAATAACAATTCTAACATTTATAGAAAGTAAATCAACACCTAAGAGGTTAATATTTTATTTGTTATTTGCTCTCACATTTTCCATATTTTATGTAAAATAAAATCTCAATACATAAGCCGCCACAGGACCGATATATTTCTCCTTGCTGGCAAGCTGAGAATATACAATTCGATTATCTGTAAAATGTGAATCATAGCCGGCACAACACTCAATCATCTTCTGTCTCACGGACTCATCCTCAAACATCATTCCTGCAAGAACTATTCTATTAGGCGCCATAATAGTCGCCGAATTCACTATAGTTCTGGCAAATAAATCAATGGCCTCGTCAAATTTATCTCTGGTTGCAGCCTTCGAATTAGAATAACATTTACCAAAGTCTTCCATTTCAAACTTAGCCACCTTCTGAAGAGCCTGATAACTAATCTTGGTTTCCAGGCAGCCTCGTCTGCCACAATTACATTTTGCGCCATCCTTGTCCACGATAAAATGTCCAAGTTCCGCCGCCTTGCCATGTCGACCTTCATAGATATGCTGATCAATAATCATGGCACATCCTACACCAGGCCCCCACTTAATAATCATGAGATTCTCGTGGCCTCTGCCCATACCGTATAACTGTTCTGCCATGGCAAATGCTGACACATTGTTTGTAACGCAGATTTCATAATCAAATCTCGTTTCAAGGAAGCTCTTCACATCCACTTCCTCTTCCCAGACTCCATATGCACTTCTGGCGATTCCGGCCTTCTCGTCTACGATTCCAGGCACGCCTACACTTATGGCAACAACCTTTTTCGCCTTGCGTCCTGCCTCTTTCAAAATATTATCAACCACGTCTGCAATCTGGCCCAGAAATTCTGTTGGCCCAATATGAATATCAGTAGATAATACCTGATTACATACAACATCACCCTGTATATCACACATTGCCACTGTGGTATCCTCTGTCTCGATATTGACAGAAATAATATACGCAGCATCTCTCACCAAATCCAGGTATATCTGACGGCGGCCAGCTTTGCCCTGGGACTCACTGACACCTGTTTCTGTCACCACGCCCTCCTCAAGGAGATTGTTGCAAATCATAGTGACTGCCGCTGGAGTCAATCCAATGGCAGCCGCCAAATCCTTGCGGGATGTAGGGCCATTATCATTTAAATATTTCAAAATGGCAAAACGATTGCTCTTGCGAACCGTCTCCATATTCGAACCTGTTTGCTTTGTCATGAGACCTCCTAATAATTAGAGTTTCCTAGTACTTCTGTACCTCAATATTATACATGTGAGCCAGGATTTCAAGTTCCGCAGCCACATCTCCATATGCTACCACAAAATGTGGCTCCCATCCAGCCTCAACTGTCTCATATACAATCTTTTCTGCCGATGCATCAGTCTTCACCACAAGAGATGTACCATTAAACTGCTTTGGCTTGTCCAAAGCTTCACCTGTCGCAATGAAGATTCTGAACTTACCTTCGCTGTCCTTACCCACTCTAAAGATTGTAACAGCAGGTGCTGCCTTGCATCCAAAATCAAGAGTTGGACCAATCTTACGATTGCAATGTACATCAACCCTGGCACCAGTATCCTGTCTTGCAAGTGAGCAAGCTGCTGTACCGCAATGCCAGAAAGTAATTGTATTCTCACCTTCATCCATAGACACTGGATCTCCAAAAAATGTAGGTGCGTCAGTAAGCTGCATTCCCATGTACATAGACAGCGCGCCATATGTATCAGCTTCACAGCTGGCTGCAACTCCCAAATCATTTAACATAGCAAGGGCAGCGCACACTGGTGTACCAAATGCTGTAAAGAAATCAGGCCAACAGCGTGATGCCAAAGCACCAATATTATTATTTACCACATACTCCTTATATGCACGATATAATCTTGCGAAGTCCTTGCGATTATTCTCAAGAGTATTTTCCAAACCAACCATCTTGTTAGATGCATCTGATAAATATTCCTCTAAATCTTCATCGCTATATGACTTTGCCACATCTATAAGCTCTCTGGCTTCAATAGACTCTAGGCGCACACCAAAGGTCTCAAGCATCTCTGCGTCAAGAGCTCTACCAAATCCAAAGCCTTGTGGAGTATGACCAACTGCAGCCATCTTCATATTGCTCATGTCATATTTCAACTTGGCAGCCTTCACTGTAGCTGTGACCTTGGCAATTACCTTGTCCTCTGTAGCTCCACCAAAGATATATTCTACAGGCTCCTTGCGAAATGCTTTGATTGCATTTGCCGCAGAATAAGCACCTGTGAGAGAGTTGAGACGAAGTCTGCCTCCATCAATTACCGGCTCTCTAAGTGTCCACAACAGAATTGGTGTATTCTTGAATTTGTGAAGCACCTCGCTGGCGTATGCAGCGTTGGCAAATGTAATATTCTGAAGCACAATGAGGCTTGGCTCAATCTCATCAAGAAATGCATCCAACTTATCGATTGACAGAAGCATCTCTGATGGAACAGCCACATCCTCTGTTATACTTTTCAATAATTCTACTGATTTATCAAATTCCTTCTGTGCACTTTCCAAATGGAATGTTGGCACTCCAATAGGAACGTAAGCTACTTGAAATTTACTCATTTCTAATCTCTCTTTCTATTCTAACCACTCATTCACTACTTATTTCTATAGAAAATGATATTTTAAATGCTAGTAAAACAATTCCTTGTTCTCACCAGTCACTCCAGGATGAGCCCCCTGCTTTATAAGGGGTTCTCTCTCAGGATGGGCAATAACCCATTTGTTTCTCTGAAGCAATAACTTTGCCTCACAATCTGAGGCGCCATCCTCAGCAGCTGCAATAATTGCATCTCTTGCAGCCTTTTCCTCATCACTAAGAGATGTATTGGTTCCTCTCGGAAGCACAACCACTCCTCTAAATCCCTCATCACTTACTCGAAGCGGAGACAGATGAAGTGTAGTCTGATACATCTCAATGGCAGTTCCTTCCGGAACAAAGAAAACCGTAGCCTGTGAAATATCATAGCTATTATTTCTGATTTCATAGCTATGGCCAAGCACCAGCATGAAGTCGCATACAGCCACATTTATCTCACTGCCCTTGTGATATTCAAATCCGTTGTAGGTATTATTTCTTCCATTACAATATCCAACCTGAATATCCATGCCACCATAGATGGTATCACGCATCTGCTTAGTCACAGGAAATCTCTCCAGTTCCTCCACTGATGCCACATATACATTTCCATTTTCCGGAATATCTGTGTTATCTCTCATATAAGAAATCATATCAGTGAAATCATATCCCGATAGGACCCGGCCGAAGCTGGCGAATTCATCATCATATACTGATTTGATTTCCACATCATTTACCTGGTTTAAATGTTCTAAAACATCCATTATATAAACCTCTCTGTAAAATATTTCTTATAAATCTCTAACAACCTTTACTGTTGCACTGAAATCTTCCTTACCATAGCCGGCATCCATAGCCTTCTGGTATACATTGAGAGCATTTTCCTCTCCAGGCATCTTCACATTGCATTCCTTTGCCAGGTTCATGCAGATGTTTACATCCTTGTACTCATTTTCAATTGAAAATGCTGTTGTAAAATCGTTGTTATTGATAACTTCCTTCTTAGAATCAAGGTAGAAGTTCTGGCCACCGCCATAAGAGATTGCCTCAGCAAATGTGAGGATATCGATACCATTTGCAGCAGCAAGTGTTGATGTCTCATTTACACCATTCTGAATCTGTGATACAAGAGCGTTGTGACAAATCTTCATAACAAGACCCTTACCATTGTCACCCATTCTGATTACATTCTCACCCATGTAGAGAAGGATTGGCTTCATAGCTTCAAATGTAGCCTCATCACCACCTACATAGATACCAAGCTTACCTGCAATAGCGGCTGGTTTACTCTTAACAACTGGAGCGTCAATAAACTGTGCGCCCCTGGCCTTAATCATCTTTGAAATCTCAACAGATACTGATGGATCAATTGTACTCATGTCGATGCATGTAAGTCCTTCTCTTGCAACTGTTACAACTTCATCATATACTGCACGGCTGTGCTCAGACTTTGGCACCATTGAGATAAATACATCTACATTTTCTGCCACTTCTCTAGAGCTTGTGCAAGCCTTGGCTCCAACTGCCACAAGCTTATCAACCTGTGCCTGAACGAAGTCAAATACATATACCTCGTCATCATGCTTCTTTACAATATTTTCACACATGGATTCACCCATGATTCCTAATCCTACAAATCCGATTTTCATCGCTATACTCCTTCTATATGTTTCTGTGGTTTTTCGTGTTTCCGCAACCGCCTAAGATGCAGCAGAATCTCTCGGCGGCCCTCTACGGCGCACTATATGTGACGCCTTAAGAGGACACGCCTGCGTCTACTGCTTCTAAGGCGGTTGCTACTATTACGTTAAAGCAGCTGCAACCTTAGGCAGAATAGACGAAGGGTTCTTCCCCTTAGGCTTACATGTAGTAAGCCGGGGGGAAGGCCCTGAGAGATTCTGTTCTGCCTTAGGTCGCAGCAGACTATTAGTCAGTAACAGTATTGTCCCAGGCATTCTGGAACTTCTTCATTCCATAATCTGTAAATGGATGATACATACTGTCCTTGTAAACCTGAAGACCAGCTGTCACAATATCAGCTCCAGCTACTGCGCAATCTACAAACTGCTTACCATTTCTTACAGCAGCACAGATGATTTCTGTCTCATAACCATAGTTAGCGTAGATATCTACAATATCCTGAATGTACTGTACGCAATCTTCTCCAGAGTTCTCTTTCCATCCGATAAATGGTGATACAAAAAGTGAGCCATTCTTTGCTGGAAGAATTGCCTGTGAAGGTGAGAATACAAGGGTTACATTTGTTCTAACACCCATCTTCTCAAGCTCTCTTGCTGCAGCAATACCTGCCTCTGTACAAGGAATCTTAATTACGAAGTTAGGGCACATATCAGAGATTTCCTTACCCATCTTCACCATCTCGTCCTTGTCATCAAGATGTGGATTGATTTCTACAGAAATAGGGAACTTCTCATAACCTACAATGTCCTTCTCCTGTACGAACTCGATCATTTCCTTCAAAACTTCCTTGAAAGGCTTGCCTGACAACATAATGTGATTTGGGTTTGTTGTAACACCATCAATTCCGAATGTATCATAAGCCTCTCTAATCTCATTAATCTTTGCACTGTCCAAGAAATATTTCATTTTTCTTTCCTCCTAAAAATACCTTTTATTATTTTATATAATCCCGCTGGTGGTCACATGCCTCTAATATTTGACACGAATCATCTCACAGGGTCATTACTTTATTTCGCCGGCATTTAGAAACCAGCCATATCATTTTCCAACATATAATCTATAATTGCTGACTTATTATCTGGCAACTTCCGACATGATCTTATCACTTATTTATCTGCCAACCACTGACATAATCTCATCACTTATTTATCTGGCAACTGCTGACATGATCTCATCATTTTTATCTGCCAGCTGCTGCCATTATCTCGTCATACATGTCACTGTCCGCTCTCACAAATATCGGTGGCTGACCGATTGGCGCATCTATTGTATATTTGCCACCTGTATACTCCTGACCGGTAAACAGATGAATCCATCTATCTCTAGGAAGATAAACCTGACGACTTGTAGCCTTCTCCTTGAGAATTGGTGCCACAAGCATATCTCTACCAAATAGATACTCGCTCTTCTCAGTATAAGCAGCGTCCTCATCATAGTAGTAAAACAAAGGTAACATAACAGGTGTTCCCTTATCATTTTGCTTCTTCACCAAACTCTTGATATAGCCTGTAAGGCCCACATGAATCTGTGTAAATCTGGCAAGCTGTGCCAGTAGCTCATCATCATCACACAACTGTACATCTCGTGATGGCTGGTTGCCCTCATGACTTCTAAATATTGGAGAGAATGCATTCATCTCTGTCCAACGAAGGAGCAACTCCTTGCTTCGAGTCATGTTCATGATAGTTGTATATCCACCGACATCTGAATGAGTGATTCCATATCCGCTCATTGCCAATGACAATGTAGCCGGAATTACAGATGGCATACCATCATCCACTGACCAATCTACATGCTGATCACCCGTCCACATCATGGTAGAATACTTTATTGTCTCTGTATGTCCAGCTCTTGTAAAGAAGAATACCTCGCCGAGCTTACCGCTTTCCTCAATAGCTTCTCTGTTAAGTTTTGCCCAAATAGCAGGCCATCTGTTATGAAGCTCAGCTGCATCCTCGCCGCTATATAACACTGCATCGATTGGTAAATATTCTCCGAAGTCAGCCATCCAGCCTCCCATTCCGATACCAATCATATTTTTCTTAATTAAATTCTTGTACCATTCATAAGCCTCAGGATTTGTGAAATCCACCATAGCTGCCGGGAATGTTGTAATTGTAACCAGATAATCATTTCCCTCTTTATCTTTGACACAATATCCCTTCGCCTTGGCCTCTTCATATATATCCTTTTCCAATGCGATAAATGGATTTATATATCCCAGGAACTTCACTCCGCGAGCATTCCACTCTTTAATCTTGTCTGGCAGATTTGCGTACTGCTTCTCATCATAGCGCCAATTCCACATAACCTGGTATCCAAATCCTGTGCAACGGCATCCGCACCAGTCCTGACACCATACACCATTTACCTTGACACCAGCCTCATCAAGTTTCGCAAGCTTTCTATCAATATTTCCACAGCCATCGAAGCCTTCCTTGGTATCTTTGCCATCGACGATCCAGTCCTGCATAGCAATAATTCCACCCTCGTACAGCCATTCAGGAAGTGCAACCTGGCGCCCCAGAAGCTCAGTTTCTTTCTCTGATAAATCTTCAAAAGAATCCGCTGACTCACTTATAATCACTGGTGGCTCCTGAAAATATAATGTCATCTTATCAGCCTTGGTGAAGTCGAATTCGCTGTATGCATTGATATCACAATGTACATAATATTTATCGCTTGATACAAATGTAGGCTGAGCATAATATGACTCATATTTATCAAATGGCAATGTCTTCTCTGGACGCTTACCACGAAGTGTATCCTTGATAATCTTCTTGGAAATACGAGCAGCATTCTGATGCTCTGCAACCCACACTCTCACATTCTGACCCTTCAAATCAAACTCAGAATATGTCTCGCCACAACCATAGATATGCTCTGCTGGATTAGCCGCAAATGTCAACCAATAACGATTCATGTCATTAGTATTTGCAAACTTTGATTCGAGACGAAGCTTGCCGTCAACTTCAGTAACTACAAATACACATCTCTCATCGCCACCTGTATACTCAAGCTCAAAACCATTTTCCACAGCAGTCTTTTTGGTTAATTGAAGCTTAGTTTTCTTGCCGATTCTCTGCTTATATTTAAAGCTTCCTCTAGACATTGTAAAGTCGTTCTCACCCCATGCGACACATACTTCCATGCCCAATACATTTTCAATATTAAACATATATACCCCTTCCGCATTTAATTAATCAGTTTAATTAATTATATAAAATGTACATATTTTCTTCAAGTCACCTAATAAAAAAAGATGCACAACTTTGTGCATCTTCTTTTGGCAATATTATTTCTAATCGTCGAGAAATATCAACTTAATATCATAAATCCATGTGATTAAGGCCAATATATTAGCAAGCGTTGCCATTGCCGATCCAATGGATGACGCCGCTATGGCTGCAATATTATTTAACACAACCAACACAATCAAAGCTATCATAAGTCCTGACCATACGCTTCTATGCTTCGACTTTCGGTATAGAACCTTGATCCTATATATGAAATAAAAAAGTTCATATATTAATAATATCCACGAAAAAACTCCCACAAACCTAATTGCAAATAATAAATCACTTTCACTCGCTCCACCTGTAAAAGCGATTACTGTCATCAAAATCATATATAGCACATCAAGAAAAGTATAAACAAAAAACAGCAACTTATTATATTTCATCACTTGTCCTCCCCCATATCTGACCATTTACTCGTTTTTTGGTAGCCGCGGCGGCTACCTTTTCATCTATTTTAGCTCTTTTTGGTAGTCGCGGCAGCCTCTTTACTCACTCATTCCAGCCGCGGCGGCTACCTTTTCATCTATTTCCACCTATTTTGGTAGCCGCGGCAGATATTATTTCACCCTTCAAGCTTTATCTGCCTCCTCTTAATCAAAAACATCACAATTCCCGCGCCACAGATAATGACATATCCAATATAACTGTATACATCCGGCATTTCTCCCAGGAAAATCATTCCAAGCATCGTCGCAAATATTATCTGAGTATAATCATATACCGAGATTTCCGCCGCTGGAGCATGGGAATAGGCTGCTGTAATTGAAAATTGTCCTAAAGTCGCTGATAATCCAGCTCCCATAAGTGATAGTAATTGCATTATGCTCATTGGTTCGTAATGATATATCATAAATGGAACTGAACTCAGGCATGAAAAAGCTGAAAAGAAAAATACAATCAACGGTCCCGGCGCTCCATGAGTGCTGGCAAGTCTTACATTGGTATATGCAAGTCCTGCACCAAGTCCACCCATCAATCCAATAATAGCAGGAAATGTGTCGAACCCGTTCATTCCCGGTTTCAAAATAAATAATGCCCCCACAAATGCGGTAATCACACACATTAATTGATAAGGCTTAATCTTCTCCCCCATAATCAAAAACGAGAATAGAATCGCAAAAAATGGCGATAGTTTATTAAGCATAGATGCATCCGCTATATACAGTTTTGATATTGCATAGAAATTACAAAAGATTCCAATAGTACCCGCAAAGGATCTCATGAATAAATATTTAAAAGTCCCCTGTGGAATTCTAAAAGAAATCTTCTGCTTAAGCATAACACCTACAGCAAAAAACATCGCCACAAAATTTCTAAAAAATGCTTTTTGAAATGTAGGTAAATCTCCCGCTGTCTTCACAAACAGATTCATAAAAGCGAATCCGATTGCCGCCAGTATTATATATATTATGCCCTTATATCTCTCATTAATTTTCATTTATAATAATCGCTCTCTTATCTATTATTGCAATATGCACATCTATCAATGGCACTATCAGCCTTCGAGCAAATTGTTCATATACTCCATCTTGGATTCCGCCTGATATATAAGCTTACTGCATTCTAACAATTCACCAGAGAAATCCACCCCGATATCTGTATACAGCGACTTATATTTGATATCATGTTCCAGGCTGGCCCACATATCCATAGCCTCTGTTCTAATTTGTAATTCAACAGGAACCATCTGTTTCTTGTTCATGAAATATACTGGAACACGAATTATCATATGTAAGCTTCTATAACCATTCGGCTTAGGATTTGCAATATAATCCTTTACCTCCATTACATGAATATCATCTTGTGCCTCAATTCGCTCTTTTATCAAGTATACATCTTTTATGTAAGGGCACACAACTCTAATACCCGCTATATCATATATATTGTTGCAGGCCTCAGACAGAGACAAGCTTAGATCTTTCTTCTCCAGTTTGCCCAATATACTCTTCATGGATTTCAATCTGGTATCTATATGATGAATCGGATTTCTCAAGCCTCGATATTTAAACTCATCTTTTATAACATTTAATCTGCTCTCGGTTGTATTCATCGCCGCATGATACATACGCAGGATTGGTTCCATTGTATGTGAGAACTCCTCATTCAAATCGGCGATCACTTTCATGTCATCTATTATTGTAGCGTTGGTAGGCATGAGCTCATATACTTCAATCGTCTCCTCGGCCTCAGTAGAAATAGTTTCTACACTATTTGCATCCAACATCTCATCAGCTATAGAATCTACACTATTTGCATCTAACATATCATCAGATGTAGTTTTCACAATCTTCGCATAATTTATTTTCTGTTTTGTTACATTAATATTTTTCATTTTCTCAACCATAGTTGTCCCTCCACAATACTCATCTATTATAATTCTTTTATATGATGAGTAAGTGAATTTCAGGTAAAAAAATAATAAACTTTTCTTTATAATTCCATGCACTAAAAAAGAGACGATTCATTCAAAACCGTCTCTTCTAAATCCAATTACATTTATCCTAATTCATCCAGAACTTTTTAACTACACCACTTCAGATTAACTTCGGTCAGTTTTCTATCACATTGGTCCTAATATATTCTGACCGCCTTTTAATTTCATTTCAGCAACATTCGTCTCGCGTTCAAGACTCTGCATTACATTTTCCCCATTAACAATGCCGTCTGTAGAATCTGCCGATGCAATATCTCCATCCCATTTTCTCTCTGGAACAGTTCCTGCAAGCTGGCGCTTATAATCCCAGTCTGATACTGCAATAACTATAGCCGGAACAAATATTGCCAATGCTACAATTACAATAACAAAAATCAAAGCCGTATTCATTTGTCACCCCCTCCTAAATTTAATACTATTATACTTTTAATAAATACCTATATTTTAAATACCCCTTATAATCCGATAACTTCACCTCCGGCACAAATATTTACGATTGATAAATTTCCTACAATCATTATATATCATTTCCACCAAGGCTTCTATTATAAAAAACCTATAAATACAGGCTTATTTCTTTGACACTTATGTTCAGATAATTTATTATTAATATATAAATATTCAAACTAATCTACGTGCTTAAAAGGAGGGATGATTATGTATCCAGTAATAACTATAAGCAGAGAATTCGGTAGTGGTGGCCACAGTATCGGAGAAAAAGTTGCAAAAGAATTAGGCATACCTTTCTATGACGGAGAAATCGTCACAAAAGTTGCTGAAGAGTGTGGCTATGCCAAGGAAGTCATTGAAGATCAGGGGGAATATTCTTCATCTGCGAGCAAATGGCTTGATATATCAGCAGCCAGTGCAGTATATTTCCAAAGTCCACAGGACACAATATTTATCGCGCAGAAGAAAGTAATCTTAGATTGTGCAGCCAAAGGTCCATGTGTAATCGTTGGTCGTTGCGCAGACTACATTCTTCGCAAAGAGGATGTTAAATCTCTCAATGTATTTATTCATTCTGACTACACTCACAGAAAAGAGCGCGTATTAGAGCGATACGGTGACATCAAAGATGTAAATATTGAAAAGCGTCTCGCTAAGAAGGATAAGCAAAGAAAGACTTATTATAAATATTACACTGATAAAAACTGGGGCGATTACAGAAACTATGACCTCAGCCTCGACAGTGGCACCTTAGGTGAAGATGGCTGTGTCAAACTAATATGTGAAGTATACCAAAGCATGAATTAATTTTTTTCATATTAAACCTCAAAAAGATTCCACCCTTCCATCATGGTTGGGTGGAATTTTTTTATCTAATCTTCAACAAACTTTTCTCTTGAAATTAACAATGTAATGGAAATAACAACAAAGCACACAGCCAACCAAAAAATTATCAACAATCCATCTACAGCACTGTCTTCATGAGATGAAATATAAAATCTCTGCATTGCATTCCGGAATATGTTTATAAATAATACTGTATAAATCGCATCCATAAATATAATAACATATTGCATCTTGCTTCCCTGCCAATACTTATTTCCAAATAATACAATGCAGGCAATTATTCCAACTAATGTAATAATTCTAATCACTGTTCCCACGATGCCAACGCTCATTAACATTTTTATCAAAAAGCTCTGCACAATGACCCATATTAACAGAGATGTTATTATAGCTTCTATATTTACAATTAATAGTTTTCGAATCTTATTCATAGCTTATACCTCAAGATTCATAAAATCCTTGTACTATTGCTCTTTTATCATCCGGTGTATCTTTTGCTCTATTTTTTGCATAACTCACCGCGTCACCACCTCTTAGCAACGCTTCCTGTGAGAACAAAACTTTGCCAGTAAAGCCATAATTATAATTTCCAAACCACTCTGATGTTCGAATTGCAGATATATTTTTTTGATACGCATTCCACTTTTTATAATATGGTGCATATCCATTTCTATTCTTATAGTCCCAATCACCACCTTCTTTCACCTTAGCAACCCAAATAGCAACAGTTGTTGCATAAGCAGTACTTGGATCAACTGCAGCTAGTGCTTGTAATGTACCAGAAATATAATTCTTATTTTGCAAAGCTATACTATATGCATTTAGCCTCGGATATGTAGCATCCAATTCAATATTACATTCATTATTTTTTACCTGTTTATCATAATTGTAAACATTTCTTTCAACATCCTCAGAATCAAACGAAACAAATTCTCCCGACTCATTAAAATAACCAACGCCCATATCAACCAATTGATTAACTCTTACTATCTCTTCAACATATTGTTCCGACAATTCATCTTTATTTTGAATAAATAAATGCCCTTTCCCATCAATATTATAGTTTCCTTCCTGTATAATTTTTTTATGATAGGAATTATCTAATTTTAATGATATCTCACTGTTCTTAATATTTCCAGCTTCAACATAAGTATTCCCCCAAAAACATACAAACATAAGTACCAACGACATTATCATTATTACTTTTTTATTCTTCATTTACAATTTCCTCCATTTCATTTACTTATATTCTCTACTATCCTCAAAGCTCTAAGAAATTAATCCCTCCTCTCCGCATATACTAGGATAATTTAAACACCTATGTCCCCTTTATCCACGCAGCAAAACACATGAAAAGCAATAAATATAAAATACAACACATTCCAATAATTTCCCTGTATCATCATAACCACCAGTTCAATTACTCCATATAATCCAAGTAATGTAAATGATACTTTCCACAATTTATTTGATTTATACTTTTCTAAAGCAAGCGCTACAGCTGGCATAATCATTACTGCGACAATCCAACAAATGGGTTTGATTCTTTCAAAATCAATTAAGTCATTAGTAATATCTACTATTACAAATATAAGTTCATATATTGAACTCAATAATAGCCCAGAATAGACAATTGCATGCATCAATAACTTTTTCCCAGTCAAACTACAAACCATAGATATAATCACTCCAGCAAGCAAAAGCACTCTACCTAATAGTGAGCTTGTCACAATACCCATAATTGTCCTCCTAAATCAAAGCTATTTATTGTTACATCAATCCTTTTAATCATCTCTAATAAATAAAACCACCTCCCAAATAATCGTTATAATATATAGACGTTTTTCAGCCTCAAAATGTTCAAGTATTATTTAACAAAAATTCAGTTCATGTTTTGTGCATTATTTAGTCTTGTTCAAATATCAATGCCTCAATGTATATACTGTTGTTCCTCAGCCACCTGAATACTACCGTCTGGTTATTCAAATCCACTCATTTTGCTATATTGTTAAAATTTTTTTGTATATATTTTCAAGAGCATAAAAAAGCGCCTATTTTATCTAAATAAGCGCTATAAAATAAAATCCATTAATTTGTATTTTCTTCCCAGAAGCTAACAGCTTCATCTATCCATTTTTCTGCTCTTGTTCCAAGGGCTAAGCCTATACCATGGGGCAGGCCAAAGTATTTACGATATTTATGCGGCACTCCCTGACTCTCAAGAGAATTAACCAGCACTTCCGCATGATGAGAAGCAGGAACAAGCACATCCCAACCACCATTGAAAATATAAGTCGGCACATAATCTTCTTCAACCAGATTTTGTACACATAAGGAATCCATCTTCTCTTTGGATGGAAACAATCCAAACATATATATAAGTCCACGCTCAGAGAGCCATGCTCCCATCAATCCTTTCCATATATTCCAATAAGGATGATCTTTCCAATGGGTGATATTGCTCCATGGATATCCCATTATAAGAGCACCTGGCTTGGTGGTACCATAATCATCATATCCATGATAATGACTGCCATAAACCCCTGCCAGATTTCCTCCGGCAGAAAATCCAAACAGAGCATAACCTTTTGTTTCCACATTGTAATCAGATGCATGTTCTTCTATATGCTTGATGGCCCTAGACAAATCTTCCATAGGTGCATATGGAGAACAATGAAAACGTGTCCTGTACTCCAAGACAAATGCAGTATATCCCATATCATTTAACTTGGCAGCTACAGGATATCCTTCCTGATATGTCATGCAATGAGCATATCCTCCACCCGGAAGTACGATTGCATACTTCTTCTTTTCTGGACAATCACTCATAAAAACCGACAGGCGAACTACAGCCAGATTTTTATTATCATTTATCTCCTCCATAGTATACAGAGGAACCTGTCTCAGACGCCCTGCCGACTGCAATTCTTTCAATCTCTTGCGACCATATTTATATCCCGTGCATTTACTCTCCAATATATACATCCTGATAATGGAGTATGCTGTCAGGAAAAATGTGAACATGAGATAAACCGCTATAAAATTGTAAATAATCTCGCCCCAGCTATATCCCGGCATAAAATGAAACACTCTATGATGTGCAACACTAGACAACAATACTAAATTCATAATCTCTCCATCTATACCCTAAAAAACTACAAATCTTATTGGTTCTATCACTTTAATTATCTCTTCAATTATAACACAAAAAAATGAGCCCGCTATTTCTAGCGAGCTCATCCAATAATCTGTATATTAAATACTTCCCTCGTTAAATCAGATTACTCCATATACTCCTGCTTCTTTGGAGCGAATGTAACCTTGATTTTCTGCTTAGCACCATTTGGAAGAACATACTTAAGCTTGTCTTCTGAACGACGCATTGTTGTGCACTCTGGAAGATCTCTCTTAAGGTGAATAGCATCGAATCCACACTTAGTTGTACAGATACCACAACCTACACACTTGTTCTCATCTACTACAGTCTTACCACAGCTTAAGCAACGAGCTGTCTCTTTCTTAACCTGCTCCTCTGTAAATACAAGCTTAGCATCACGGAATGAATCCTTACCGATTGCAGCATTTGTTCCTGGACGCTGACGTCCTGTGTTGTCATAATTCTCAACCTTGATATCATCCTTATCAAGCTCAACGAAGTAATTTGGATCACGACCAATTGTAAGTGAGCTTCCTGGCTGTACAAATCTATGAATTGAGATAGCAGCTTCCTTACCCTGAGCGATTGCATCGATAGCAAATCTAGGTCCTGTAAGCATATCACCACCAACGAAGATATCTTCAACTGTTGTCTGGTATGTAACCTTGTCAGCTACTGGAGCTGGTCCTCTAAATTCTACATTGTCATCCTTGAGGAGGTCTCCCCAAACAGTTGCCTGACCAACTGATAACAATACATTGCTACATGGAATTGTCATTGTCTCATTCTCATCGTACTGTGGATCAAATCTACCCTCAGCATTCTTAACCTGAGTACACTTCTTGAATACGATTCCTGTAACCTTGCCGTTCTCTGTAAGGATTTCCTTTGGACCCCATCCGCCATGGAATTCAATTCCTTCTGACTCAGCAGTCTCAATTTCCTCTGGAAGTGCTGGCATGATATCTCTTGTCTCAAGTGAAACCTGAGAAATCTTTGGAGATCCACATCTAACAGCTGAACGAGATACATCGATAGCTACGTTACCACCACCGATTACAACTGTATCACCATTAAGCTTGTAGTTCTCATCATCTGTTGTAATATGAAGGAAGTCAACACCTGTCATAACGCCTTCTGCGTCTTCTCCAGGTACTCCAACCTTACGTCCGCCCTGGCATCCGATTGCAATGTAGAATGCTTCGTAGCCCTGCTCACGTAGTTCCTTAATTGTTACATCCTTACCAACTTCAACGCCATTCTTGAACTCAACGCCCATCTCCTGAAGGATGTCGATTTCAGCCTTAACTACATTCTTCTCAAGTACGAATGAAGGGATACCGTATGTTACCATACCACCCATCTGCTTATTCTTCTCGAAGATTGTTGGCTTGTATCCTCTCTCTGCTAAGTAGTATGCACATGAGATACCTGCTGGACCACCACCGATAATAGCGATCTTGTGCTTAGCAAAGAACTCTGGATCCTGTGAAGGAATAACCTTCTTAGGAATAAATCTTGTTTCTGCGTTAAGATCCTTCATAGCAATGAATTTCTTAACTTCATCAATAGCAATTGCCTCATCAATTGTTCCACGAGTACATGCGTCCTCACAACGACGATTACATACGTGACCACAAATTGCTGGAAGTGGATTGTTCTTCTTGATAAGAGCAAGAGCCTCTGTGTATCTACCCTCAGAAGCCATCTTCAAGTAACCCTGTACTGCAACGTGTGCAGGACATGCAGACTTACATGGAGCTGTACCTGACTCATAAGTGTTGATACGGTTAATATTTCTATAATCCTCAGTCCACATATGTGTTCCCCAAGGTCTGTCTGATGGTAATGGCATCTTAGGATACTGCATCTTAGTTCCATCAGCCTTGCAAAGCTTCTGTCCAAGTGTAAGAGCACCTGCTGGGCAGTATTCTACACAACGTCCACAAGCCACACACTTCTCAGACTCAACATGAGCACGATATGCTGAACGAGACATATTTGGTGTATTGAATAACTGTGATGTACGAAGTGCATAACATACGTTTACATTACAGTTACAGATAGCGAAGATCTTGTCCTGTCCATCGATATTTGTAATCTGATGAACGAAACCATTTTCCTCACCCTGTCTCATAATATCAAGAGCTTCTTCCTTTGTGATATAACGACCATCTTTGTTTGTCTGAACAACATAGTCAGCCATATCACCAACAGCTACACACCATCCTTCTGGATCGTCTGCACATCCCTCGCCGTATGTCTTACGTGAACGACGGCAAGAACATGGTGAAGCTGCATATTTACCTTCATACTTATCTAACCAGTATGAGATTCTCTCAAGGTCAGATACATGATTCTCTAATTCAATAGCCTTCTCAACAGGAATTACATGCATTCCGATTCCAGCGCCTCCTGGTGGAACCATATGAGTTAATCCCTCAAGTGGAATACGTGTCATTCTCTCGAAGAAGTGACCCATCTCTGGATGCTCCTCCAAAACCTTGGCATTCATGTTTGTGAATTCAGCAGAACCTGGTACATACATTGGAAGTACATACTGAAGTTCATGTCTGTCATTCTCATAGTTCCACTCAATTACACCAGACCATGAAAGGTAGTCTAACTGCTTCTGCAAATCTTCTGGTGTGTACTCAGGGTTAAGAGCACACATCTCTTCGAATGTCTTTGGCTCTCTCTTCTTCATACGAATACAGATTTCAGCCTGCTCATCTGTAAGCAAACCTGCAAGTCCCCAGTACTCTGGGTCTTCCTTTGTAAGCTTGTGCTTACCAAGCTTAACTGCAGCACGGTCAGTAATAAGTGTACCGAGCTCTACAATCTTCTCACGGATTGGTTCATCGTTCTTCATTGAATCTGGAACGAAGTCGCCGATTGGATCTGTCATAAGACGATTAGGATCCAACGCGTATGGTAATTCTTGTCTCTTTGCCATAATTTTGCTCCTTTTATTAATTATAAATACTTTGACATGTTATCTTATAACCCCCCAGGGGGCATACTATATGATTATATTACTCTGCGAATCAAGAAATTGTCAATATTTTTGCGTTAAAAAATTGACAATAGTCGCGAAAAAAGACAAAATGTGCAGATTGTGTCCAATCTACGCATCTATTGGCGAAATTCGTGTTTATATCACCCAAAAATACACACTTGTGAATAAAAATATATCATTTTTTTGCTATATATATTTACCCTTCATTCGATACTTATTAATGTACATATTTCTATCAGCACGCTTCATAGTATCATGTACATCAGCATCCTTATCGCAATCAAAAAAAGCATATCCACCAGCTATTGCTATTGTGTATTTAATATCCTCACTCTTGTTATGCTCTACTGCCAACTCCTCAATTTTTTTCAGGCACTCAATACAGACTTCATCAGTTGCTCCACGAAGAAGAACCATAAACTCATCTCCACCCATTCTGAAAATCAGACTTGTATCAGTAAATACTTTTTTCAAAATATCCACCGCTGTCACAATATATCTGTCACCTGTATCATGACCAAAACTATCATTCGTACCCTTCAAATCATTCAAATCAAACATAAAGAAGGCGTATTCTCCAGGCTTAAAACCATATTCATTTAATTTATTGGTCAACCCCAGTCGATTACCAACTCCAGTCAGCTCATCAAACTGAGCCATTCGGCGATACTTATCAGCACTCTTGCCAAGTTCAATATAATCCTGTATCTCTCTGCCATTTCTAGCACCAAGCACCAAAATATATATAAGGAATCCAATCATGCCAAAGGAAGTGGCTAGGCTACCAACTCTTATATAGAACAAGAGCATGTCACTAGCCACACCAACTTCACATATTAATACACATATACCTGCTACCTTCAGATTCTTGCTCAAGCCAAACTCCTGGGCTTCCACAATCCCCAGATATATACTTACTATAATAACTGCCACAATAATAATATGATGTATGTACAAGGTCTCTCGTATATCCGCTATACCCATAAATTGCATTACAAAAGTATAAACCAACGCGCCAACATCTATTAGCATAAGTATATTTAAATATCTCTTCTTATCCGTCTTGAACAGATCCAGCTCATAATACATAAACTGATTTGGCAGTAATATTACAGATATCAAAGCTACATATGACAAAGCCACGGGATGAGTTGTTGTAATATACAATAGCTTTAAATCAGTCATTTTCCATACTGCAACCAGAATTGCAAATATTCCTAATTTAGCCAGACCATTGCCAATTGCCTCATTTAATCTGCGAGTTACGAAGTTAAATATAACAAATATAATTCCAACAACAAATGATACAACTGCACACATAAACTGTCCGCCCTGAAGCCATATAGCATGAGCATATACATCAACCGGATTGCCCATATACAGAATCGGCCTATTGTTCACATGAAACTTATATGTTGGAATTATCAATATCTTCACTTTCTTTCCAGCCATTGAAGAATCAATTTGCAAAGTATGCCACTTATTACCAGGGGTTTTAATTGATTGAGTATCTCTAGAGCGATTGTATATATACATCAACTTGCCATCAATATAGACAGTTGCTCCAGAGTGCAGTGTATAGAATATCAAATCTGTATCTTTTTCCAGATTTGGATCGATGGTAAATGTAATTTCAGAATACTTATTTTGTGGCGCATTCAAATCATCTACAAGACGCCAAGTATAATCTTTCTCCGTATATTCTACATATCCTTCTGTATTGTCCGGATTATATTCAAAAGCTTTGATATGAATAGCAAGTTGAACAAATATGCCTACAACAAAACTAAGTACTATAAAAAATAGTACTACCTGAATTATTTTCTCGTCTCTTTTATCCAATGATTGGTTCATACTTATAACTCCCAAAAAGAAATAACTATCATCCCTTATTATGTCAATCAAAAACTAGTCCCATGTTAATCGTATTATAACAAAAAAGCGGCCCCTTTGATACAAGAACCGCCATTTTTGATATATATTGTTTTTTCAACTCTAGTCAGAAGATTATCTATAAGTAAGTCATCCGTCTATTGTGTTTCAACAGTTCCCTGCTGTTGCATATTCATCTTACCTCTCATACCACCATCAGTCGGTGCTGTAGGCATAGTACCATCAGTCGGTGCCGTAGGCATAGTTCCATCACTTGGCATCTCACCTGTAAAGCCCTGAGCATTACCTCCAGCGAATCCGCCCATGTCGCCTCCCATCATCTGATTAGTCAGCTCTGTTACAGTCTCGCCATTAACTATAACTGTTCCGCCATTCAACTCACCTGTTCCATCGTAGTCAAAAGGTGAATTTGCACTTATCTCAAGAGTACCACCATTTATTGTAATAGAGCCATTGGCATCAATTGCATCTGTATCACCCTGGCCCATGGTAATTGTAGTTTCACCGCCATTTATTGTAACAGACACATCCATATTTTCTGTTTTTTGAGAAGCATTAATACCGTCATCGCTTGCTTCAATATCAATCTTGCCATCATTAATTATAATTTCAGTCGCCTCAATAGCCTCTGCAGCGCTTATATCATAAGTTCCACCATCAATCTGCAAAGTCGCTGCCGACTGCAAACCGTCCTTCGTTGCATTTATAGTAAATGTTCCGCCACAAATTGCCATCAAATCGTTGGCCTCAATGCCATGCTTGCCAGCATTTATATTATATGTACCTCCAGTAACAACCACATCATCCTTACCAGAGATTCCATTTCCCTGAGCAGATGTAATATTGATAGTGCCTAAACCATTCAATGTCAAATCATCCTTGGAATAAATTACTGCATCCAGATTTTCTTCACCATCAATTACATACTCTCCTGTCACTTCCAGATTATTTTCACTGCCCTCTGTTGTTGTGACAAACACTTTATCTGCTGCCTTTACATAGATAGCCGGACTGTCAGTATTGGTTATTGAAACTCCATCGAGCACGATTTGAATCTTGGCCTCTTCATTTTCCACATTGATGGTCACATCGGTAGCATCTCCGCTAATAACATATATTCCTTCTTCTGTCAGATTAATATCCTCTCCATCTGCAACCTCAATATACTTGGCATCTGTAAGATCAGGACTTTGTTCCATATCTCTGTCAGAATAAATTTCATCAGATTCAGCATCATCTGCTTCAGTGGCAGTCTCTTCAGCAACCACCTCAGTTGTATCTGTTGAATCATTATTGGACTTGCAACCGGTAAATACTGCTGCCATTATTGCTGCAACCATTAATCCTGTTAAAATCTTTTGTTTTAAATATTTAAATTTCATATAAATTGCCCTCCTAAAATTCATGTATTCATTTGATACATAAATAATAAAAGGGCAATGTGATTTACAAATGTTTCCAATCTGAAGTTTATGTGAAGATTATTCTAATCCTTTTCGCTTAGTTACATCTGCTATGTAGCAATAGTATACCATTTCAGAATCCATATATACTTTACTTCTTATCTCATTTACAATTTTGATTCTGCCATCCTTGTTATGTATTCGATATGTCATCTGGTTGCTTCCACATTCATCTTCATTAAGCTTGCTTATAATCTGTGACACTTCATATAAATCATCCTCATATATCATACCATCAAATATTCCTCTGGTAAGCTTCATGAACTGTTCTCTGTCATCGCAGTTATATATATCCAACACCTGTTCATCAGCATACATGATTCGACCATCATCATTTGCACTATATATGAAATAACCACACTGGCAACCCAGACTGGTATATTTCTCTTTAAACTTGTTAAATGCTACGCAGTCCACCCTGTATTTAACATTTTGTAATACATTATTTACAACTTCAATCAGCAAATCCATATTAAGGGGCTTAGCCAAATGAGCATTCATTCCCGATAACATAGCTCTCTGCTTATCCTCATCAAAAGCATTGGCAGTCATTGCAATAATAGGCACATTGGCCTTGGTCTGATCCGTCAGTCCTCGAATGGCAGATGTGGCAACATATCCATTCATATATGGCATCTGAATATCCATCAATACAAAATCATATGATCCGCCCTTATGCTTCAATACCATATCTACAGCCTCAGCTCCATCATTGGCAGTCTCCACATTAAAACCATATTCCTTTAGGAATTCATTGGCAATCTCACGGTTAAGTTCATTATCCTCAACAAGAAGCACATTCATTCTCGACAGATCAATAGCATCGTTGCTGGCAATTCCATCCTCATATACACTATCTGCTAGACGAAGAGGTATTATAACAGTAATTGTAGTTCCATGTCCCACTTCGCTATCTATATCTATCTCACCATTCATGGCATCTACAAGGCGCTTCACAATACTCATTCCAAGGCCAGTTCCCTGTATACCACTAGCAGTAGTATTTTTCTCTCTTGCAAACATATCAAATATATGTCGCTGGAATTCCTTGGACATACCCATTCCATTATCCTGAATGGTAATTTTGTATTTGCCATACTCGCTAGAATCAAGCTTTATTTCTTCTATAATTCCAGTTACCTTACCCCCTGGCTTGGTATATTTTATAGCATTGGTCAGCAGATTCATTACAATCTGATTTAGATGTAACTTATCTCCATATACATAATCATGCTCTATATCCCCATCCTCTATGGTAAACTCCAGATTTTTCTTAGATGCCATTTCCTCAAGCATTATATATAATTCTTTTTTCACATCTCTTATATCAAATGGCACTATGCTGATTTCCATCTTACCACTGTCAAACCTGGCAATTTCCAGTATATCATTTAACATATTAAGCATGTACTCCCCGGAGGTTGCCACCTTGTTCATGCAATCAATAACCTTTTCACGATCATCTACATTTTTCTTGGCCATTTCAGTATAGCCCACAATAGCATTCATAGGAGTACGAATATCGTGAGAAATATTTAAAAGGAATCTGTCCTTCTCCTCCCTGGCAGCCTCAGCAGCTTTCTCTCGGGCTAAATGTTTCATAGTTCTGCGCTGTTCTATGTAAAATAGAGCCATAATCAGTATCATTGAGCCAACTATTATTATTACAGGCATAATCATATAGCTATATTGTGTGCTAGGTGAAGTCTGATTTACAACTCTGGCATTTTTAGGTAAATATTTAAAATGAAGATTAAATTTATCCATCATCTCCTGATCATATGACACTTGGTGCATACCTTCCTTATCAAGAGGAATTTCATCTATATCTACCCCATTATTCAACACATCAACAATCATTTTTGCCGCACGCTGTCCACATCCTCTCATGTGCATTGCGTCACCTGCAGTATACCCATCTCCAATACCATATATATAGATAGTAAACACAGGTACATTGGCATACTTAGCTATAGCGGATGTAATCTCATCCTGTGACATAAATTCACCAGCTTTATCCACTATACATGCGCCGCCAACAACAATAGCGTTTTCATCCATATGGCTAATAATATCAATAAATTCTTCTTTTGTAAGTTCACTGGTATTTATATCTGAAATCTCATAATCCGGATAATCCTGTGCTAAATCCTGCATATTCTTCCAGTCACCCATACCCGTATTAGTAGCATCATGAATCATAATCAGCTTGTCTGCCTTCGGCTCCAGCTCAATAGCCATTTCCACAGTCTCTTTCAGATATGTCCTTTCTATACTACCAGTTACATTTTGTTCTTTAGCACATTCCACAGCATAATCGATATCATTTACACCATAGAAGACAATTGGTAAATCTGGGAATAATTCAGATTTGTAATCCATACAGAAATGCAGAGCGTCATCATCCCCTGCCATAATGGCAGAGAACTCCTGACCAATCTGCTTATGATAATCCAGATGTTCTTTCAGAGAATTATAGAAAGTCTCTCGATGAGAATCCAAATTTCCCAGTTCCTTAGAATTCATATATTCCACTTCGTAACCTATTCCAGCTTCTTTCAAAGTGTTGTATATACCATCTTCCTCATCAGGTACAATAGAATAGGTAGTAGAATATGAACTGATAACTAAAACCTTCTTATCAAAAGGATACTCATCATATATGCCAAAGGATGAACCCGAACCACCTGCGGACTCTTCATCCCTCAACTTCTTAAATTGCGAATGAACCATCAATATACCGACTACTATCCCAAGGAAACCTATTATCAATAGTATCCGATACATCCATGTATAATCTCTCTTTTTCATATCTCATCTCCTACATGCATTGCCCCCTGGCAACGCTCCCCTACGCAAATGGTGCCACGCTTCTATCCAATATGCCATTCATGTGTGCAATAGCTATACCATAATTGGTCATAGATACATCTGCATTTCCAGCATATGCATATCGCGACAGCATCTCCGTCTCCCCAAGCATACATCCACCACAGTGAATTACTAATTGATATTTTGATAAATCTGTCGGAAACTCCCGACCTGATGTAAGTTCAATCTCTACAGTCTTGCCTGTATATTTCTTAAGAAGCGCCGGTAATTTAACACTACCGATGTCTCCACACTGTCTATGATGAGTGCAGCCCTCACTGATAAGAACTCGGGCTCCTTCTTCCAACTCATCAATTTTGTGAGCTCCCTTCACAGCCTGATCTAAGTTTCCTTTAAATCTGGCCATTATTATGGAAAATGATGTTAGTGGAATATCATCATCTACAATCTGGCTCACCTTGCCAAATACCTGGCTGTCTGTAATAACCAACTTAGGTGTCACTGCAAGCTTATATAGCGCATCTTCTAATTCTGATTCTCTAACAGTTACAGGAATCACGCCATGATCCAGCGCATCTCTCAATACCATCTGCTGTGGCAGAATCAATCTACCCTTTGGCGCAGCTGAATCAATTGGAACCACAAGAACTATAACATCACCGGCATTTACCAGATCAGATATAAGCGGTCTGTTCACCCGCTTAGCCACAATGTGAGCACATTTTTCCTTCAGCTCGTGGACTCCCTCTCCAGTTTTGGCACTAACCTGAATACCATCTATCCCAATGACAGCATCAATTGGTTTTCTGTCATTTATGTTAAAACTCTCAGATACATATTTCTTATAATTTATATCCGACTTATTATAAGCTACTATATAAGGAATCTCTCGTTCTTTGAAGATATCAATCATCTCCTGATCCACTGAGTCCTTGTCTCCATCCACTACCAGAATAGCAATATCTGTCTCATCGAGAATTCTCTGAGCCCTCTTTACACGCTCTTCCCCCAGGACACCCTCGTCATCAATTCCCGGTGTATCTATAATTACCACAGGTCCCAATGGCAGCAACTCCATAGTTTTGCGCACAGGATCCGTGGTAGTGCCAAGCACATCTGATACAATAGACAAATCCTGCCCGGTAAATGCATTTACCAGACTTGATTTACCTGCATTTCTCTTTCCAAAAAATGATATATGCGTTCTCTCTAGATTCTGATTCATATGAAGTTCCCCCATGGCATGTTTTGCTATATATGTCAGCCTGTTAGAAGCGGAAGTCGCGCTCCCCTTCTTCAATCTTTTTCAATCTAGTAGTAAGTGTCTCTCTGGCTACCGGATTGGTTACATCAGGTATATTTTTCTCAATAAGTTTAAGGCCTGCTTCCTTGGTCTCCTCAGAAGCATAATCCTCCAAATACTCCTTCAAAGTCATAAGGGCATTTGGCAAACAGCAGTTCTGAATCTGCTTAGCTTTGCAGAGAGCCATAAATCTATCACCAGTTCTACCCTCACGGTAGCAAGCTGTACAGAATGATGGCACATAATCCATATCAATAAGCCATTTCATAACTTCATCCAGGCTTCTTCTGTCTGATACATCAAACTGCGTTGTATCCTCAGGTCTCTCCTCTGTTGTATATCCACCTACAGAAGTTCTAGATCCGCCCGAAATCTGCGAGATTCCCAAATGAAGTACTCTCTCGCGAGTCTTCTGAGACTCTCTTGTAGATACAATCATGCCAGTGTATGGCACTGCAATTCTAATGCAGGCTACAATCTTGGCAAATATATCATCACTGATTGTATTATCAAATTCATTTACATCAATATCATCCGCAGGACATAATCTAGGAACAGAAATTGTATGAGGTCCTACACCATGAACTGCCTCTAAGTGCTCCGCATGCATTAGAAGTCCGGCAAATTCATAACGATATTTATCAAGGCCAAATAAAACTCCAAGTCCTACATCGTCAATGCCACCTTCCATGGCACGATCCATTGCCTCTGTATGATATGCATAATCATGCTTTGGTCCTGTTGGATGAAGCTGCTCATAAGATTCCTTGTGATATGTCTCCTGGAACAAGATATAAGTTCCAATTCCAGCCTCGTGAAGTTTGCGATAGTTCTCCACTGTAGTTGCAGCTATATTTACATTAACTCTACGAATAGCTCCGTTTTTATGCTTAATAGAATAAATGGTCTTGATAGACTCCAAAATATATTCTATAGGATTATTTACAGGATCCTCTCCAGCTTCAATAGCCAGTCTCTTGTGTCCCATATCCTGCAAAGCAATAACCTCCTGGCGAATCTGCTCCTGAGTAAGTTTCACTCTAGGTATAGATTTATTCTTGCCATGATATGGGCAATAGGTGCATCCATTTATACAATAATTAGACAGATAAAGAGGTGCGAAAAGCACGATTCTATTTCCATAGAATTCCTTCTTAATCTCCTCTGCCAGTTTAAATATCTCTTCATTCTTCTCTGGAATATTGCAAGCCAGAAGCACTGATGCTTCTCTGTGACTTAAGCCCTTGCATTCCTTGGCCTTGGCTATAATTGAATCAATGAGTTCAACATTTTCCTTGTTGGCATCTGCATATGCCAGTGAATCTAATATCTCCTGATTATCAATAAACTCCTCTGCTTTTAAAGATTTAACATTGTACATTTCTTCTATCCCTTCTAACTACACATAAATATTGTCTTCAACCTAAAATTCAAATTAGTTATATCTATTATATAACAACCCAACTCATTTGGCGCATACTTATATAGGAAAAAATTGCTAATCACAAAAAGCAATATTATCCCCGCGATCTACAACGATACGACGCCCCACTGATTTCACCCTGTTTTCAAGGCAATTCACACATTCTGCAGCTTCCTCGCCGGTACATATCTTATTATCATATAACTTGTATTTATCTCGAACCGCTTTAGGAGACAGGTTCGGCATAAGCACATTGGCTCCCGCCTCAAGTCCCAGCTCTCGTCCAAGTGGATGAATAGTTCCAAGGGCAGTTGTTGCCGGAAGCAATACTTCTGGAAGCAAAAGTCTAATCAGACTGAGGAGATATAAAGTCTGTTCCAAAGTTCCAGGTTTCTCATTGGCAAATGGTGTTCCTGCCGCCGGGATAAATGGTCCTATTCCCACCATAGCAGGTTCCAAATCCTTGATGAATAACAAATCATCCGCCAGGTTTTCTGAAGTCTGAAATGGCGAGCCAACCATAAAGCCAGCTCCCGTCTGATAGCCTAATTCCTTTAAATCCCTCAGGCATTGATATCTATGTTCGGCTGATATATTGTCAGGATGTAATCTATTATAATGCTCTACTGTGGCAGTCTCATGTCGCAGCAGATACCTGTCTGCGCCTGCATCCCTATAGGCTTTATAAGAATCCTTCGATTTCTCTCCTATAGAAAGAGTAATAGCACAATCCTGATGGCGTCTCTTAATCTCTGATATGATATGGCAGATAATATCGTCTGTATAATAAGGATCCTCTCCCCCCTGTAATACAAAGGTTCTAAATCCTAACTCATAGCCCTCATCAGCACACTCACAGATTTCATCCGCAGTAAGTCTATATCTGGACACTCCAGTATTTCCCGCCCGAATCCCGCAATAGAAGCAGTTATTTTTACAGTAATTCGTAAATTCAATAAGACCTCTCACATAGACTTTGTCTCCATAAATCTCAAGAGTGGTTTTAGCTGCCAAATCCGCTGCATATGTTTGCGCCTCTTCACTTTGATTCTCTATAAGATATACAAACTCTTCTCTGGCCAAACTATGTTCCCTATTTAATTTGTCAATTAAGTCTTTTACCCGATCCTTCATATCCTCTTCCTGTTAATGGTCTATCACATTTTCTCTCAAAATCAATTTGAGAGTTTTCCTCAATTTTTATCAATTACATTACATCACTACATTTTATCATAATCAACAAAATTGTAGAATTCTACATTTTCAGCGATTATCTCTTGCATAGTTCCGGATGCCTATTTTCCCATTTTTTAATCGTTTTGTTAGTTACCAGTTTGTTACATGTATTTTCTCTCTTGATTTCACACTGATTTTATAATTTTTTTTACGTATTTACCATTGATAATACGTATAATACGTAGTATTGTATACTTGTAAGAAGTAAACAATACAAATGAAACCTGTCATCTAAAAAAAGGAGATTCAAAATGAACTATATTTATCCTGCTATATTCTATCCGGAGGATGACGGACAATATTCCGTTATATTCCCCGACCTTAACAACCTAGCCACATACGGAGATAGCCTTGCCGATGCCTTTGCTATGGCACAAGAGGCTTGTGGTCAATACCTCTTTACCTCCTTGCGTGATGGTGATGCACTTCCTGCGCCATCTACTTTGGAGGCAGTTGAAAAAAATGACGAACACGCTCTTGTCAATATGGTATGCGTAAACCTTGATGAATACGCTCGTGCATACGATGACAAGGCTGTTAAAAAAACTTTGAGCATTCCTGCATGGCTTAATACTGCATGCGAGAATCTCGGTATCAACTACTCGAAAGTCCTCAAGGACGCTCTCATTGCCAAATTACAATCACCTTCATAATCTCATTTGTATATAATATATTTAAAGGACGGTATTCTGCCAAACGCAGATACCATCCTTTTCTTTTGCCTTTTCTTATTTATTTTTATAGCCTTTTAGGCATGAAGAAAGCCCCGAAAATAATGTTTTCGGGGCTTGTTTCTGTTTTGGAATATTCTCTCGAATTATCTCTTTGAGAACTTTTTCAATGTCCTAAGTGCTGTGTTTGTGGCATTCCTAGGACGAGTTTCTGTTTAGCTACTGCGTACGCAAGGAAGCTCAGGGATACTGTATGCAACTGGTGGCAACTTTAAGTAATATTCTTCAAATTCTTTATATACATAAGTTCCCTATAGTTTTTGGGAAATCCTATAAGGTTAAGATCTATATCCTTCTCATATTTCTTTACTATACGATTAAGCTTATCTCTAAACTGCTTTCTTTCATCATCAGAAGGTAACCTCTTAATCAGCATAAGTATATACGCAAACAGAGAATCATTCCTTATTGCCGGGTTATTCCTCAAAAAACTTTTATTGAACTTTACTGGGGGATTCATCGTAGAATTATACAAGCGCACACCATGAGAACATTTATTTCTGAGCACAGATAGCGCATGTAGGTGATTCTCAAGCGTTGCTGTGCTTATGCCAACCTCAGATGCTATCACATTCTTATCCGATAAATACAAAGCATGATAGAACAGAGAAACACTTGAACAAGTCATAAGCTCCAGCATAACCCATACCGGCATCTTATCAGCATATTTATTGAAATGATGCTTAACAATTGCACTATCCTTATAATATGACTTTTCTTTGGTGAAGTTCCGCAATGTCTTTGTAATTCCAACTTTATCGTAATAGTTCTTCACATCATAGTGCTGATCATATGGTGGCGTCTGACATTTTAGTTCCGCAAATTTATTTCCTATCAAATTTTTATAGAAGAATTCTGCTTTTTCAATATACTGTCTAAGCAATGATCTGATTTCTTCGTCAAAACAATAAACCGTGTAAATATCTTCAAAACGAATACCTTCAATCATCTCATGACTATCAGTTGATAACCTATATTGCAACATATATCCCGAAAGTCTATAATAACTGACTT
The DNA here is from genome assembly GCA_017634455.1 of Lachnospiraceae bacterium. Classification (GTDB taxonomy): domain Bacteria; phylum Bacillota; class Clostridia; order Lachnospirales; family Lachnospiraceae; genus JAILFK01. Next base: position 37,041 of record JAGBNK010000033.1, read on the forward strand.
TCTGAAGTACATTTCTTGCAAATGCATCATCAGATATTACCACTCCATGATTTTTTAACTTTTGTATCTGTTCTTCTAATGTATAAGGTTTCTTTAAATCCATACAATCTCCATAAAGTAATAAAGCCAAGCTCAACGCTCGGCTTGGTCCCAAGTGTTATTCGCACCTGGCAACTCTGTTGAGTCTATAATACCATATTTTACCGTTTTTTCAAGTTCTATTTCGAAAACTTGATGTTTGCCTGCTACGCACGTAGGAAACTTCAGGATACTGTTTACTGCTAATGACGGATTAGCAAGACATTCCTGAGGCTTTTCACTATACGCTTTTATCAGTTCTTAATCTGTCTGCTTTTCAATAATGCTTCGCATCTCTGATTCTGATGTGGTTTGTATTGTTAAATGATTTGTTTTAATAATCATATTGTATTCTCTTAAAATTAAAAATGTGTTACTTATTCTTCCTCATCTATATAATCATATAAACAGGAGATTCAAAGGTTCCTTCATATCGTTACCATATGACTACTTTGTGACTATTAAAAGTCATAAAATGGCTTTTTTGAAAAATGCACAACAAGAAAGGGAACCTCAATCTGCGATTCCCTTAAATTATTATTTCTTCTTTTGCATCAGTATTTCAGGGTTCTCATTCACAGCATCTATATACATTTCCAAAGCACGTTCTACTACGACAGTCTTTGTGAGACCTGTATTATCACAAAACTCAACAAATTTATCATATATGCTACGCTCTATATTCAAATTGACGACTTGCGAATCTTTCTTTGGTCTTGCCATAATCAGCCCTCCAATCTGTCACCGTATGGTAATGATTTTATGTAATTTTCCATGAACTCCCAATCAGGATTTCCGTTAGTATCTGCTGGAAGCTTGACCAATGTTTCTTTTATTCGGTCCATTAAAAATGCTCGACCATAAGAATACTTATATTGTTCATTATTCAATAGAGTAAGAACAAAGAAGGCTGTATATTTATTTAACCAAGAGTCTGCTCTAACAACAACCATATGGTCACCTGTTATAAACGGTTCATCTTGGTAAAAGCATGTAGCTGTTGTATCTCCAATTGATATAGCATTGGCTTTCTCAATAAATTTAGAATCTATATCTCTTATATCTGCTAGTAATTCGCACCCGTTATTACCGCTTGTTCGAGTTATATAACGAATAGTATTATTAGAATCTGATGCTTCTGACAAATCATCTTTGTTTATGGCTTTAGCTTTATAAATATCAGTTATCAAATCCCCAAATCGAAATTCTTTCCAGTTATCCTTTTTTAAATCAGGAACTTGTTTTTTGTTGTTATGGGTAGACAAAGGTTTGTGATGAAGCGATTTAATATAATCTTCCATAAACTGCCAATCAGGAACATAACCTTCATCAGAATATTTCTTAGTTTCATCAATAAAAATTGAATTATCAGCATTATGCTGAACAGGAAGATATATTTCAGCATTGATTAAATTCTTACGATATTTTCTACCATATGAGTATTTGAATTTTTCATTATCTAAAACAGATACCAAAAACATCGCATTGGTTTCTGTTAACGCATCATCGTAACCAATAGATGTGGTTGTAGAACCAATAAAATCAGAATCCATATAATTTGTATATCCTACAGAACCCTCACCATCACAAATGAACATAATACCATGACCCTTAGATACCAAATTTGTATTACCATCTAAAGAAACAGAACGCATTACGCCATTATCTGATTTCTTTGCTCCGATATAATTAATATCTGAACCATCATCTAATTCGCCTGCACTACCACACTTACAATTTTCAATCTCAAATAAACCTTTTTGTGATTCAGTTCGTTGAATCTTAAACGGTTTCCAATCAGATACATTAAGATTCATATATCTTACCCTCCTTCATCTGATAAGCAAGAAAATTATTAAGCGTCTGCTGGAAATCAGCTTCACATAGTTTACTGTAATCAGTTTTCATATAGGCTTCGCATAGCCATTCGTCATCGCCTGAAACAGCCTGCATTGCAGACATGCCATCTTCGACGGTTTTATTGCGATAAAGGTCAAGCCACTTTTCTTCAATTTGCTTCCAAATAGAATTGTTATCTTTGTCGAACTGCTCAATACGACCAAGATTCTTTTTCTTTTTATGACCATCTTCTTTGTAATATCCAAAGAAAGTTTTGTTTACCGTACCATCGGCATTAACATGTGGTTTACCGAGTGTAAATACCATACAGCAAGCAGATGCAGATGCCCCAGGATAGAATATTTCATTAGGTAATGTAAATACTGCATCAAGAGTATTTTCTTCGAGAAGTGCTGTCTTCATATAAGATATATAATTGCTTGTTCCGATTGCAGCAGATACAGGAAGAAGAATAGCTACTTTTACTTCCTTTTTGCGCTTGCCATCAGCTAAACGCTCTGCATTCATTCTTGCAATAACATCTGAAATATACTTTAAGAACACCATACCTTTTGTAGGGTCTTCTTTTGAATCTTTTTTCCAATCCTTTTTATAATCTTTTGGGATTGTAATAGGCTTTGCATTGTAAGGCGGATTCATTAAAATAATGTCAGGGTTTGCCTTACGGATAAAGTCTTCACTATTAAAAAGACTAGCTTTTAAAATGTTGGAATTACCATCACCATGAATAAGCATGTTTGTAGTCGAAAGACCAAAAGCTTTTTCTTCTAACTCGATACCATAAATTTGCTCTTTCACAACCTTTTGACGCATATCTTTCTTTTCTGCATCGGTAGCTTTCTGATGATTACAATCAGCAAGTTCTAAAACCATAGCTTGAACCAAGAAAGAACCAGAACCACAGGTACCATCAAAGATTCTTTTAGTTCTATCAACATCCGTCACACGGCACATGAAGTTTGTGATATGGTCAGGAGTAAAAGCCTGATTCTTGTCAGCTTTTCCTGTATATTTATTAAAAGCGATAAAGAACAGATTTAATATATCTTGCCCTTCAGAACTATCGGTATTGATGTACTTATAAATGTTTCCAACAATTTCATCAAGAACATCACGCCAGTCTTTATTTTCAAGCCTTTTAACTTTTTGGTCATTCAGAACATTCTTTTGAAGAAGCTCGACTTTTAATGCTTTATTATCAGAACCGTCAAGAAGATTTGTAAGTGTTTCTTCGATACCACTTCTAATCTGTTTAGCAGACAATCCTTTCCAGTATTCTTTTAATTCGTGTCTTGTCTCATCATTGATGACGGTGATACCTTTTTGCTTTAAAACATCTCGAATATAAAGCAGAGTGGTACCAACGAACTGACTGCGGAGCCGTTCATCTATATCTTTCTTATGGAGTGTTTCATTTAATGAGTATGTATTCTTGAGAACCTTTTCACGGTCATTTTGCTTATTTATAGCAAAAAGAGATTTATAATGTTCCATTGTATCAAGAACAGTTTCATCTTCTAAAAGATGCTCATCGTCAATAGATGACTGCCACACTTTAACCTTGTCATCATTTGTATTGGCAAGAATAGCGATAATCTTCTTGCCATAGTGAAGAACTCTTTCTTCCTGTAAATACTCAGCAAGCTGCTTCTCATCTTTTTTGACAAATTTTTGCTTTGTTTCAATCAAAACAACATAATCATCGTCTTCAAAGCGAATATCAAGTTTAAAATGATTAAAACTTTTACCTAAAGCATTTTCTAAAGCTTCTTTTGAACCTGCCTCCTGAACATAGCTATACTCACCACCTTCAATGTTAGCGGTAACATAAGCCGAGCCCACTCGCTCAATCATATCATGTCTAATCATATGTCTATCATCCTTTCATGATTCGCTTTTTTAGCGTTTTATACTTACATTATGAAGTGAAAACAAAGAATAATCAATATAAATCTTTAATTATCTACATAAAACTGTGCGATTGATACAGCATAATGCCGTACTAATCAAAAATCTATTTTTTGTAAAACTGCAAAAACTGAACCTAATCATTTTTCTATTATTATCTCTTGCTGAACTGTCTGAGCGTAAAAAAACAGTCCAGTGGACTGTTTTTAGCTCAGATCCTCGAGGCTATGCCGAGAGGAAACCTCGGGAACCGAGGTTTTTGCAACAAAAAATCCCTCTGCATATATTGCAGAGGGATGTATTTGTTGCAATTATCTCTTGCTGAACTGTGGTGCACGACGTGCTCCCTTTAAACCGTACTTCTTACGTTCCTTCATACGAGGATCTCTTGTAAGATATCCAGCAGCCTTAAGTGTTGGTCTGTACTCAGCATCTACTGTAAGTAATGCTCTAGCGATACCATGACGGATTGCTCCAGCCTGTCCTGTGTATCCACCACCCTTAACGTTTACTAAAACATCAAACTTGTCTAATGTATCAGTAGCAACGAGTGGCTGACGAACTACAACCTTAAGTGTCTCTAATCCAAGATACTCATCGATATCTCTTTTATTAATTGTAATCTTACCTGTTCCTGGTACAAGATATACTCTAGCAACAGATGATTTTCTTCTTCCTGTTCCGTAATACTTTGTATTAGCCAATGTTATTTACCTCCTTCACGAATTAAAATGTCAATGTTTCTGGCTTCTGAGCAGCATGCTTGTGATCTGGGCCAGCATAAACGAATAACTTCTTGTACATTTCTCTTCCCAAAGGTCCCTTTGGAAGCATTCCCTTAACGGCATGCTCGATAACTCTTTCAGGATGCTTAGCAAGCATTTCCTTCAAAGTTGTCTCTTTCATACCACCAACGTAATCTGAATGGTGATAATAAATCTTCTGATCTAACTTCTTACCTGTCACCTTGATCTTCTCAGCGTTTACTACGATTACAAAGTCACCGCAATCAGCGTGAGGTGTGAAGATAGCCTTGTTCTTACCTCTTAATACTTTTGCAACTTCAGAGCAAAGACGTCCAAGTGTCTGTCCCTCTGCGTCTACTACATACCATTTTCTCTCAACTTCTGCTGGGTTTGGCATATAAGTCTTCATATGGATTTTCCTCCTTAATCATTAACTACGCAACTTCCACACGAAATGTCCGAAACGTGATTCCGTCGCATTTATATAGTCTAAGCGATGTCTCGGGGCTATTGAGACACACGCCCACTCACTACATCAGCCCTACCATTTTACTATGGCTGTCAAATGATGTCAAGCCAATTTACTCGGCAATCTGGCATTTCACCAGATAATCTTTGTATTTATACACAAACATCATTCGTTCAAATGATATTTATCAACAATTCTCTGTCCAGGATATCATTATCAGTCCTTCTGCCGGCGCTGTTGGTCCTGCTGCCTCTCTGTCCTTTGCCTCCAAAATCTCTACCATTTTCTCAGGTTCAATCTTATGACATCCAACCTGAATCAATGTGCCTGCAATAATTCTCACCATATTGTACAAGAATCCATTACCCTCACATCGTATAGTAATTATATCTCCATCCCGACTCACACTCACATCATAGAGAGTTCTCACAAATGAATTCACCTGAGACTTAACAGAAGCAAAGCTTGTAAAATCATGCTCTCCCACCAGATACTTCGCCGCCTTGTCCATGGCCTCCACATCCAGATCATAATGATAGAAATAAGTATATAGTCTATCAAGGGGCATACGCATCTTGGAATTTCTAATTCTATATTCATAGACCTTGGTACTATGAACATTATGAGGATTCCAATCATCATCCACCTGCTCAGATGATTGCACCACAATATCCTCCGGCAATCTCTGATTCAAAGCAAAACTAATTTTATCCGCAGCCATTCTGGTATTGGTATCAAAGAAAGCAATATTTCCCATAGAATGAACACCAGAGTCCGTTCTTGACGCTCCTTTTACCACAATTTTCTCTCCCAACAACTGGGATAAATGTGTATTGAGCACCTCTTCAATTGTTATGCCATTGGGCTGTATCTGCCAGCCACAATAATTTGTGCCATCATAGGCCACAACCATTTTCACTCTCATGCTCTATAATCTTTCTATTATTTCATATTTTGACTTTACGCATTTTCCCAAACTTTATAGCCAGGGAAAATGCCACCAGTTAAAATGGAAATCTTCTGAGAACACAAATTGCTACCAGATATACAATAGAAATCACATAAGTAATTCTGTCTCTGTTCTCATATTTCAAAGGAAGCATCTTGGTTCTTCCCTCTCCACCACTATAACATCTGGCCTCCATGGCAAGGGCCAAATCATTTGCCCTGCGAAATGCAGATACAAAAAGCGGAACCAAAAGTGGAATCATAGCCTTGGTCTTCTTGATCAATCCACCACTTTCAAAGTCAGCTCCTCTGGCCATCTGTGCCTTCATAATCTTGTCAGTCTCCTCAATTAGAATCGGAATAAATCGAAGAGCAATCGACATCATCATAGCAATCTCGTGAACCGGAACCTTGATTTTCTTCATAGGTTTTAAAGCAGCTTCCAAACCATCTGTCAATTGATTTGGAGTGGTGGTCAATGTCATTACCGAAGTACCTACTATGAGATAAATCATTCTAAATAACATAAGGGATGCATTCTTGGCGCCCTCATATGATATTGTAAGTTTCCAGAAGCTTACCAACTCTCTTCCCGGAGTCATAAACAGATTCAGAATACCAGCAAATATCAGAATGAATACTATAGTCTTCAAGCCTCTAACCATATAGGAAAATGGCACCTTGCTTAAGTATATAACCGCAGCCAATGCCACAGTTATTACAACAAAAGCTGCGGGTCCTTTGAAGCAAAAGATGCTTATTATATATATCATTGTGGTAAATAATTTGGTTCTTGGATCCAGCTTATGAATCGGTGAATCCGCTGGATAATATTGACCTAAAGTTATCTCTCTTAACATAGTCTCTCTTCTCAAATAATCTAATGTTATGCGTCATCACATTTACCATGTAATGAGCACACTATTTCACTATCTACTGCCAAGCATTTTCATAATCTCATCCTTGGCTTCCTCCACTGTTGTGGCATCGCATGACACAGCATAACCCGCGTCCTTTAAATCATGCATCAGATATGTAACCTGTGGTGCAGCCAAGCCTATCTCTTCTAACTCCTTATAATGTCTGAAGACTTCCTTTGGCTCACCGTCAAATCGCACCCGTCCATCATCCATTACAATTATGCGGTCCACATATTTGGCCACATCTTCCATACTGTGAGATACTAAAATTACAGTATTGCCATATCTCTGATGATTCTCAGCAATCATATCCAAAATCTCATCTCTACCCTGCGGGTCCAATCCAGCAGTAGGCTCATCAAGCACCAATACCTGTGGCTTCATGGCAATAACTCCAGCTATTGCAGCTCGACGTTTCTGACCTCCCGATAATTCAAAAGGTGATACATCATAATATTTCTCATCCAGGCCTACATTTTTCAAAGCCTCATAAGCTCTCAAGGTTACATCCTTCTCTGGCAAGCCTTGATTTCTAGGTCCGAAGCACACATCCTTGAACACTGTCTCATCGAAGAGCTGATGTTCCGGATATTGAAATACCATTCCCACCTGCATTCTCAGGTCTCTTAAATCATAATCCTTATCATATATATCCTGGCCATTGAAATAAATATTTCCCTCAGTAGCCTTCAGTAATCCATTGAGATGCTGAATTAATGTGGACTTTCCAGAACCAGTATGTCCAATTATTCCAATGAACTCTCCATCTTCAATTTTCAGACTCACACCGTCGAGAGCCTTCTTCTCATAGGCATCTCCCTGACTGTATATGTGTGAAATGTTATCTAAAATCAATGACATATTCTATCTATCTCCTGAATAAGTTCCTCTCTGGTTAATATACCATCCTTGAGAGGAAGTCCTTCCTGTTTCAGTTCGTGAGCCAGCATTGTAATCTGGGGTACATCCAGATGATGTTCCTTCAAAGTCTCCACCTGGGAAAATATTCCAGTAGGATTTCCTTCCATTACAACCTTGCCCTTGTCCATTACATATACATAATCCGCGTCAACCACTTCCTCCATGTAGTGAGTGATTAGAATTATGGTAACACCCTTGGTCTTGTTCAACTCATGAACTGCTGCCAGTACATCCTTGCGTCCGTCTGGGTCAAGCATAGCAGTAGGCTCATCAAGTATTATACATTTCGGTTCCATAGCCATAACTCCGGCTATTGCCACTCTCTGCTTCTGTCCACCTGACAACTTATTAGGTGAGTGTTCGCGGTAAGCCCACATGCCTACAGCCTTGAGACTCTTCTCCACTCTGGCCCATATATCCTCAGTAGGAACACCAATATTTTCAGGACCAAATCCCACATCTTCCTGTATCACGCTGGCAATAATCTGATTGTCAGGATTCTGAAATACCATTCCGGCAGTCTGACGAATATCATATGTCAGACTTTCATCACTTACATCCATACCGCCTACATACAGAGTACCTTCGCTAGGCACAAGCAAGGCATTTAAGTGCTTGGCAAATGTAGATTTACCGGAACCATTATGTCCTAACACTGCAATGAACTGTCCCTGCTCCACATTTAAGTCCAGATGATCCAACGCCACCTGTACTCCTTCCACATTGCCTTCCTCATCCCGCATTATATATTCATGTACCAAATCTTTTGCTTCAATAAAACTCATATATGCCACCTACCAATGTAAATGATGCAACTCGCCTTCTAAAGTCATATGGTCAAATCCATTCTGACGAAGAGCTTCATATAATACAACAGCTACGGAATTAGATAAATTCAGTGATCTGGTGTCTCCCACCATAGGAATACGGATGCACTCTTCAGGATGCTCCACAAGGATCTCCTCAGGAATACCAGCACTTTCTTTTCCAAACATAATGAAGCAATCCGGCTCAAATTTCACATCGCTATATACATGCTTTCCTTTGGTAGTTGCAAAATATATCTTGGCATTAGGATTTTTGTCCATGAAATCATTCCAGTCATCATATCGATACACTTCCAGTTTATCCCAATAATCCATGCCAGCACGCTTTACTGTTTTATCATTTAACAGAAAGCCAAGCGGCTCTATAAGATGCAATTTTGTTCCTGTTGCAACACAGGTTCTACCAATATTTCCAGTATTAGCCGGTATTTCAGGCTCATGTAATATAATATTTAACTCCGACACTTCACATGTCTCCTTCTATTATTATTTTCCTTGTTCTGCTCTAAGCTCATCAACAAATATCTGAATTCTATCCAGAGCAGTTCTTAAATTCTCAAGTGAGTAGGCATAAGATATTCGCAGGAATCCCTCGCCACAATCACCAAAGGCTGTTCCAGGCACTACTGCCACCTTCTGTTCCTTTAGCAATCTGGTGGCAAATTCATCTGAAGTCATGCCAAACTCCTTGATGGATGGGAATATGTAAAATGCTCCAAATGGTTCAAAGCACTGTAATCCCATCTCTCTAAATCTCTTTAATAAATATCTACGACGAGCATCATATTGTTCTCTCATCATAGCCACATCTTCATCACAGTTCTTGATAGCCTCAACTGCAGCATACTGGCTGGTGGTTGGGGCACACATAATAGCGAACTGATGAATCTTGAGCATCTGCTGAATAATCGCCTCAGGTGCACAGGCATATCCCAATCTCCATCCTGTCATAGCATGAGATTTTGAGAAACCATTTATCAGAACAGTTCTCTCCTTCATCCCTGGCAGAGATGCAATTGATACATGCTGTTCCAGATAAGTAAGTTCTGAATAAATCTCATCACTGAGTACATACAGATCGTGTTTCTTCACAACATCTGCAATCTTCTCCAGATCCTCCCTCTCCATTACAGCTCCCGTAGGATTGTTTGGGAAAGGCATAATAAGAATCTTGGTCTTGTCTGTAATTGCAGCCTCTAACTCCTCCGGTGTCAATCTAAACTGATTTTCCTCTTTTAGATTAATAACCACTGGAGTACCATTTGCCAAAACAGTACATGGCAGGTAAGATACATAGCTTGGCTGAGGAATCAAAACTTCATCTCCAGGATCAAGCATAGCACGGAGAGCTATATCAATAGCCTCACTTCCTCCTACTGTTATAAGCATCTCGCTTTTATAATCGTAATGGAGATCATATCTTCTATCCAGATAATTGGCAATCTCCACCTTCAACTCCTTCAAACCAGCGTTTGAAGTATAAAATGTGCGTCCCTTCTCCAGAGAATAAATTGCCTCATCACGAACACGCCAAGGCGTATCAAAATCAGGCTCACCCACGCCGAGAGAGATAGCATCTTCCATCTCGCTTACAATGTCAAAGAACTTTCGAATACCAGATGGTTGTATGGTCTTAATTGTTTTAGATAATGGATCTCTCATTAGCAAATCATCTCCCTCTCATCTCTGTGTGGTCCTGCCATAACAACACCGTGATCTTTATACTTCTTCAAAATAAAATTAGTCTTGGTACTGAGGACAGTATCCATAGGAGACAACTTATCAGATATAAATGAAGATACCTCTCTGATTGTACGTCCTTCCAAAGTAACCATAAGATCAAATCCACCAGAGATAAGATATACAGAATCAACTTCTGGATAGTTATATATTCTCTCGGCAACAACATCAAAGCCCATTCCTCTCTGTGGAGTAACTCTAACTTCAATAAGAGCAGTAACCTTTTCCACCCCAACCTTATCCCAGTTAATAAGTGTAGGATAACCGCAGATAATATTTTCCTGCTCCATAGCCTCAAGCTCATTCATAATATCAGCTTCCGGCATGTTCAAAACCAAGGCCAACTCCGCCATGTCGATTTTGCTATTCTTCTCAATATGTGCCAAAATTTTCTCTCTCATTTATATAACCCTCCTTTTTGTTAACAAACCTTATATAATTCATCTGCCTTTGGGGATTCCAAGAATCTTCTATCCTCATCCCTCACTATCACTCTATCATTGGAATCAGTAAACTTGCCAATAACTGTCGCTTTGATTCCACCAGCTTCAATTGCCGCCGCCAGCTTAGCGCCATCCTCTGCCGCCATCAACATGGAACCACTGGAGATTAATCCATATGGATTCACATCATAATATTCACATATTTCTATAGTCTCCTGCTTCACAGGAATAGCCTTCAAATCAACCTCAATACCAACTCCTGAAGCTTCAGCCATTTCCCACAGAGCACCATATATTCCACCTTCTGTTATATCATGCATGGCAGCCACACCATTTTCAACAGCAATCATAGCTTCCGGCACTACGGATAAATATTTATCCAATTCCTTGGCCCCGTCTATATATTCAGATGAAAAATGTTGTTTTAATTCATCTTCCTTCTCCTTGGCAATAATAGTAGTTCCCTCTATGCCAATCCACTTGGTCACCACAATATCCATGCCAGCCTTGGCTCCCGCTGTGGAAATCATGCGTCCCACCTTGGTCTTGCCAACTCCAACCACATTGACCACTGGTCTGGTAACTGCTGAAGTCACCTCAGTATGTCCACCCATAATCTGAATATGAGCTGCAGCACAAGCCACTTCCATCTGTTCCATTATATTTTTCAGCTTAATCTCACGAGTGCCATCTGGCAGCAATATGGTCAGCATCACTCCAAAAGGTTCTGCTCCTGAGCTAGCCAAATCATTTGCCGTAATCTGTATAGCCAGATTTCCAATATCATTTGCCGTACCAGTTATAGGATCAGTAGACATAACCAGTATCTCATCTTCCGCAAGTTTCACAGCTGTACAATCCTCGCCTACGCTAGGCCCCATAAGCACTTCATCTCGCTTATAATGTAGCTGTTTCATAACTGATCGTTTTAAAATATTCTCTGGTATCTTTCCAATTTTCATAGCTTGCTTCCATTCTATAATAAATACACTACAAGGCCACCCGAATACACGGGTAGCCTCTATTTCATTATCAGACCATTAGTCATTCATTTGTAAACTCCCAGGACATATGAAAATGTCAGGGTCCACTGCATTATTGTGTAACAGGAGCAGCTGAATCTGCTGGCTGTGAACCTGCTGCTGCATTTGGATCTGTAGGCTGGGAATTCTGGGCAGCCTGTGCTGCCTGTTGTGCCGCCTGCTGTGCTGCCTGTGCTTGCTGTTCCGCCTGTTGTGCTGCTGCAATTGCCGCATCGCTGTTATTGGCAACCGCTGTCAAAATAGCCACCTCATCCTTGGACTCAATTGCTGCTAGAACTGCATTTTGAGCATCAGCATTTGCTGTCATAACACCAACTGAGATAATCTCTGCAGATGGTTTATATTTACTATTGTTGAATACTGTTCTGCTTACTTCAACCCCATCCACATATTCAACCTTCCAGAGTCTGGCTGTATAACCAATATGTGGCTTAGTAGTAGTCTCAATATATCCAATTGGTTGATCAGGAGCTGGAACGAATTCCTTCTCAGGATCTTCCTGAGATGTAACCTCGCTTACAAACTCAACCTTTCTATTGGCAGGTCTTGTCTCTTTTCCGTAAATATTGAAGAAGAGATTACCACCTGATGTATAGCCTTCTATATAAATAGGATACTCACTGTTATTCTTGAACTGGAAGTCCTTCACTCCATCAGCAATAGCTGCATCCATTGAAGGCTCCACATAATTTACTATCATGGAATGAGCTGAACGTGTAACAACTTCTAATTCTGCTCTGATAACTGCATTGTACAGAGTAGATGACACCTGACAGATTCCGCCACCATAAGTCTCTACTGTTGTTCCATTCTCATATGAACCAGCGAGGAAGTATCCATTTTCCTCTGTTGTAGGTCCGATTGTATCTGCAACAGAAACAACCTGTCCAGGATATACAACCAATCCATCAAGCTTGCTTGCACCAACCTTAACATTTCTTGTACGGCCATTGTCTACTGTACCAAAGTTTGTGCTGAATCCAGATAACTGATCCTGAATCTGTGCAAGTTCTTCGCGAGAGCCCTGTGGCTTGTCCTCTGCAGTAAGCATCTCAAGAGAAGCATCCTTGCCATCCCAATTGCCTTCTACAAATTCTGCAATCTTCATAGCAGACTTACCACTCATAAGAGCAACGCCTGGAGCACCTTCTACGAACTCGAACTTACCGTCCACACGCTTCACTGTGTTGTCTACAGCTTCCTGTACCAACTCAGCCTTGTTCGCCTCCAAATAACTTGCTGCTGTTCCAATATCAGCTGTAAGAGAAAGGGCAAATACCTTTTTCTCATTATTCTCTAAATCAGTGCTGGCTTTGTATTCCTCAATAGGATTACCCTCTTTGCCATAGTTCAATGCTCTGGCAACTACGTCTGAGTTTCTAGCGCACAATCCCAAATCCTTAGAATCTGCTTCGATTGAATTTTCACCAACTGTCAGTGTAAAAGCCACATCATCATATTTTGATAAATAATCATCTACGATCTTCTGAGCATCTTCAGCATTCATACCAGATGCATCATTCTCACCAATATATATTCCAGAAGGAATAGTTCCTTCCATGTTTTCTACAAACTCTGCCGGCTTTGTGCCAACTCCGGATTCTGTTTCACCAGCATCCTCTGTTTCTTCTACATTAGCTTCATCATCCGATGCATTGTTAGTAACTTTGATATCACTATCATTTGCAATAACATCATTTTCCTCTGCATATACAATACCAGATGTTGCAGATGTAAATGTAACTGCTGCCACTGCCAGTCCACATAATATTTTTGATAAATATCTCGTTTTCATGTCACTCCATTCCAGCATTATTCTCATGCTGATTACATATAAAAATATATTTTATCTAACAACTTTCACTTTAACAATACATTTGTCATTTTACTTCAAAAAACTCGTTTTTTTCAAGGTGCAAACAGACGAATATAATTGACAGTGAACTTGCCATTTTAGTATATTTATATGAAAGCACCAATCAAGGTTGTTGCCACCATACATGCAATGACAATAACTATGATTATTGCTGATAATCTCTGTCTTTTTTTAGAACCTCTATAATTTGACATATTAGACCTCCTACAGGTTGAATTTATATATATATAAAACGAAAGGAGCCATCATGGCATTTCCATTTTTAGCAATATTTTTAGCTTTTGTTATCTTTTTGGCCATTCGCTATAAATCAACTGATGCCAAAGTCCAGAAAATGCAAGACGATTTCTGGGAGAGAGAAGCACAAGCTAATATTACTCCTCAAATCGATTTAGATAACCTTACATATATTACCATTCCTTTGGATAAATTTCCACTTGGTTTCAGCAATGAGCCTGCTATTCTGGAAATGGAAAATAAACTTCGTGAGTTATCTACACATCGTATGTTAAATCTCACAGGCAAAACTAACACAGAATTAAAAGAGACTTACGGCGTTGGCAACTTAGATACTGTAGCATCATATGGAGATGACTACGACAAACTTACAGTCCTACTCAAAGATTATGCTACTGCTCTAATAAATGCTGATATGATAGACGAAGCCGTAGCTGTATTGGAATATGGTGTTGGAATCAAAACTGATGTAAGTCAAAACTATATTTTGCTGGGAGACTGCTACAAGAGCCTTGGCAAAATTTCCAAAATCGGTTATCTCAAAGATCATGTAGAAAGTTTAAACCTGGTATTAGGCACAAGCATTATCAATCACTTAAATGAATTATTAGATGATCCGGATGCAGTTGTAGAGCATTTCTCAACAGAGTGAAGCTAATAAAAAATCAACCTCTCACCACAAATTGGCGAGAGGTCTTTTCGTTTGCTCATTTATCTATTCAATTATTTATGCAATCATTAATCCATCCAATAATTTGTTTATCCAATCATTCCAAATACATGAACCAAGAGTACTTCCACTCCCACAATCCATAATACAATTGCGCCTATTACATAAGTGCCTGTCTTGGTTTCTATTCCGAAATGAAGCCCTGTATATATACCAGCTATAACTGCCAGAATTGACAATACTATAATTACAACTGCCATCATAGCTACTGAAGTCTCAACCAAACCGCAAGCACCACCTGCAACCAATGTATAGAAACTTGTAACTACTACAATCTTGATATACTCTCGAACCTTTAATCCGTCCTTGCGCTTCTCGTGTACAATCTCACGCTTGATAGCCTTGACGATAAGTCTAATACCAAGCATGGCAAACACTACTGCCGCAACAATATATCCTATATCCAAACTGCGTGGTATCAATTCATGCTTGTCCAACTCGAAGCATATAAAATAGCCACCGAAATAAAAAATCAATTGTAACAAAGCGACCAAAGCACATGTAATAACCAGCTGTTTCTTCTTAACTTCAGCCAGCATGGCCCCTTCCACTTCCATGGTAGCATATGTATCTAAACTGATTCCCAATATAATCAGTATATTTTCAATCCAACTCATATATTCCTCCAATTTTCACATCTTGCCATCATAGTATATGAAAAAAGTAATATCAGATAAATATTCAAACATAAATTCCTGTATCATGAGCTTATACATTTGTCTACAATTGTATAACAAAACCAAAAACCATTTAAAAAAGCCCGAATAAAGGTTCTTTGGCAAGAGACATGAATACATCTACAAACTCATTTGCAGGAACCTTCATACCACTTTCAACCCAGCGCATAACTACTACGCACAATGACTTAGCATAGTATTCTGCAACCAAATCCGGTGTAACCCAACTGTACTTGCCTTTGGCCTGAACTTCCTCAACGTTCATGTGGCCCAGAATCATTTCTTTGGCACAGATGAAAATCATTTCTGCAAAAGAATTCTGCCCCTCAATCTTGGCCGCTCTGGTATAGAAGGTCTTCTCTTTCTCCATAGCTGTAAAAATGAAAGTCAGTCCCTCTTTTACCAAACCATTGTCTATCAAAGGCAAAGCCGGATTCACCAGCTCTTCCCTTACAATCCATTCCAAGAGTTCATATTTATCCTGAAAATGATTGTAAAATGTCGGTCTGATAACTCCAGCTTTGTCAGTTATTTCTTTAATTGTTATTTTGTCTATCGGTCTACTTTCGCTGAGCTCCTTGAGGCTCTCAGCAAGGATAACGTCAATACCGTTCTTTCCTTGAATTGTCATAATCACTCCTACATCATTAACTGTGTAATTGTAATATTATAAGCCATACGGTCATCTCGTAGATTAACTTCCTCTCCTGTATCAAGCAATTTAACTGTAGGTCTCATTACAAATCCCGGATGATTTTCCACAACAACGCCTCTAGCCTTGGTAGATAGAACCACCTCACATCCAACAGGATAAATAGCAAATTGAGAAGCCATAATCTCTACTATCTCTGGATCAAATTCCAAACCACTTCTACCCATGATATATTCCAAAACTTCCGATGGAAGATATGGCGCATGGTATGGACGTTTGGTTGTCATTGCATCATATACATCTGCCGCACGCAGAATTCTCGAAGTGAGAAGCAAATCCTTACCCTTAACTTTGTTAGGATAACCATGTCCATTGTACCACTCATGGTGCTGCAATACCGTCTGATTAACTCTTTCCGAGAAATGAAACTCATTTGTCAGGTGCATATATCCTATTGCAGGATGCTGCATCATCTCTTCTCTTTCTTCCGGTGTCAATCTTCTAGGTGCATTTAAAATATCAGGATTAATATATACCTTGCCTATGTCATGCAGGAATCCTGCTGTAACCAAATCATTTAACTCATCCTCTGGCAGATTCATCTTCACACCAATTATAGCTGAGATAATACCTACATGAACTGAATGAGCATATGTATAACTGTCATAGGTTCTAATGTCAATGAGATTATAAACCACCTGTTCATCTGCCATGACATCATTAACCACATTTTCCACCATCAACTGAATCAAATTCTCTTCAGGTGACAAATTAGAATTATCGCCAATTTTATCAAAAAATTCATGAACTACTTTCACTGCATCAGCCTTGATTTCAGGTCTGACCGCTTCCTTGATTTGAATATCACGAGATATCTCATCATCAATATAAACTCCAGGCATACCCTGATATACTATACGTGTAATCTGGTCTCCTGTAAGTTTGGTACCACTGTGAATCAATAGCACACCCATGCTGTCATGTATTTCTTGTCCTATTACCATCCCTGGTTCTAGTTGTTCAGCCGGAACATACCGCATTACTTATTACTCTCCTCTTTATTCATCAAACTCTACAGTCACAAAGAACCCCTTTGGCGTCTCTTTAATATCAACAACCTTACCCTCTGTGGACTTAAGTCTCTCCAAGGTAGTATAATTACCAGACATTGCATATGCTCTGCCCAGAGTATAGTAGTAGGAATTCGGAAGCTTACTCTCTACAACAGGCAACACCTGGCCTATCTCAACGAGATTCTGTCTCTCCATTTTAAATTCCATCTGACGCATACTCTACCACCTCTTCATTTGATAAATTTATATCTTTATTTAAAATCGTCGAATTCATCTACATCCTGTTCATATACAATAGATGAATCAACTGTATCTTTCGCAGCTTTGTTTGCTTTGTGCACAATAAGCATATCTGATAAGCCATCATATATTAACATGATACCTATCAGCTGCACAGCAATCTTTACAATGCCAAAAGCATTGCCGATACATACTATTCCCAATAGAATATTCAAAATACCAGCCAGAAGTCCCAGCCACCATTTGTCACCTTTATTTCCTTTTGTGTCAAATGCTAATGAAAAATCCTGAACGCCATGAACTACAAGAAGTACACCCATGGCTATTGGAATAAGACTTGCAATTAATTCAGGATGAACAAACATCCATATACCAATAACTGCAACCAAAACCGCTACTGTTATACCCAAAGCTGATTTTGTAGAATCTGTCAGTGCTGATATTAAAAATACCACTCCAGAAAATATAATTACTGCTGCAATAACTTTGGCAATAATCGTAATAATTGCTGCTGGAGAAACCAGCAGCATTATACCTATTACTATACTTATTACAGCTCCAATTGTTACATTAAGATTAATCTCTTTTAACTTTTCAAACATAACTCTATACCAGTCCTAATTAAATCTGTGCTGAAATAAACTCCTCAAGCTGATCTTCATCAATAGCTCCAACACTCTGGGCTACCTTCTCACCATTCTTGAAAATCATAAGAGTTGGAATACTCATAATTCCATACTTCTGAGCAATCTGTGGATTCTCGTCTGTATCCACCGCAAAGAAATCAACTCCTGCAAATGCCTCATCTTCAGATGCAGCTTCTATAATAGGAGCCATTCTCTGACAAGGGCCACACCAAGTGGCATTAAAATCAACCAAAGCAATTGCACTGCTTTCAACAACACTAAAGTCACCATTTTTCACTTCTTTTACCATAATAATAGCTCCTTTCAATATGCATAAAATTTTACTGATAATGCATTATATCACATTTTCATATACTATAGTCACATCTTTTAGCACAAAAATCCTTATTTTTAATGGTATATTTATCCAAAATCATCATATATCCATTGTGGCAGTTCTCAAAGTACAAAACCTTTTACCACCTTCTTCATACACATCAAATATTCCTTGAACCGTTATTGTAGTCCCTTCTTCCGGGTAATCATCTGGATAGTTATAATCTCCCGATAGTTCAAATTCAATTCCTTTTGCACAACAGGCAGTGGCATCCTTAATGATACATGTATAATATCTGCTGCCTGTTGTCTCGTCTGTATATACTGCAAACTCTCCCTTCATTTTCACAGTCTTGCCCATATAGGATTCAGGTTGCATCATCATATTGAACACTTCTCCATACACCATGGTGCTAGACAAAGCAGTCAAATCTACCATTTCAGTACTCATTGCATTCTCAGCCTGAGCCTTCTCATTTGAATTTCCATCTGAATTCACATCCCCATATCCATTATCTCCCAGCAGATTTTTGTCCTGCATTTCTTCCTGCCCTGTTTCTTCTGCTTCACCTTGCACATCCGAGACTTGCCCATCGTTACTGCAACCACATTGCAACAGTACTAGCAATACCAGCAAAACCATCAAGGCCAGCCTACTCCAATATTTTGTGCACCCGTTTTGCTTCCACACAATTTCTCTCATGAATCACCTCATCTAAACTTTCCAACAATAACACATATAACAAATGCCAATGCATCAATAGCCACAATTGTAGAGCCTACAGGAGTACCTGCCAAAATAGAAATAATTATCCCAACCCAGGCACAAACAACAGATATAATAGCAGCCGATATTGTAACCATCTTGAAGCTATGAAATATTCTCATAGATGAAATAGCAGGGAAAATAACAAGGGCAGAAATAAGAAGTGATCCTACCAGATTCATAGCCAGCACAATTATCACCGCTATTATTACAGCTATTAACAGATTATATATGTCGGTTTTGATTCCTGTAGCTTTTGCAAAATTCTCATCGAATGTAACCGCGAAAATCTTATTATAAAACAGTATAAATATCACAAACACAACTATGGACAATATAGCACACAGCCACACTTCTCTTCCCGTAAGTGTGAGAATAGATGTGGAGCCAAACAAAGTACTGCATACATCTCCTGACAGGTTCGAGGATGTGGAAAATATATTCATAAGCAAATATCCAAAGGCCAATGCTCCAACTGAAATCATCGCTATAGCAGCATCCCCTTGTATTTTAGTATTCTGGCCAGTTCTTAGAAGCAACACTGCACATGCAATTGTAATTGGCAAAATAATAATCATCTGGTTGGTCATATCAAGCACTGTTGCAATAGCCATTGCTCCAAATGCCACATGAGACAATCCATCACCTATATATGAAAATCTCTTCAGCACCAGAGTTACTCCCAGCAAAGCCGAACACAAAGCAATCAAAACTCCCACCACCATTGCATATCTGACAAAAGGATATTGAAAATATAAAAATAAAGTATCAATCATTTATATCACCATCCTTTTGATTTATTTCAAACATTTTGCCGGCATCACTAATAATATATTCATCTCTACTCCCAAAGAAAATGTCATCTCCTATATGCAGAATATGTGTAGCATACTTTATAGCTGCGTTTATATCATGGGAAATCATAATAATTGTCACGCCCTCCTGATTTAATTCATGAATCAGCTCATACATCTCACCTGTCACTTTCGGATCCAATCCAGAGACAGGTTCATCCAGTAGAAGAACTTTGTCTGTTGCACATAGCGCTCTTGCCAGAAGGGCTCGCTGTTGTTGACCTCCTGACAATTCTCTATAACATCTGTCCTTCAGATTATCTATACCCATCCTGCACATATTTTTCATTGCAAGTTTTTTCTCTGCCGATGTGTAAAATGGTCTCAGTCCCATTCTAGACTGACACCCGGAAATCACAATCCCCTTCACTGATGCAGGAAAATCCCGCTGAACTACAGTCTGCTGAGGCAAATATCCTATTTCATTTTTCTTCAGTCCATCACCAAAAGATATTTTACCTGCCACAGCATCCTGTAAATCAAGAAGTGTCTTCATAAGTGTAGATTTACCAGAACCATTTTCACCAACTATGCATAAATAGTCCCCATGATTGACAGTGAAATTTAAATTTTCAACTATTGTATTAGAATCATATCCCACGGATAGATTTTCTACAGTAATTAGCGCCATGTTTTATCTCCATTCTATTATTATTTACTCTGGATTTCCTTTCATAACTTCTTAATCCTTTACTTCAGAGCTTCTTTCAAAACTTCTAAATTCTGCTCCATTATGGATAAATAAGCAGCACCATTTGCCACATCTTCAGATGTTGTAGCCTGCATTGAATCCATGGTCAGAATCTGTTGATTCTTATCCTTGGTGTTTTGTACTATTGTCTCGGCAATCTTATGATTATCTCCCTCAATAGTCAAAACAGTTTTCAAATCCAGTTCATCAACTTTTTTCGCCAGGAAAGATATTGTTTCAAAACTTGCTTCCGTCTCAGCCGAGCATCCAACAAATGCAGCGTAATAATTCAAGCCATAATCATCCACCATATATCTAAAAGGAAATCTATCTCCAAATAAAATTGTCTTTTGTGATGCTCCATCTACAGTTTTTTGATACTCTCCATCAAGAGCATTTAATTTATTAATATATGCCTCACCATTTGCCTTATATGTTGCAGCATTTTGAGAATCAACTGCCTGTAAGGCCTGTGAAATTTCAGTAGTAATTGCCGCTACATTTCTCAGAGAAAGCCATACATGCTCATCGTATTCCACTTCTTCCTCTTCATGTTCATGCTTTTCTGCCTCTTCATTCTCCTCAGTTACCTCTTCCTCTGCAGCCTCTTTCTCTGCAGTCTCTTCCTCTGCGGCCTCGTCATACTCCTCGTCCTCAGCTTCCATTCCTTCCACTATTTCTTCTTCCTTGATATTCTCGCCCAGAACATCCATCAGATTGATAACAACCATATCTTTATTTGTTGCTTCCTGCAGAGCATCCTCGACCCACTCATCCGATTCGCCGCCTACATAGATAAATAAATCGCAATTTGAAATTTTCAATATGTCTTCTGTAGTAGGCTGATATGAATGTAAATCAACACCATTATCCAAAAGCATAGTCACATCAGCATTCTCAGACTTATCTCCCAAAATATTCATGACCCAGTCATACTCAGGAAAGATAGTTGTAACAATCTCCAATTTGTCCTCTCTAGCAGAATCAGTTTTTTCTGTATTTGCGCAGGCGCAAAGAGAGCCTACTGCCAATACAGCGGCCATTAACATAGATAATAATTTTTTCACCATTAAATCCTCCATTATTCAATTCATAAACTTACTAATTGATATATCGGGATTTTCAATTATCCAAACGAACTTTTTGTGACACCAAAGTTTCTGCCTTAATATTAAAGACATCGTTCTTGGCAAATGAAATAAAATAGATAATTGGAATTATTGCAGCTGAAACTGTAACAAAAGAATCTGATATAGAATGAATTGTATTAGAGCACTGCTCCATGCATGCGCATATAGGACAGTCATTGTGATTACACTCATGGCCAACCTCAGCTGACAAAAAGAACACAGAAAAAAGCACAGCAAAAAGAAGCATCACTGCCATGATGCCTGCGGTAAATCTTCTATCATTTCTAGTTAGTTTAAATCTACCCATGCCATTTCCTTTCATATCATACATCTATGCTCTAATATCAAAATTACCAATTATTACTTTTGACAATCCTCACAAACTCCGTAAAAAACCGTCCTCATAGGATTCAACTCGAAACCATGCTTTTGATAAAGATGCCGTCCTATAGCTGACAGCTCATCGCAGTGCATGTGTATAAGTTTTCCACATTTCTCGCATTTACAATGAAAGCATACTTCACTACTATTCTCATCATGTTCTCCTGCATACTCAAAGCAGGCAGAAGTCTTACCATCAATTATATATTTATTAATGATGCCTTCATCTACCAGACTCTCTAACTGGCGATAAATTGTAGATTGCCCAATATGTTCTCCCTGCTTTTTACAATGCTCACACACTTCACCTGCAGTAATATGTTTCCCGGGATACTTTTTAAAATATTCAACCAAAACATCCCTCTGTTTCGTCTTATATTTAGCTCCTGTATTCATATACTCCTCCAAATACCAAAATGAGAACCATTCCCAATTATAGCCTGTGACATTTTGCATGTCAACAAAATCAGGAATGATTCCCATTTTCCAATCTTAAATTATTCTGTTACTCGCTCAATTAAGCATACGCTTTC
>JAGBNK010000034.1 GCA_017634455.1 Lachnospiraceae bacterium
AGAGCACCATTACTTGATGCTCTATTTGTCATGCAATTTTCAATGTACTGATTGCGATGATATAGTCACCGCCGCTATATTCAAAACATTTCTGTTTTAAAACATTTTTATTGACTTTCTTTAATAGTTAGTCTTTTGATAGAGAAGACTTTAAATCCGCCTTGAAAGCTGAACGTATCCGTAGTATATCGGATTACGACGATTTCTATATCGCAAACAAATCAGAAACGTTACAACAAATCCATTTTGCAAAATCATTTTTAGAAAAAGCATATACCTACTTTGAGAATTTATAATACAGTTGAGATTTATGTTATAAGTTATTCTATCTGCATCCAAGTTGGGTTGGCCCAATAAAACAAATGAAGAGAACCCCAGGCACGAGGTCTGAGGTTCTCTCCAAATTTATGTGTAGTTTTAGCAACTGCCATATGTAATTCGATTTACACTTTTCAGTGCTATGCTCTAATCAGCTTATAATTAGAAATCATTCAGCCTTTGCAGCCTTTAACATATTTATAATCAGCTAATATTATTCAGCCTTTGCTGCCTTTAACAAATTCGTAATCAGCTAATATTATTCAGCCTTTGCTGCCTTCAATGCATCTGTAAGAGCTGGAACAATCTTCTTCAAATCACCAACAATTCCATAATCAGCAACATCAAAGATTGGTGCGTCCTCATCCTTGTTAATAGCAACAATAAGATCAGACTCTTCCATACCAGCTACGTGCTGAATTGCGCCTGAGATACCAATAGCGAAATAAATCTGTGGACGAACTGTCTTTCCTGTCTGTCCTACCTGGTAATCCTGAGCTAACCAACCATTTTCAACAACTGCACGGGAGCAAGATACCATACCACCCTTGAAGCAAGCTGCCAAATCGCGAAGCATTGCAAAGTTCTCTTCTGAACCAACACCACGACCACCTGATACCAAAACCTTGGCATCCATGATGTTCTCTACATTTCCAACAGCCTTTACAATCTCTTCAATCTCTACATATTTGTTGTTCTTCTCAAGTGTTGGATTAAAGTTAATAACCTCAGCCTTGTGAGATGCATCCTTTGGAAGGCGCTGCATAACACCAGGACGAACTGTTGCCATCTGTGGACGATTGTCTGGGCAAGCAATTGTTGCAATTGTATTTCCACCAAATGCAGGACGAGTCATAAGAAGCTGATTGTGCTTCTGCTCAACTCCCGGTCTTGCCTCAAGTGGGAAATCACCAATTTCAAGCTTTGTACAGTCAGCTGTAAGACCAGTCTTAACTCTGGCTGAAACTGTAGGTCCCAAATCACGACCGATTGCTGTAGCTCCTACCAACATAATCTCTGGCTTGTACTCATTGATTACTGCTGTAAGTGCCTGAGCATATGGCTCTGTTCTATAAACTTCAAGTTCTGGATTATCAACTACGATAACCTTGTCTGCGCCGTATGCACCCAGCTCATCTGTAAGACCAGCTACATCCTTGCCAAGAAGAACGGCTGTAACATCTGTATTTAAATCTGCTGCTAATTCCTTAGCTTTTCCAATTAATTCAAAAGCGATTGAGCTAAGCTCATTATCTACCTGCTGTGCGTAGATAAATACGCCATTATACTCTTCTAAACTCATTTTAGTACCTCCTAGATAATGTGCTTCTCTTTAAACTTATCCATAATGTATGCAACTGACTCTGTTGGATCAAGATGAACCTTCTCACCAGCACCCTTTGGCACCTTGTCACTTGCCTTGGCAATCTTGGTTGGAGAACCCTTTAATCCAAGGTCAGAATCATCTACATCCTTCAAGTCTGCTCTGCCCCATACTGTAACTTCTTTGTCAAATGCATCGAAGATTCCACCTGGAGTCATATATCTAGGCTCATTTAACTCAGAAAGTGCAGTTACAAGAACTGGCATCTGAGCCTTTAAAATGTGATAACGATCCTCATACTGTCTCTTTACGATTACAGTCTTGCCCTCAACCTTGATATCCTCAGCATAAGAGATAACTGGGATTCCGAGGTGCTCAGCAATCTGTGGTCCAACCTGTGCAGTATCACCGTCGATAGCCTGACGACCTGTGATAATCATGTCATAATCCAGGTTTCTAAGAGCTCCTGCAATTGTTGTAGATGTAGCCCATGTATCAGCTCCACCAAGTACTCTGTCTGTTACAAGAACTGCATCATCTGCCCCCATTGCCATTGCTTCACGAAGAACTGCATCTGCCTTTGGAAGACCCATTGTAAGTACTGTAACCTTTGTATCAGGATTTGCATCCTTAATTCTAAGTGCTGCCTCAAGACCAGCTTTGTCATCTGGGTTCATGATGGCAAGCATTGACGCTCTATCAAGTGTTCCATCTGGGTTGAACTTAACTCCACCTGCAGTATCTGGAACCTGTTTAATACATACTACGATATTCATGTATTTAATCCTTCCTTTCTACTACTTAAGCAATGCACCTGAGATTACCATACGCTGAACTTCTGATGTTCCTTCGTAAATCTCTGTAATCTTGGCATCACGCATCATTCTCTCTACATCATACTCACGGATATATCCATATCCACCGAAGAGCTGAACAACCTTGGTTGTTACTTCCATTGCTGTCTCTGCGGCAAATAATTTAGCCTTAGCAGCTTCAACTGAATATACCTTCTGAGTTTCTTTTGCCTTGGCAGCTTTGTATACGAGAAGCTGTGCAGCTTCAACCTTAGTTGCAAGATCAGCTAATACGAACTGTGTATTCTGCTGAGCTGCAATAGAACGACCAAACTGCTTTCTCTCCTTTGTATACTCAATTGCTCTATCAAGAGCACCTTCTGCAATACCAAGAGCCTGTGCAGCAATACCAATACGTCCACCATCAAGTGTATGCATGGCAATTGGGAAACCTTTGCCTTCAGGTCCAAGTAAGTTCTCCTTTGGAACACGAGCATCTTCAAAAATAAGCTCATATGTAGAAGAACCGCGGATACCCATCTTCTTCTCTTTTGTACCAAATGAGAATCCTGGTGTGTCCTTATCTACGATAAATGCAGAGAAGTTCTTCTTCTTGCGTCCACGCTTATCTTCTGTAATAGAAGTAATAGCAATAACGATATATACGTCTGCAACTTTACCATTTGTAATGAAGCACTTAGAACCGTTAAGTACCCACTCATCACCATCAAGTACAGCCTTGGTCTGAGCACCCTGTGCGTCTGTACCAGCACCTGGCTCTGTAAGGGCAAATGCTCCAAGCTTCTCACCTGTTGCAAGTGGCTTAACATATTTCTGCTTCTGCTCCTCTGTACCATATGTAAGGATTGGATCAATACAAAGTGATGTATGAGCTGATACAATAACACCTGTTGTAGCACATACCTTTGAAAGCTCCTCTACGCACATTACATATGTAAGTGGATCACATCCCTGTCCGCCGTACTCCTTTGGAACAGGAATTCCCATAAATCCATATTTTCCCATCTTATCTACAGTAACCTGTGGAAAAACTTCTGTCTCATCTGTTTCTTGCGCAAGTGGCTTTGCCTCATTTTCAGCAAATTCTCTGAAAAGGTCACGAGCCATCTCATGCTTCTTATCTAAACCGAATTCCATGAAATTATCTCCTTCTTATTCTCATATTCTTCCTATAACTGATCTACTGGTGTCTTAGTACGGTCTTCATTGTACTTGTAGAATCCCTTACCAGACTTAACACCAAGGTTTCCGCCACGTACCATCTTGCGAAGAAGTGGACAAGCACGATACTTGCTATCTCCTGTTTCGTTGTAAAGTACATCCATAATTGCAAGGCAGATATCAAGGCCAATGAAATCACCTAACTCAAGAGGTCCCATTGGATGATTAGCTCCAAGCTTCATTGCTGTATCGATTCCTTCGATGTCAGATACACCTTCCATTTTGATAAATGCAGCTTCATTGATAAGTGGAATAAGAATTCTATTTACAACAAATCCTGCTGCTTCATTTACCTGTACAGGTGTCTTACCGATTTCCTTTGAAATATTTACAATAGCATCAACTGTCTCCTGTGGAGTGTTAACACCTGCAATAACCTCAACCAACTTCATACGGTCAGCTGGATTGAAGAAATGCATACCGATCATTGGACGGCTAAGTCCATTTCCAATCTCTGTGATAGAAAGAGATGATGTATTTGAAGCAAAGATACATTCTGGCTTTGCAATCTTATCAAGCTCTGCAAATGTTGTCTTCTTTACTTCCATGTTTTCAAATGCTGCTTCAACAATAAGATCACAGTCCTTGCATAAATCTTCTTTAAGACCTGGTGTAATCTTGGCAAGAATACCATCAACCTGCTCCTGTGTCATCTTCTCCTTTGCAACCAAACGAGCATATCCTTTGGCGATTTTGTCCTTGCCGCCTTCAGCCCATTCCTGCTTAATATCACATAATGCTACTTCGTAGCCGTCTACCTGTGCAAATGCTTTTGCGATGCCCTGGCCCATTGTACCAGCACCAATTACTCCAACTTTCATTTGTTGCCTCCTAATTATTATATTTTCGGTTCATACACATAATATATTTCTCCGACACGCTTTCGCTCCGGACTTCGCAGCAAGGGAACTAAATTCGCTTGATAAATCAAGCTCATTAAGTACCCGCGCTCGTCAGGGTCGGAGGAAACACATTATGTGTCTTCGCCTAGTAAAATCAAAAATCACAATACATTATTTACCTAAAAAGACTATATAAAAATCATTATAAATTAGTACTTCTCAACGATAGTAGCGCATCCCATTCCACCACCGATACATAGAGTAGCAAGACCTTTCTTAGCGTCATCTCTCTTCTGCATCTCATGAAGAAGTGTAACAAGGATACGGCAGCCTGAAGCTCCTACTGGATGTCCAAGTGCAATTGCACCACCATTTACATTTACCTTGCTCATATCGAAGTTAAGGTCACGAGCAACTGCGATTGACTGAGCAGCAAATGCTTCGTTTGCCTCAATAAGATCGATATCATCCATAGACAAATCAGCAATCTTTAAAGCCTTCTTTGTTGCTGGTACAGGACCAACACCCATGATTTCTGGCTCAACACCGCCAAGAGCACCAGCTACAAATGTAGCCATTGGCTTAACGCCAAGTTCTTTAGCCTTCTCTTCGCTCATTACTACGATTGCTGCAGCACCATCATTGATTCCTGATGCATTTCCTGCAGTAACGTTTCCGCCTTCCTTACCAGAACAGCACTTCAAGTTAGCAAGTGACTCTGCTGTTGTTCCAGGTCTTGGGCCTTCATCCTTTGCGAAGATAATTGGCTCCTTTGTTTTTCTATCAACACCAGTCTGAACTGGAACGATTTCATCATCAAACTTACCAGCTGCAATAGCTGCCTCACACTTCTGCTGAGAGTTTGCAGAGAACTCATCCAATTCCTGACGAGTAATTCCGTACTTATCAATAACATTTTCTGCTGTAATCATCATATGATAGTGGTTAAATGCATCTGTCAACGCATCATTTACCATAGTATCAATGATTGTCGCATTGTTCATTCTGTAACCGAAACGAGCCTTGGTCATAGCATATGGAGCCATTGACATGTTCTCCATACCACCAGCTACTACAATGTCAGCCTGTCCAGCCATAATCATATTTGCTGCTTCGTTTACACATTTCAAACCTGATCCACATACTACATTCAATGTGAATGCTGGAACCTCAACTGGAAGGCCAGCCTTGATTGATGCCTGACGAGCTACGTTCTGTCCCTGAGCTGCCTGAATAACACAACCCATCATAACCTCGTCAACCTGCTCTGGCTTAACGCCTGCTCTGTTGAGCGCTTCCTTGATTACTACTGCACCAAGATCTGCTGCAGGAGTGTTTGAAAGACCTCCCCCCATCTTTCCGATTGCGGTACGACATGCACCTGCTAAAACTACTTTTTTTGCCATTTTTGCTTTCTCCTTTTCTCTATAAATCCGACAATAGTTTCCATTTCATCCGCCCTTGTTCGTTAATCTTTTAACAAAGGCTTTTGAAAAAAAAGGATTTATTACAAATCTGCTTTGATATTATCACATAATATCTAGTGATGCAAGGGCACTTTTTTAACACAATGACAAATAAAAGCCTAATTTTCAGAATATTCTTATATTTTTCGAACACCGGCGATAACCCCCTATAGTTTCCTGATTGTTAAAAAAATATCAATATTTGGGCATTTTTAGCTTTTTCAAAGATTTCACTCCTCTCCTCATCTTTCAAAATGCATATCATATAACCCCCATAATTGTTTTTTCACAAGGAAAATTATAGTTAATTGTCAGAATTTATTTTTTTATAAAATTCGTCTTCTCTTCTTGGTGTATCCATCAGATTAAGATATAATATACTTGTTAGACAGTTACAATGTAGTGAAAAATATAATGAAATGCACATGGGTATTAGCATTTCATCATGGAGGGGGCACTATTGAATTACTACAATACTATCATGCTCTTAACCGGAGCAATTCTAATCATCCTAAGCGTGCTGGTACATGAAAATGCCAGACTATCAAAAACGGAAAAGCAGCATTATTATATTTCCTATATAATCGTTGCAATGGCAGCCATTTCTGAATGGTGTGGACTGTATTTCAGCGGGAAAACCCAATACAATGTCTTTCTAATATATCTCTTCAAATTTATGGATTATATATTCACACCGACTTCAGGTGCAGCACTTATATGGAATATTCAGTCCAACAAGACTCTCAAGAAAATTGTTCTTCTTATTCTGAGTGCAAATATTGTTTTTCAGACCATATGTCTGTTGAATGGTGGTGTATTCTATGTTGATGTCAATAATATATATCATCATGGCCCTCTTTATCCGGTATATATCGCCTTTTACGGTGTAATCTTACTGGTATCGGCCTTTGCATTTTTTGAATATGGTCGCAATTTTGCCAAGGAAAACAAGCTTTCCATGTATCTGATTATAATGCTGGCAGTTGCAGGTATCGTAGTTCAGGAATTTATCGGGGATAATTTAAGAATTGCTTATTTAACCTTATCTATTTCCCTCGGTTTGTTATATATCCGCTCATCAGAGTTCTCGCAGCAACTATCTGATGACAAAATCAAAAACCAGCAGTACCAGATAATGTTCAGCCAAATACAGCCACATTTTCTGTTTAACTGCCTGACTGTGATCCGGGCGACATACCATTCTGACATAGAAAAAGGTGATGATGCCATTTTACAGTTTTCAAATTTCCTGCGATACAACATGGATTCATTATCTAAAAACAGTCTTGTTCCATTTGAAAAAGAGCTGGAGCATGTAAAAGAATATGTAGCATTACAATTGCTGCGTTTCCGGGACAGCTTAGAAGTAATATATGATTTAAAATGTACAGATTTTGAGTTGCCTGTTTTGACGTTGCAGCCTATTGTGGAAAATGCCATTCGACATGGCGCCAGACAAAAGGAAGACGGTGTCGGCCGCGTAACGGTAACTTCAAGTGAGGAAGAAAACCATTACATAATACAGGTTGTAGACAATGGTCCAGGATTTGATACTACCCAAAAGCCAAAGGACGACCGTTCTCATGTAGGCATTGAAAATGTAAATGACCGTCTCAATTCAATTGTTGGCGGAAAGCTTCGAATTGATTCTGTGAAAGATCACGGAACCACAGTTACAATAATTATTCCAAAGTCAATTGATTCAAAATAATAAAAACCACCGTTGTCGCTAACTAACTTAGCGGAGACATACGGTGGTTTTTCTGTTTTTTATAGAATTGACTGTTCTATCAAACTACTTATCTAAAAACTCAGATATTTCCTTTTCCATGAATGGTGTCCACCACTCCAGGTATCCTGCTCTGTCAGGGTGAATACCATTTTCCATATAGAAATCATATTTGCCTTCTTCCAAATCTTCTACAGGCAAATCGTTCCACATATCGATGACACCAATTCCCCATTTCTTCTGAATCTCCAAAAGCAGATCAACCATCTCCTGATATTTCTCACTATCATACTTAGTTCCGGTGTAGAACATTACAGGGCAATTATAATTTTCCTGTGCATATGCAATGATATACTCAATGGCGCCTGCTATTGTAGTCTGATCAAAGTCATTCATATCACGGGACTCACTCACTTCACCTAGAGGTTTGTCCTGCGAAGCATCATTTGTAGAAAGCTGACAGATAAATAAATCAGCATCCTGCGGTGGAATATTTGCTTCCATTCTGGCAATATAGTTAGAATTATTTCCTTCCTCGTTTACCAATGTAGTTCCTGATACTGCTTCCTTCACATACTCGATTCCATCTCGAGCAGCCATGAATTCCACAAAGGAAGCCTGCTTTGATGCAGAACCATATGTTACAGAAGAGCCAAGGAAAATAATCTTCTTTCCCTTCAAGTTTGGATAAGTGTCTATAGCCTCAACATTTGCCGGATCGTACTCTGGCAAATTATTGATTTTGCCAACATTTACCTCATGAACTACTTTCTTCAAAATTGTCTCCAATGCTGGTATGTACATTTCCTCATATCCTTTCTTGGTAGGATTACCATCTTTATCAATATAATCCGCAGTTGCAGATGTCAAATCAACATTGTGCCATAAATCTATCTGCATTGGATTGGTACTATATGGCACAACCACCTTCCATAACACCTCAGAATAAGCTGAGCCACCCTTCACATCACACTTTGCAGGTGTCATAAATGACACATCAAGGCCAAATTTTTCTGATACATAGCTCTGAATGTATTGCATTGAGCCAATTATAGTAGATGTATCATAATCATCCCTGTTCTCCGACTCTGAAAATTCTCCGACAGGAGCATTCACATCGCATAGTGGCATCTCTACAACAAATGCATCGTATTCTACGGATGTATCCATCTTCTCCAATCTGGCAATATATCCGTCGTCACTATCATCTACCATGCTGCTTCCGGCTTTTGCTTCTTTGGTAAATGTTTGATCATTTCTCTTGGCCACATATTCAACCATTGATTCCCCATCATTTCCCGTTCCATTAATCAGATCTGATCCTAACCATGCTACATTTATACCACTTATAGCACTGTTCTCATTCACTTCTTGCTCCTCATTTGTCTCTTTAGGCAAATCTTTTGTGCTCTCTCCCTTACTGCAACCTGCCAAACCAATAGCTGATACAGTAATCGTTGCCATTAGCAACATACTAATCATTTTCTTTTTCATTTTTGTTCCCTCCAATACATAAAAATAAAAGAGCGATATCCGCAGATACCACTCTCTCATTATAGAAACATTTTCCAGATTAAATTTGTAATTATTTGCTTTTTTTATCAAATAATAGTCATTGATTTTTGCATACATTATATCAGCAAATTTACATAACCTGCATCAACAACATTTGAACAAGCATAGCAATAAGATTACTAGACATATGTACCATCATACATATTGTAATGTCCTTGTATTTCTCACACATCCATGACAATGGAATAGCCATTCCTAAATAAGGCAAAATATGAATCAAAAACATCAGCGGACTAACTGTGCCTATCTCTCCTATAACATGAATAAATGCGAACAAAAATGCTGATCCAAGAACCGCAAATGTAGCGCCAAATCTTCTAAATGTCTGGAAAATAACTCCTCTAAAGACCATCTCCTCAATAATCGGTGCAAATACAACTGCAAATAACCAGGTAAATAATGGTACACTCGTCATCATCGAATTCAATGTATTTTGATTGTCTGATATCAATGATGATGTATTAACATTCCCTGTCAAAGCGGCCAAAATTCCCATTAAGAAAGCCGATCCAAACTTAAACGCCCAAAAGATTCCAAAAGCTTTCCAGAAATTCTTGAACTTATTTTTCTTCTTAAAAGATTCTTTCAAAATTCTGCTACAAGCAGGAATCAAAATCACAAGAACAATGGCGTAAAAAACCGTTTGCCCAACCATTGTAAGGAGTTCTTTGTCATCAGGTGATATAAATATTTTCAACGCCTCCACTATAATGCTACTCAATCCAAAGTAAAGCGGAATGACAATCACCCACGCAAGTATCAACCACAATTTCTTAATCTTCGGATACGACTTATCCATAAACTCTACCTCTCTTTCAAAACTAGTATATACAAACGCCAGATTATTGTTCATCCGGCAATATAAGCAACATTATAAATAATATATGGTTCCACGACAACCACACTTATATAAGTTCATTTATAATCCATGACAGAGCTGAGAGCATCATCTCAGCTCTATCATAAACCAAAATGCTATCATTGGCATTTGTAATAGTATAATACTTATAATTGAAATATTCTTTTTCATTAATACTGCTATTTCCAATATTAATAGTACTAAGCTCCATACCATAAATACGAAATACACATTTGATACGGACGATAAACCAAGTAAAACAAGCTGCACTGATGCACTAACATTATAAGTAAGTGCATATTTTTTCCCATCTTGAGCAAAACACAGTAATCCACCAACAAAAACCAGTGCAAGCAGTATATGAATTATTAAATCATATGTTACTCCTTTATATAATATGGGATGCTAAAAATTTTTATTTTCAGCATCCACATACTATTTATGATTGCATAGATTTATTATCCTTCTTTTAATTTACAGTCCTAGCTTTATTCCATTAACTCTTAGTTGAAATCAAATATGCTACTCCCATACAACCAACTCCAATTGATATTATCAATTTTTTAATTGCCTCTAAAATTCTAGAATTATAAATATTTAAGAAAGCATCAGCTAACAAAAAAACACTAATAATCAAAAGAACGATACCTATAATCATTTTCATGTTTCTCATCACAGATCACAAACGCCTAAAATGACGCCTACTGCTCCAGCATTATATGCCGCATATCCTAACGCTGCAACTGCAACTGTTGGAGCAGACACCATACACGCAACACCAATTGCTGTGACTCCTGCACCTGTCAAAACAGTACTCCATGTTACTCCTCCATCAATTTCCATGCATTCTTGTAATGTTAATTCATTCATTTCTTACCTCCTTAATAGCCTAATGCGCCCGCAACACCACCAGCTGCAATCAGAGCACTTCCAGCATACCAACATCCAACTGCAACTGCTCCCGTTATTGCAGCAGGCGGTCCCGCTATGATACCAATTGCACCTGCACATACACAAACTAATGCGCCACCTACACTACCACCATCAACATTTTCCATTTCTTCAAATGTTAACTCATTAAAATTTGCTGATAATTCCATACTTCGCATCCTCCTTTCATAGAATATTTATATATACCAATTTGCGCGCTATTCTTGGAATATATCCTAATCAATCAAATCTATTTTTTCTAATACATATTTCATTACACTCTCATTTCCTACAATAATCTTAGCCTGGCAAGCCATACCATTCTTCAATTTAGCTACCTCGCCCTTCTTGTTTGTGACTGTATTCTTATCACATTTCACCTTCACCACATAATAAGCGCTTCCAGTCTCACCATCTACAGAAATATCCTTGGATATATCTTGAATAGATCCTGTAAAATATCCAAAATCACTTGATGGATAAGCAGCAATTTCAAATTTAACTTCCTGCCCTTCCTTTAAATTTGCTATATCCTGATTTTCTACATACACATCTGCATAAAAATCGTTTACCTCTTTCGGATAAATGATTCCTATCACTTTTGTAGAATCCACATACATTCCAACATCTATTTCAACTGATGCATAAATATAACCTGCGCTTCTCGCTTTTATTGCAATCGTCTCATTCTCCTCATTATAATTTTGAAAAGCTTCATCATATTGAGATTTACTTTTTTGACATTCTTCTATTTCTTTAGAAACATTCGCCTTCTCTGTCATTATTTGAACATCTTTGGAGTCAGATGCTGATGACATATTAAGTGAATTCATTTCACTTTGTGCAGAAGTAACAGTTCCTTTCAATGATTGTACAGTTCTCTCAACATTTTCAATTTGACTTTCAATTGATGCTATCTGCTCTAACTCCAAATTTGACAATACACGACTTTTTTCGTCAATTACATTCTGAATAGATATCTCCAAATCAGAATTATTATTTTGCCCTGCTACATTAGATGCCAATTGATCATTTAGCGAACCAATCTTTGAATCATATTCAGCTGCTGTCATATTGTAATTAGAAATATAACTGTCAACCATACTCTTGAAATAAGGCTTATCATTTGAAAAACTATTCACCCTCTGATAGATACAATTTTCTGCCAATCTATAATCATCTATCTTCTGATTATATTCATTTACATCTGACATTGTATTATCGATGGCACTTTGATATACGCCAGCACGAGCAGATTTATCTCCGCCATTTGCGTTAATAGTAGTCTCTAGCAGATTTTTTCTATTCACAATTTCCGCATAATATGAATTATCCTTAATTTCATCTAGAGACTTTTCCTCTCCATTTAAATAATCCATATAACTCTTAAGGGCCTCAGACTTATCGCCTAGCATTTTCCACTGCTCGACTTCGCTTTCATTTACCTTAATCTGGAATAGTACATCTCCCTCTTTCACATAATCTCCATCTGAAATATCGCATGAATATATCTCTCCAGAAATTTTACTGCTTACATTCATGGAATCTTCGCTGGCACGAAATATACCATTACTTTTAACCACATTATCTATGTGAAATATACTCATCCATATCAATGCTATCACGCAGCTAACAGCGACAACATATATTGTATATGTCAAAAACTTATTAGGTCTCGAGTCATAGACTTCTTTGCTATCACTCATTTCATTCATATCAATAATAATTGGTCTCATATGTTCTATTCTCTCTTTAATAAATTATGCTGTAATTATGCAACAAGAGATTGTCTCTTTGCTAACTTTGCATAAGCCCCATCCAAATCGCATAAGCTTTCATGCGTCCCTTGTTCAATAATTTTGCCACCTTCAAATACATATATTTGATCACAATTCTGTATTGTGCTCAGGCGATGAGCAATATAAATTGTAGTCATATTTTCTGTCAATTTATCCAAAGCATTGTCTAATGCTTCCTCTGTCATAGCATCAAGATTGCTTGTAGCTTCGTCCAAAATTAAAATATCTGGATTTTTCAGAATGGCTCTAGCAATTGCCAATCTCTGCCTCTGGCCTCCTGATAGATTTGCACCATTTTCTTCTAAAACAGTCTCATATCTAAGTGGCAAATCATTTATAAACTCATGTGCTTGAGCAAGTTTTGCCGCTTCTACTACCCTATCCATATCTACATCATCTATTCCTAAAGTCAAATTATCATATATACTTCCGCTAAATAGAAATGTCTCCTGAGGAATATAAGCTATCCTATCTCTCAATGTTTCAAACTGTATATCTGCTATATTATTGCCATCTATAAGTATTTCACCTTCTTCTGGTTGGTATAAATTAAGCAATAACTTCGATAATGTAGTTTTACCTGAACCACTTTCTCCAACAAATGCAATCTTCTGACCTGCTTTGATATTTATACTAATATCATCAAGTACAAGTTTTCTTGTTCCATATCGAAACTTTAAATTTTTCACCTGGATATCTCCATCAAACTTATCCGGATTCATCTTCTTGTATTCAGTTTCGCTTTTTTCCGCATCTAAATCTAATATTTCCCCCAGACGTTCCGCAGCAACTACGGCAGTCTGCATCTGAGGTTGTAAATCAATCAGATTCTTAACAGGGTCAAGGAAATACATGAGCAGCGATTGAAATGCAATAAGAGCACCTATTGTCATTTCACCATTTATTACACTCACACCACCTACCCATAGAATCAAAACTCCTCCTACTAATTCTACCAAGGTCTTCATAGAATTTTGCACATTTGTAACCCACGACAATTTGAAAATACTCTTCAATAGAATAATAAATTTCTTTTCTGTTTCTATATCAGCTTTTCTTTCTGCATTATGTGCTTTGATAGTCTGAATTCCGTTCAAAGACTCAACCATATAGCTAGTGAGCTGAGAATTGTTCTCCATCTCCTTTCTATTAAGCCTCTCATACAGTTTATTAAATGCAAATACTATAACTCCATAAAGGACAACCATTAAACAGGCTATGGCAAATAATTTGCCATTTTCCATAAACAAAATAATCCCACCTGCAATTGCCATAAATGTGTCAATCATAATAGTAAGTGTTGCACCAGATATGGCATCTCTGACTTTTCCTGCATCGTTAAATCTGGAAATTATCTCCCCAACTTTTCTCGTGCCAAAAAAATTCATTGGCAATTTCAAAATATGACGGTAATACCCAAACAATAATGATATATCCAACTTTTGAGATAAATATAATAGTAAATGAGAACGAAAAGCATTTAAAACAACACGAATTAGATTTAATCCAATAATTCCAATTGATAAAGTCGTAAGCGTTCTTGATAAGCTATCTGGTAAAATTGAATCAATCAGATATTTATAATAAAAAGCTGCTACTATTCCAAGAACTGTGTAGAATAATGACGCTATAAATATATGAGTTAACAACGCTTTTTGCGGAGCCAGCAAATGAATAAATCTGTGAAAAAGCCCTTGTGTTTCGTCGCCTTTTCGAAAAGACTCATTCTTTATCAATAAAACAAGAACTCCAGTCCACATATATTTAGATGGCTTACCATTCTCAGTTTTTTCTCCAAGAAATTCTTCTGGCTTCAGCTTCACTATACCTTCAGCAGGATCAGCAATAACAATCTCATCTTCTGTTATTTTGTGTATTACAACATAATGAAGCAATGATCCATCAACAATCATATGCGCTATGCATGGAAGCGGAAATTCACTAAACAAAGCTTCTTTATTTCCCTTGACGCCCTTGGCATCAAAACCCAGTTCCTCTGCAGCTTTAATAAGGCCTGATAAATTAGTACCCTGTCTGTCAGTTCCTGCAACTTCACGAATTTTACTTATACTTACGCTATATCCATTTTGTTTCGAAATCGTAGCCAAACACGCAGCCCCACAGTCTGTAATGTCGTGCTGTTTTATGCAATAATATTTCATATGTTACGCCCTCTTACTGTCCCATATATTTTCTTATAAACTCTACCCAAAACATTGTAAAATCTTTCTTTTGTAAATCACCTCCGTTAATATTTTCCATTTCATCACTAGTCAAACTTCTAAATAACATATCAAAAAAATCCTCCAATCACTTTATAAAAATATAATATTAAAGGACATCATATAATTTCAACCCACTCATGCTGTTTGGTCAAAAACTCGTGTTATTTGGTATCTAATTTGTTATACTAAAAAAAACATACTATCAAAGAGGGCAAAAAAATGAACGAAACAATTAGAATTATCCTAGACTTTGAAGCAAACATTTTTTTATTCTTATTAATAAAATCATTTATTCAAAATGATCAACCTTTTTCAATAAATAAGTTTGATATCATCTTTTTCATATATTGCATTATCATCTCTATCCCTGTAGAGATTCCTTTTTTGTCCGTAATTGGTTTCATCGCTGATTTCATTTATATTCTTTTATGCTTAAACTACAATGTAAAAAAATCAATGATATCATTTATAAAAATCGAAGCAATATCACTTGTACTCTTAAATATATTCTTCATGCTACATTCTATAGCATTTACTGATTATTCAACCATTATCAGTAATACGAACTATTTACACTACAAACAAATGGTATGCCAGGCGCTTGTTTATATAAGCTATCAATTATTTCTAAACACAAAATTGTTTTCAAAATATAACCGATATTTATCATATTTATTTAACATAGTTATTACTGCAATTATAATTATAACCAGTTATATCATACTAAGTTTATCCCAAGTAAATACTAGCTCTGAAATAATGCTTCCTTTACTAGTTAGTTCATTTTTCTTATTTATATCGATTTTTCTTGTTTTATATAGATACTTTATAAATACTATTATGGAAAAAATGGAATTAACCACCGAATTAGCTCGAATAAATATAATTAAAGAATATTCATCTCAAGTAGAATCCTCACTAAAAGAGGCTCATTCCATACGACATGACATGAAAAATAACTTGCTAATCATTCATAAATACGCTCAAGAAAACAGAACTGATAAAATATCTGCATTGGCAAATGACATATTAGGACAACTTAATAGCTCTAGTATAATTGACACAGGAATTCCAATCATTTCTGCAATATTAAATACCAAATCTGCTGAAGCAAAATTATATAATATTACATTTAGCTGCAATACCGTAATTCCATTTCTATCAATATCAGACAATGATATTATTATCATCCTTGGTAATCTTCTGGACAACGCCATTACTGCAGCAGCAAAATGCGAAGACGGATATATAAAAATCTTCTTAGAGCAACAAAATGATTTATTATTATTAAAATGCGAAAACAATTATTCTGGTGAAATAAAGAAAAAAGGGGAACTATTCATATCCTCAAAAGAAAACGACGGATTAAAACATGGAATAGGTATAGAAAATGTAAAGAAAGCTATCCTAAGACTAGGCGGTACTTCATTTTTTTCATACGACAATGAAGTCTTTACAGTTGATGTAACACTTCCAAATTACCTGTAACTAAAAGGAGGTGACAAAATAACTTGTCACCTCCTTAAATAGACGTAGCCTGATTTTAATTAAACACTCGACAAACTGCTGAGCCAAAACCATATCCAATATGATATATTATGACAGCTACAACACCAATCAGAACCAAATTACATA
The DNA here is from genome assembly GCA_017634455.1 of Lachnospiraceae bacterium. Taxonomy (GTDB): domain Bacteria; phylum Bacillota; class Clostridia; order Lachnospirales; family Lachnospiraceae; genus JAILFK01. The sequence goes on from JAGBNK010000034.1 coordinate 16,739, forward strand.
TTGTTTTATGTTGTAAATACCAATTACACACTTCTTTCATTATTTTTGTCCTTTCATTTAATTATCTTTTTCGATCTAATGTATCTTTATTTGGTTATATAAAACTTCTTCTTTTCACACTTGCCATCTTATCATAAAACTTTTGTTTTATAGCTGGTTTATATCTTCGTGACATAGGCACTTCTACATGTTGAGATAAGGCAACCACATCATCCAATACATTTTTCACATATTCTATATTTACAATATATCCCTGATGCGAAAACATAAACCTCTCATCATCTAATTTCTGTGCCACATTCTTTAAAGAATCATAACATATATATTCAGAATCTGTCATATGAAACAGACATTTGTTTCTCTGTTTTTCAACATACAATATATTATTGACATTAAGATAGAATGTCTTTTGTCCGTTCTTTATAGATATATATTTTTCTTCTGCTGCTTCCTCATCATACTTATAGAGCACTTCCGCCTCAGCACGACGCATTATTTTCTTTAACTCAACATAACTATAGGGTTTATCAATATATCCAATGGCGCCCACGTCATATGCTTCTCGAGTATAATTTGGCATACTTGTAACAAAACAGATAACAACATCTTCGTTTACTTCACGAATCATTTTAGATAATTCAATGCCTCTCAGCTTAGGCATGTCTATATCAATGAATATAATGTCATATGCACTAGTATCCTGCTGTACTTCTGCTATCAGTTCTAAAGGATCAGTATATTTCCAAACCTGAAGATCAGTATGTTCTTCATTTGCATATACTTCAATCATCTTAGCAATTTCATCAACAAACTCTTTTTCATCGTCGCATGCTGCAACCTTTACTTTACTCATATTATAGTCTTCCTTTCATTGATAGTTTACTGATTATTGCATACTCTTTCAATTTCCTTGTTCTACCTTTAATTGCCTGTAGAAATGATAACTGCCTATCACACTCAAAACACTTACAACACATACTATACATACATCTATAATAAAGATATAATTGCTTACATTTGCCACACTCATAATTATAATCAAAAGACCTGCTAGAACAAACAATACGCTTGCAAAATGGTTTGACTTTTCCCATGTCAAATCACTATATTTACTCCATTTGGTTCTAAGCCCTATGATATCATTTCTTTTTGAGTAACGCGTTAAGATTCCAGCTAGAATTATTGCAGCTCCCATAATTCCAGATAATAATCTAATATCAACTTGAAAATTCGCCGTTGCAAAATCTTTAAATAAAAAGTAATACTGTGTTATATTAAAAATAAATAATATACCCCATTGTAAATAATCCAGCACCCCTGAATTTCTATCATCTCTATTCTTGTTTTTATATAAACTAAAGAGCATCGAAAGTATTATTATTATCAACGGAAAAATTAGTTCCTCGTACTTGGAGCCATATCTATCTACTTCACCAGCAAGATTATAGTGCATTGGGACAGAATCAATCATATAAGGCATCAACAATATTGTAACTATTAAAGGTAGTATCGTCAGACATGCTGTAATTGATTTTCTCATAATGTCACCTCTCTAAAGCAATCTTTTATCTATCTTAATACAATAATCTCTATATTCACATGCTATTACTTATTGCTCTTCTTTTCAAGAAAGTGATGCTATTCAGCATAAAAAATGTGCTAATTGGTCAATCAAACCAAATAGCACTGTTTTTTTACCAATTAGCACACATATATTGATTCTATATGTGCATTCTTTTAATCTAATTATGAAAGAACCTAGGTTTATGTATACATCTTTCAAAACTAATAATACAGGAGGTTTATATGGAACTTACACTAACAAACAATTTTTATGAACTCAATGACGACACTTTACTCTCTATTACAGGAGGCAAAGTAAATGCTTATAATGTAGGATACACTATAGGAAAGTATGCTGGTATTGGACTAACTATGGGAATTGAATTTATAAGAAATAATTATTATCTATTTCTTTAAGGAGGTAATCATGAATTTTAAAACATTAAGCTATAACGAACTCATTGACATTAATGGTGGCAAACAAATAATTAATGGCACAATAGATTTCTTCAGAGGACTATATGATGGATTCAGAGAATGGTTCTATTCAATATAAAAGAACCACTATGACAACTCATCAACTTAAAAAATTTTGGTACATAATAGTTCCAACCGATATCTTATTTGCTCTACTACCCATTTTAATTAAAAATCATTATGGTGGTATAGCTCCAATTAGCGGTCTTGTACTTAATTATGTATATCAATTCACCTTAATTACAATGATTGTCATAATATCATATGATTATATAATACAATCTGCAAAGACACTTTTATGCACTAGCAAAAAAAACATAGGCAATACAATCATCAAAAGTTTCCTACTGTGTTTTATCATTAATTTCATTTTTAATATTGCTATGGCATTTATAAAAATGTATATACACAATCCAATATCGATGAATCAAGAATCGGTAAATATATATAGAGAGATTGCTCCTATTGCCACGAGCATACTTTCTATTATCATCGCTCCATTTACGGAGGAAATGATATTTAGAGGTTTTATATATCATACATTTCAAAAATATGGGGTCATTGTAAATTGTATTATATCCTCTTCACTTTTCAGTTTTGTCCATCTAATTGCATCTATTGTTGCACCAGGTGGTACTTTCTCTGATCTAATCGTTTTATTTATCCAGTATCTAATACCTGGAATTTCTCTATTCATAATAAGAGAAAAGTATAATAACATATGCATTAATTACACAACACATATGTTATGGAACTTCATGATGAGTATAATATTTATGATCATTCATTAAAGAAAACGCTATCTTAACCAGATAGCGTTTTCTTTTAATATGTCAAATTTAATTTGCTCCCCATCTATAGAAGAAAGCATGATTTCCGATCATTGTATATCCTGTTATTCCAAATTTATCAGCATATGGCTGAGTCATGAAGAACAACCAGTTTCCTGAGCGATATCCGCTTAACACCTGATCTGCTGCTGCTAGACATTCCGGTGCTACACCTCTTTCCAAAATTTTATTGATAGGACCAGGATAAGATGCAAACTGCCCGCTTTGTGTAACAACACCTGTTATACTTCCTGGGAATCTGGAATCTTCTACACGATTCATTATTACAGAACCAACTGCCAATTGACCTGCAGTTCCTTCACCCCAGGCCTCTGCCTGTATACATGCAGCCAGAAGCATTCGCTCGCTATCTCCTGCACCATAAGCAGAACCACTTCCGCCGCTTGTTCCCGGATCAACTACATTGCCACCATCTGTTCCAGCATCGCCTTCGGTTCCGCCTGCATCAGGTGTTTCCTGTTCAGCCAATTGCTTAGCCAATTCCATCTGCGCCTGAGCCTGCTGTGCCTGATATGATGCCATCTCTCGCTCCAGTTCCTTCATCATAGCATCATAATCATCCACAGTCCCCTGTGCCGTGTACACTTCCCCAGTCTTATCCTGATAAGCCTGCTTTGCTTCCTCGGTCAAAGCCTTCAAATCATCAACCTGCGCCGTAAGTGTATCCTGATAAGTCTGCAAATCTGCTTCCTTTTGTTGAAGCTCAGCTGTAGCCTGTTTTATTTCTTCCTGCTGCTTCTGAAATTTATCAATCAAATCCTGATCATTTCTTATAATAGCAGCAGTGTACTCTGCTCTCTTGAGAAATGTTGTCATAGAATCACTTGCCAATAATGATAAGAATAAAGACTGATTAGAATTATTCTCATACATATACTGAATATGAGCCTTCATCAATTCCTTGGTCTCAACCTCATCAGCCTCAGCCTGCTCTAATTTCAACTTCAAATCAGCAATTCTATTTTGCGTATCATCAATAGATTTCTCAGCACTGCTAATCTCAGTTGTAATCTTTTTCAATCGGGTATTATAATCAGCATATTTACCCTCCAATGAATTAGCTTCTCCCTGCAGAGCCTTCAACACAGCCTCTGCTTCTTTCTTGAGAGCATCCACTGAATTAATTTTCTCCTGAGTCTCCTGCTGTTTCTGCTGCAGCTCCTCAATAGATGCTGCAACTGTGTATATGGTATAGTCTGATGACATGCCTATAGCAGCCGTCAAAAAAGCTACCATCAATACAAACACTATGCAGTTTTTCACTAATCTCCTATTGCTTATACTCATGGTAGCAAACCTCTCTATCTCTCACACCAATTCACTTGTCACTACTTATATTAATAACTTATTTCTATGAAAAATGCAATTCTATCTACAGCTTGTACTGATAGATTCAATAGCAACCGCACCACCGCGAACCACTTCCACATGCTTAAACTGCTTCTTCAACAGCGCAATCAATTCATTGTTGCGGCGCTCGGTCAACATACATTCCATCAATATACTGTCCTCACCAATGTCGGTAATCTCCACAGAACCACCCTGGTCAAATACATTGGCAATCTGATATACTTCCTGCTTCTGCAAGCAATCAAGCTTCTTGATTTTAGCAAAAAGTATCTCCTTCATATGTATCGGCACATCTGTCAAATCCATTACTTTGATAACTTCCACCATACAGTTAAGCTGCTTCTTGATCTGCTCGAAAGTCACATCATCACTGGTTACACAGATTGTCATTCGTGATACATCATCCTGTTCTGTAGTACCTACTGTCAGACTCTGTAAGTTATAGGATTTCCCTGAAAATAAACCAGATACCTTGGCAAGAACACCCACCTGGTTTTCCACATATAGAGCTATCCATCTGTTTTTCATCTTTGATGCCATGTTCTTCCCCCTATTTCAATATCATCTCACTAATTGGATTGCCTCCCTTTACCATAGGAAGTACAATTTCCTCACTAGCAACCATAAATTCAATAACAACAGGTGCATCTGTAGCTTTGGCTGCTTCCTCAAGAGCGCCTCTAACCTCTGATACATCTCTGACTCTGATTCCCTTAGCTCCATAACTTTCAGCCCATTTTACGAAATCAGGTGCGTACTCTGGCTCAGAATCTGCATTTACAGCACATTTTCCAGATTCATCCAAATCTTTACCCAGATAAGTAATCTCATATCTCTTACCATAGAATATCTGTTGCATCTGGCGAACCATTCCCAGATAATAATTATTTAAAATGCATATGGTAACCGGCAACTTCTCCGTAATGGCCATTGCCATCTCCTGCATATTCATCTGGAATCCACCATCACCAGTAATACATACAACCGGCTTATCAGGGCATCCAATCTTGGCTCCTAATGCAGCCGGAAATCCAAATCCCATAGTGCCGAGTCCACCTGATGTAATGAACTTCTTGCCAGCCGGCATATCTATATACTGAGTCGCCCACATTTGATGCTGTCCTACATCAGTAACTACTACTCCCTGTGGGAAAGCACGGTTAATCTCTTCCATAATAACCTGCGGACACAAACCTCTGTCGCGTCTCATTTCCAATGGATGTTCATCATCCCACTTCATAATCTGACTCATCCACTTTGAAGTATCCATAGGCTCATCTACATACTCTGTTAATTTCTCCAAAGCAAGTTTTGCATCAGCAGTAATTGGCACATCTACAACTACATTTCTCGAAATTGAAGCCGCATCAATATCCACATGTATTATCTTGGCATGAGGTGCAAACTCATTTAAGTCTCCTGTGATTCTGTCATTAAATCTGGTTCCTATAGAAAATAATACATCGCACTCGCTTATTGCTTTGTTGGAAGCATATTTACCATGCATACCACTATTTCCTATATAAAGCACATGATCTGTAGGCATGGCACCCTTGCCCATAATAGTTGTGACTACCGGAATCTGCATCTTCTCAGCAAAATCCACCAGTAAGTCTCCCGCACCGGCAATATTTACACCGCCACCAGCCAAAATAAGCGGACGCTTAGCATGTCGCAACATCTTGTAAGCTTTCTTGAGCTGCCCGATATGAACTGTCTCATTTGGCTTATATCCTCGAATATCTACATGATCAGGATATTCAGGGTTGCCAGCCTTGGCCTGTATGTCTTTTGGAATATCAATTACAACAGGTCCCGGTTTTCCAGTAGTAGCAATCTGGAAAGCCATCTTAATTGTCTTGCCCAAGTCCTTTCTATCCTTTACAGTCACTCCATACTTAGTGATGCTTCTGGTCATTCCTACGATATCCACTTCCTGAAAAGCATCATTTCCAATAAGATTCTGTGGTACCTGTCCTGTAAATACAACAAGAGGAATACTATCATAATGTGCATCAGCAATACCGGTTATAGCATTGGTAGCTCCAGGACCACTTGTCACAAGGCAGACTCCCACCTTCCCAGTGGCTCTTGCATAACCTTCAGCCTCATGTACCAGAGCCTGTTCATGACGAGGCAATACCACATGCATTCCCTCTGTCTTGTACAACTCATCAACGATATCTATTATCATTCCACCCGGATAAGCGAAGATTGTATCAACCCCCTCATCCTGTAATGCTTTAACAAATAGTTTTCTTCCTGTTATATCCATAATTCAATACCTACTTCTTTCTGCAATTTATCATACCAACGACATATTAATTTCCATCTAATGAAAAATATTTTCTCAATAGATATTACTTGACTCGTCTGTATGTGCAAAAAGCATATTCTAAATCAAAGTAAGTTTCTTCTTCCCCAGCTTCAGCCAATTCCCAATTATCCATCTCGTCCAGATTTGGGAAATGTGCATCCGCATCAAATGCATAATCCATCCTGGTGACATAAGCTATGTCACACATATCAAGCATTTTCTTATATATACTCTCGCCACCAATTACATATATTTTCTCGCTGTCATACTTGGCAAGTTCTGCCTGGAGCTCCTCGTCATTGTGTACTACAATGGCTCCATCCACATGATAATCAGCATTTCTTGTAAGAACTATATTCACTCTGTTCTTCAGGGGTTTCTTGTTTGGAAAACTCTCCAAAGTCTTGCGTCCCATTACGACCACATTTCCCGTAGTCTTACTAACGAAAAACTTCATATCTGCAGGGATACTGGTGAGAAGTTTATTATCTTTACCTATTCCCCAATTCTTATCAACAGCTACAATTAAATTCATATCGATCTCCTGTCTACAACTCAACGAACAACATAAGCATCCTGTACAACTATATAAATCATAATCTGCACAAATCTCTTATAAATTATTTATACCGCAATCGGAATATCCTTCACCTGTGGTCCTGTCTGATAATCATCCAAGCGAATATCATCTTCTGTGAAATCATAGAAGTTGTGCTTCTCCGGATTCAACCAGAACTTAGGTGCAGGGAACTGCTCCCTTGTAATCAATTCCTTCACAATAGGTATATGTCTGTCATAAATATGAGCATCGGAAATTACATGAACCAATTCTCCAACTTCCATATCACAGTCCCTGGCAAGCATATGAATCAATACAGCATACTGACATACATTCCAGTTGTTTGCTGCCAATATATCCTGTGATCGCTGGTTAAGTAAACCATTTAACACCAACTTATCAGAGCCTGGCTTAGATGTTACATTGAAAGTCATTGAATATGCACAAGGATATAAGTGCATATCATGCAACTCCTCCAGGTTATACATATTGGCAATTATTCTTCGGGAAAATGGTGTGTGCTTCAAATCATATCTCACACCATCAATCTGATCTAACATGACATAAGTCTTGCCATCAATATCCTCGATTTCTGCACTTGGATAATCAGATAAATCTTCTCTGCCATCTACAACCGGAAATTCTCCTTCAACCTGTTCAGCTGTCTTCAACAAGTGATGAGCATACTTCTTGGCTATCTGGTAACCGTATGCTGTACCGATTGAGCCTGCCTCATCAGCCCATTCATCCCATACAGTACTCTTTAAGTCATTGATGTTATTGGACTTCTTCTGCCAGATCCAAAGCATCTCATTGGTACAACTCTTAATAGCTGTTCTTCTAAGAGTAATGGCCGGAAACTCCTCAGCCAGATTATATCTGTTAACCACGCCAAATCTCTTGATTGTATATGCGCTCTCTCCTGTGTCAGTCCAAACCGGGCGAACCTTCTCTCCCTCTGTGCTATATCCGTTATCTATAATATCCTGACACATTGCCACAAACAACTCATCTGCTTTGCTCATTTTCCATACTCCTTCAAATCTATTTTTACAAATAGTTACATTGCTAATATTTTATACAATTTATGGCTTTGTTTCAAGGTTTATAGCCCAAAGCCAGTATGTGTTCCTTCCTATTTTAAATAGCAAAAAAATAACCTCGAATCTCCATTCAGAAATTCGAGGTCATTTTATTAAAAGAGCGACAGACGGGACTCGAACCCGCGACTTCCTCCTTGGCAAGGAGGTGCTCTACCAACTGAGCCACTGTCGCATATTTTGTCGCCCCTTCGCGACGACAAAAGTTATTATATATAAAGCCCTATGCTTTGTCAACAATATTTTTGAAATTTTTCCGAAAAATTTTCAAGTCTTTAAAAACCAAGAAAAACCAGGCATTTTACTCTGCAGAATCATCATTGAGAGAATACATATAATCATTGATTGCTGTTGTATCAATTGTATATGTATCAGGGTTCTCCGCCTTCTTTACTTCCTGTTTCTTGTATACAGAGAAACCAATCCATGCAATAAGCGCTGCGCATACTACACAGGCACATGCAATCCTAATACCACGATATACCTTTCTCTTATGAACTTCCTTCTTACGGTTTAATTTCTTCTCTTTATTTAAATCAACTTTTTCCTGACTCATTATATCAATACTCCTTCTTCCAATAACAGGCCTTAGCCCACAAGAAATAATATATATGATTTAAGGAAAAATTTCAATTATCATCTACGGACTCTTTTGGATAATATAATTCCAGCTTCCTGTATAATCATCACCATAATAATAAGGATTCCAACTGTCACCCACAGCACATCCTTCTGATATCTGTAATAACCATATTGTAGCGCCAGGGCTCCTAATCCACCTCCGCCTATTACACCAGCCATTGCAGAATACCCGAGAACTGTGGCAACATTTATGGCGCCTCCCAACAATAGAGATGGTATAGCTTCAGGAATTATGAAATGTACCACAATAAACCATGGCTTTGCCGCCATAGAATTTGCCGCCTCAATAATTCCTGCCGACACCTCATTCAGAGATGATTCCACCATGCGGGCCACAATAGGGATTGTACCAATTGTAAGAGGCACAATAGATGCTGTCGTTCCAATGGATGAACCCACAATCCATCTTGTTACAGGAATAAATAAAACCAGCAAAATCAGAAATGGTAATGAACGAAATACATTTACCAGAAATCCTATAACTGCATTTACCACAGGATTCTCATATAGATGCCCCCTGGAAGTGAGATACAGTATCACGCCTATTGGCAATCCAATTATATATGCAAAAATTGACGAGAAAAAAGTCATCTGCAAAGTCTCAATTATTCCATTTAAAATCGCCTGTTGTATATACTCAGTCATCTTCTTCCACCTCCACTACACTAAGTCCTTTTCCTGTGAAATAGCTCAACACAATCTGCTGATCAGTTTCATCTTCCGGCAATTCAAGAACCATCTGTCCATATCCGATACCATTTACACTCTTGGTATTGGCACTCAATATATTTACCTTCTTGCCTGTCTCTTCCACCAGACTTGCTATGAAAGGTTCATTGCATGAAGTACCATCAAAGGCAATTCTAACCAGTCTCTTCAATCCATGTCCTCTGTCAAATGGATTTATCATATCCTCTATTCCATTTGGGAATACCAATGTCTTGGCAGCCCTAGATGTTGGCTTGGTAAATATATCTGTAACCTTGCCAATTTCTGCCAGATTACCATCGTCTAAGATAGCTACTCTGTCACAAATCTTCTCTACTACGCTCATCTCATGGGTAATAATTACAACCGTAAGTTTGCGTGTTCGATTAATTTCCTGTAACAGATTCAGAATCTCCTCCGTCATTTTCGGATCAAGGGCCGAAGTAGCCTCATCACACAGAAGTACTTTGGGATTGTTGGTAAGTGCTCTTGCTATGGCAACTCGCTGGCGTTGTCCACCAGACAACTGCAACGGGTATGCCTTGGCCTTATCCGCCAATCCCACAACCTGTAGCATCTCAAGGGCGATTTCCTTGCGCTTGGATTTCTTCACTCCTGCAATCTTCAAAGGCAACATAACATTTTCTAATACTGTCTTCTGAGTTAACAGATTGAAGTTCTGAAATATCATAGATATAGATTGTCTGGCCTGTCTAAGTCTTGCTCCATTCATCTCGGCAAGATTCTCACCATAGAAGTTCACTTCTCCCGATGTCACATCCTCCAATCTGTTTAATGTTCTAACCAGGGTGGATTTTCCAGCGCCGCTCATTCCTATGATTCCAAATATTTCACCCTCATATATTTCTAAATTAATATCTCGCAATGCCTCAAAGTCAGCTTCTTTATCCGCCTTATATACTTTGCCCACATTTCTAAGCTCAAACACAGTATTTGCTGCCATGTCCTCTTCTCTCTTTCTATTTAATATTCTCTCTCCATGTTGCAGGCTTAAACTCATCAATAATAGGTAGTAATCTCTTGTCAACATCAATCTGCAACACTGAATTTAAATTGTTGGTTGCAATCATCTGTCCTGCAAAACCTACAATTACTACAATCTCTGCATCGCTGAAGAATTTGCGTAATCTGTCAAATAATTCATCTGATACAGCTGTTGGATTCTTCACAATCTGCTGTCCAAGTTCTGACAATACCTGCTCCTTCTCATCATACTGTAAGTTATGAGGATCCAATCCCAATCCCTTTACATCACTGATGAAGAACAGTGAGCATAACTGGCATGAGTTTGTTGTAGATATTGCATGAGCATATAGAATAGAATCCTTCTCTCCAAGTACTTCAACAAGTCTCTGCCATGATGTATACCATGCCATATATGCATCATATGTAGCTGCATCATTTAACAGCCCCTTCTTCATATTGGTTACAGCATTTCTTCCTGCTAATTCCTCATATCTCTCCTTCTCTGCTCCTGTAGTTTCTTCCAGTTCCAATAATTTAATTCTTGCCATTTTCTTAATCTCCTTTTTCTTTTACGCTATTTATCTATACTATTTGTTGTTTCAGCAGCTGCATGACTTTACTGTCTGTGGGTACGCGAGCTTGGCGGATACATGTTCTATCGCAGGCACGCTCTCGCTGCTTGTCACTCGCAGCGGTACTAAACTCATGCTACGCATTCGTTAAGTGCCGGCGGCTCCAAAGCACCTGCTTGTAGAACATATATCCGCCGCGCTCGACCATCCACTCAAGTATAATCCGGCATTATGCCAACTTAAGTATGTCAACAAATCTAGTCTCATCAATCGGCAGATAATGTCCCACCGGACCATTTCTCGTAGCTCTCTTTGCCATTATTTCAAATCTTGTATTATCTATATTCAATTCCTGAAGAGTAACTGCAATTCCCAGTTTCTTAAAGAACTCCTCAAAACGATCTGCCAGTATAAGAGCCTGCTGCCTCTGGTCATAATCATAAGAATCAGCTCCAAATATTCTAGATGCCAGTAATGCCGGCCGCCATGGTTTCTCATGAGCCATATATCTGATCCAAGCCAGCAAGACCACTGCCATTCCCTCTCCATGAGTAATATTGTATTCAGCAGAGAGCTCATGCTCTATTCTATGGGAAGCCCAGTCAGCTCTACGACCTGCATCTAGGAAATTATTATGTGCCACAGTAGCCAACCACTGAATCTGAGCCTTGGCATCCAGATATTCTTTTGAATCCTGTAACTCTTCCACTGAATTCTCTCGATACAATTCTATAATTCGATTTGCATTTACCAGAAGAGCTTTGATTGCTCCCTCAATGAGATAATCTGTAGTGTCTGAATCTGTAGTATCTGAGAAATATCTCTCCAACAGGTGGCTGAGAATATCCGCAATTCCAACAGCTGTCTGATACTTTGGTAATCCCAGAGTATATACCGGATTCATTATGGCAAATTTCGGAATAATTCTATTGTCCTCAAAGCCTAATTTCCAATTACCATTGGATATGATTGCTGCATTGGATGTCTCTGAACCGCTGGATGCAGTTGTTGCAATAACACCAATTGGCAACACCTGCTGAGGTACTGTTCCTGCTTCAAAGAAATCCCACACATCACCATCATATGGTATTCCAATGCTAATAGCTTTGGCTGTATCAATGGAACTTCCTCCACCTACTGCCAGTATGAAATCCACATTTGCCTCTCTGCCTTGTACTATCAATTCTCTGACTAATTCAACAGAAGGATTTGGAACCACATGACCATTTTCTATAAAACCTATTCCCAGCTTTGCTGTAATATCCTTCACAGCATCATATATTCCTAACTTTTTCACATATTCCCCACTGTATACCATCAGCACAGAATGAGCATTATTTGCCACAAGTTCTGCCTCCAATGAATCTATACTATTTACTCCAAACAATATTTTCGCCGGATTGTAATATTCGAAATCTATCATGTCAATTCCCTCTCTTCATGTCCCTATTAGTTCAACGGAACAACTGCTCCATCATATGTGTTGTTGATATATTCCTTTACCTCTGAACCCTGAAGCACCTTTACAAGTGTAAGAAGCGCCTTGTCATTCTGCTTGTCCTTAGATGTTGCAATAATGTTGCCGTAAGTCTGAGCTGCAAGTCCATCATTGGCCTCAACTGCCAATGCGTCCTTTACATTCAAGCCTCCTTCAATTGCATAATTTCCATTGATTACAGCTATATCTACATCAGGAAGTGACTGAACCAACTGTTCCGGTGCCAGCTCCTTGAACTGAATATTCAGTGGATTGTCTACAATATCAGCAACTGTTGCCTCAATACCAGCGTCATCCTTTAATGTAATAACGCCTTCCTGTGCCAACAGAAGAAGTGCTCTTGCCTCATTTGTCACATTATTTGGAACAGCAACCAATGCTCCCTTCTTCAAATCCTTTAATGACTTTGTCTTGCCGGCATAGATTCCAAATGGCTCATAATGAATTGCTCCAATGGAAACCAAATCAGAACCATTCTCCTCATTGAACTGCTCCAGATAAGGAACATGCTGGAAATAATTTGCATCCAGGCTTCCCTCAATAACACCTGTATTTGGAGTGATTGAATCTTCAAGCTGTACAATTTCAAGTGTGATACCTAAATCTGCCAGTATAGGCTTTGCCACTTCCAGAATCTCTGAGTGAGGAGTAATATTTGCTCCTACCTTGATAGTTGTTGGCTCACCGTCATACTCATAAGCAGATGATGTGGCAGTCACATCCTTGTCCTTCACAGATGCCTCCTCAGCTGAATCTGTACCTTTTGCTCCGCATGCTGTCACTCCCAATAAAAGTGATGCAGCCAATGCCAATGATAATAATGTCTTTCTCTTCATAGTTTTTTTCCTCCTACTATTATATAAAGTCATAGTCTTTCTTTACCTTTTCTATAGGTTCGACTATGCTATTTTAAGATACTGTGGATTGGTGTTTTTCTCCTACCACTTGATGGTTTTCAAAAGGCTCCAACCACAGTCTCTTTG
>JAGBNK010000035.1 GCA_017634455.1 Lachnospiraceae bacterium
AACTCTCATGTTAAAAAGTTTTGATGATTTCTCATCTGATCCAGTTTCAAAACTTCGCTAGCTTAATTTCATCAAGCTGTCCGTTTTCCTTACTGTTAAGGTTTTGCTTATAAAAGCTGTTCGTTTGTCTTGATTATTCAAGACCTTAAATAATTCTCTTAGAATCTTTCAAGGTTGTTTCACTGTTCAGTTTTCAATGTTCTGTTTCTTTGTCGCCTCAGCAGCAACTCGTATATAATAACACGCTCTCGGCCGCTTGTCAACAACTTTTTTAAATTATTTTTTGCAAACTTTTTAGTTGTTTGCCGCACATCAACCGTGCAGAAAGTATATTACCAAAGTAGACACCTAGTGTCAACACATTTTTTGCAAAAATCCCAATTTTTTTAAGACTTTTTTGATGAAAAACTTTAAAAGGATAGATATTGTGGTTTTTACTGCCTAAACCCCAATATCTACCCTCTACTTTTATCGACTTTCTTCTATTATAAATGTATCTATATTTTACACATATGTATATGTCTAAACGAAGGCCATTATCAAATTATTTTCATATAAAGTAATCAAGAATGGATTCTCATATATTGCTGCAATCACCTCCTGGCCAAAAGCAGTTGTACCAGCCAATGCAACTATATAAAACAGTATCCACACAACCAGAAAACCTTCTACCGCTCCAGCAACAACTCCAAGCATCAGATTCGTTGGTCTGATTACCGGCATTCTACCTATAGCCTTTACAATCAGGCTCAATATACACACAACTATTTCTGCCACCATAAATGTCACAACTACAGCAATACAATGAATAATAAATAATGTAATTCTGTCAGATATCACATGTAGCACCGTTATCTGTCCGTCACCAACAGCCAGCAATCCTGCTGTTCCACCCACTTTATCTGCAGATATACCACCATTATTTAACAATCCTGATAAATCAACCTCATTATTAAACTGCTGCAGATTCTCTGAAATCTCTCTCGTCTCACCACTTGGCAACCCTTGCATCAGCGAATTGTACCATTCACTTACATTTGCCTGAGAATCCTCCGCAGCTTTCTCGCTTACATGCTTTTCAACCTTTTCATAAACAGCATCATATATATGAGTTCCGCTAAGTAGACTGTTCTCCACTGTAGGTGTAACGAAATACATAAATGCAATAACAAACACCCATGCCAGCAAGGAAAAGATCATTCCTAGTATCCCCTGGCGCCAGCCTTTTATAGCGAAAAAGGTTATTATCACCAAAGTCACAACAAATACCCAATTTAATTCCACGTCTATCATCTCCTGCTATCTAAATCTAACCATATCTGTCTTGCCATCTTTAATGAATACATATCTCTTGGATCCGTCCCCAGGCAAAATATTATAAATCTGCTCGTCAAAAGTATATTTAAACTTCTCTATTCCTGTCAGAGTATAAATTGATACATCTATTCCGTTGGAAAGTAGAATTTCATCATTACTCATAAAAGAAATGTCTGTATATGTTCCGTCAACAGCTTTCTGCACTCTGCGCAAACCCATACCTGAATATACATTTAACTGATTTATAATCTCACCAGACTTATTAGTAGCATCACAGATATATCCGAAATATTTATCATTATATACTACCTTTTTAATATCCCCCTCTGGGAAATATTCTTTCTTCACGCTAACCTTGGAATCGTTGTTAAATAAAACAACTTCTCCATTTCCAAATGCAACTGCATTACCGTTTGACAGATAGACAATCTTTGGAAAAATCTGATTTGAATAACTGTAGGTAGCTACAATATTATTATCCTTGTTCTTGCCTGCGGCGCCAAAATTGTAAAATGCTATTGTTGTCTTCACATTTCCAATTCCCAAATCCATCTGTGTGACTGCCAAGTTCTCGCCATCATCAGAAATATCAATACTCATAGGATAACCGCTTTTACTCATATGCAGCTCTCCAGACGCCAATACAGTACCTGTCACATCACAAAGCTCTATATAGCCTGTGCCACCATCCTGCATGAGAATACCAACTGTACCCTGCTCCGCAATATGTGCATCCACAATAGGCATAGAAGTCTTGATACTTTGTTTAAATCCAGTAGGAGTCATAATCGCAATCTGTGTACCGCTCTTATCGTAAATCAGCACATAATTACCACATACATCCACTCTTGGATTAGTCATCTCATATGTATAGTTCCATATAAGGTCGCCATTATAATTAGTATAGAAAGCTCCATCTCGGCTGTATCTCAACAGATTGTTCTGAAAATCCATATAAATGGTCTCAGCGCCGTCACTTCTATCATAGGAAGCTGTTACATCATAATCCTTGAACTTCCTGAGATTATGCGCCAACAGAAACATAATCACCAACACAGCCAACAGGCAGAAGATTATAATCTCCTTTTTCTTGGATTTCGCACCTTCTGCCAATTTTGAAATTGTATATTTTACCTTTGATTCTTCCTTACCTTGGTCCATCTAATCGTCCTATTTCTAATATGAAAATGTAAAAATAGCAACTCCATAGGCAGGAAGCGGATATGCAATAGAATAATCTCGGCCATCACATTCCATCTGCTCTGGCTTAAATGTCTTTGGTCTACCGCTGTCTTCACCGCCAAATTTTGGATCTTCACTATTTAAAATCAATTTATGAGTATTGGCACTGGCAACACCCACTCTATAATCATCATATGCAACCGGAGTGAAATTACCTACATATAATATATTATTCTTGCCATCCTTGGACTTTCTGACAAAGCTAAAAATTCCTCTATAAGAATCATTGGCATTTATCCACTCAAAGCCTTCCCATGACACATCCAGCTCATACATAGCAGGATTCTTCTTATATATATGTAACAATTCCTTATAAAACAGTGAGAGATTTTTGTGATTGGCATTATCAAGCAAATACCAATCCAACTCTCGCTTCTCACTCCATTCCTGTCCCTGACCAAAATCCTGCCCCATAAAGAGAAGTTTCTTGCCAGGATGACACATCATAAATGCATAACCCGCCTTGAGATTCTTGAATTTGTCACCCTCTAAACCTGGCATCTTGCCAAGCATAGAACATTTCAAATGAACAACCTCATCATGAGATAAAACCAGAATATATCTCTCTGCCTCATTGTAGCTCATGGCAAAAGTCATCTTGTTATGATTGTCTTTTCTAAAATATGGATCCAACTTCATGTAATCAAGGAAGTCGTGCATCCATCCCATATTCCATTTATAAGAGAAATTCAGGCCGCCGTCAGCCACATCGCCTGTTACCTTTGGCCATGCTGTAGATTCCTCTGCAATCATGACTACGCCTTTGAATTTGCCTCTAATCAATGTATTCAAATGACGGAAAAACTCTACTGCTTCAAGATTTTCCTTGCCGCCAAATTTGTTTGGAATCCAATTTCCATCCTGCTTACCGTAGTTGAGATAAAGCATTGATGCCACCGCATCCACGCGAAGTCCATCCACATGATATTTCTCAATCCACATCAACGCGCTTCCTATAAGGAAGTTCTTCACTTCGTTCTTGCCATAATTAAATATCTTGGTGCCCCAATCAGGATGCTCGCCCATTCTAGGATCAGCATACTCATACAGTGCCTCTCCATCAAAATCTGCCAGACCATGTGCATCCTTTGGAAAATGTGCTGGCACCCAATCCAGAATTACACCTATCCCCTTCTTGTGAAGATAATTAACCAGAAATGCGAAATCCTCAGGGCTTCCATATCTGGAAGTAGGCGCATAGTATCCTGTTACCTGATATCCCCACGAACCATCATAAGGATATTCTGATATACCCATTAATTCCACATGTGTATATCCCATATCTGTAACATATGAAGCCAATCTCTTGGCCAATTCTCTATAAGTATAGAAGCCATCATCCTCACGACCCGGATGTCTCATCCAAGAACCCGGGTGAACCTCGTAAATAGACATAGGCTGCTCCCAGAAATTCTCGTGAGACTCTCTGGTCTTCATCCATTCCTCATCAGTCCACTTATATTTGAAGTCTTTGGCAATTCTAGAAGCTGTTCCAGGTCTAAGCTCTGCTTCTGCTGCATATGGATCAGCTTTGTATAACTTTCTGCCATCTGGAGTATAGATAAGAAACTTATATAACTGCCCTGGCTTGGCACCAGGAACAAAGGTCTCATAGATTCCCATATCAGAATCTTCTAAGCGCTCCATCATATTGGCAGATTCATCCCAGTCGTTAAACTCTCCAATAACCGCTACAGCTGCAGCATGTGGAGCCCATACATCGAAATACACACCCTTTTTCTTATTTACAGTGGCAACATGCGCTCCCATCTTCTTGTAAATATCATAATGTGTGGCCTGTCCCAACAGGTACATGTCCAAATCTGTAAAATTACTCATACTCTCTTCCCTCTTCAATCCCTTAATTTAGGTCAAAATCCTTCTCTCTCAAAATAAGATTTCCATCTTCATCATAGCGTTTTGAACCTAATCGGCCAAAGGCCGCCTTGATACCGCCTCGCTCAGCTTTTGAAATAGCATTTTCCATAATATCTCTAACTTCAATAAGAGAAGTTGGTCTTCCCAAATGCTGAATGAGATTAATTCTATTGTACATTGCAAGAATAGCCATCTCATCAACGGCGTAGCCATTTTCCAAAGCATATACCTTGCCGAAGTTTACCAGTTCATCTATGGTAAATATTGGAATTGTAATCTTCTCTGTAAACATAGAAGCAAACTTGGTATTCTTGGCAAGCTTCTTCTCCACCTGATCTTTCTCAGCTTCCAAAACCACAAGTACATGTGTTGAAGACAGTGACATCTGCTGTCTCAAGGTCTCCATTGAAGACTCTGTAAGATTTGAAGCATGCTCGATAATGAGGCTTCCACCTTCAACCTTGGACATAACAGCTGCAATATCCTTCTTATTGAGCTGCTCAGCATCAATCTTGCCTGCAGGTCCCATAAGCTTACCTGTCTCATTCTGAAGCACCTTAATAAGGTTGGATGCAAGCATTGTCTTACCACTTCCAGTAATACCCTGAATGATAATATTGCCTGTAGCAGAGTTCTTGCGAGTCTCAATGTGACTCTTGGCTCCTGTAAGAGCCTGACAGATAGTATTCTTCATACCTGATATTGGCATAAAATATGAGAAAATCTCCTGTTCGTCTTCTGTAAGCTCCATCTGTGGCATCTCTGTAGCAATAGCTTTCTCCAAAACTTTCTCATCTACAAGCTCAGCAACCTCTTCCAGTTCAAGTTCCACTTCAGCAATTTCAGGAAGAACTTCCTCCTCAGATTCATCAGTTTCTTCTTTCAGAAGTTCCTCCGGATCAATAATTGTTGGAAGATCATCATCTGCTTCCTGTACTGCTGGCTCTTCTGCAACTAATTTCTCTGAAGTTAACGCTTCAGCAACCTCCTGATCCTTCTCTTCATCAGAATCTTCTTCCTCAAGCATCTCTTGTACTTCAGCTGCCAGATCTATCTCTGGCAAATCCTCAGATTCACCATCTGATGTTTCCTGAATTTCGGTCTTCTCTTCAGCAACTTCCTGATTTACCTCATCATCTGACTCTTCAGCATCAAGCATCTCCTTTGTATCTTCTACAATTGCTTCCTGCTCTCTGGCTGCATCCTCTGCCATTATTCTATCAATTTCCTGCTGAAGCATATCGTTTACTCCGGCAACAATCTTGCTAGCTTCCTCAATATTCACCTGGTCATCCTCCTCAGTCACATCATGTACGGTTGTCTCCCCAGGCTCAATCATGTCCTTATGCACAGCCTCATGAGCAATTTCTTGTATCTCTTCTTTCAAGCCCTTAGATATTTCATTTTCCTCTGGGCTCTTGCTATCAATATCAATATGTGGAGGCTCCCATCTACGAGTGTCTCCCAGATTTACGCTTTTCTCAACTGCAGGCTTGTCTGCCAGTTTTTCTGCCAAATCCACTGCGCCCTCAACTGCATCTGCGCCATGAATAACCGGCACTGCAAGTCCAACACCTGCAACAGCCCCTGCTGCCGCTCCAGCTACCGCAACCTTTGGTATGTTAAATACATCCATATGTTTATTAGTAGCATCCTCAACCGGTTCGTCAAACTTCTGCTCTGGTTCCGACTCATCAGGCTTCTGTTCTGGTTCCTCAGACTTCTGCTCTGATTCATCATATGACTCTTTTGAATTCTGAGAAATCTGATTCTCGTACTCTATTTCCTCAATACTAGGGATATAATCATCCATATTTACAGGAGCAGTTGACGCAGGCTCCGACTCCTGTGGGTCTTCGGTCTTGGACATATATTTCTCTTTTAATAATTCATTTGGAGACACCCCTGCCTCAAGTCTAGGCATAGCATCCTCAAGTCTATCCATAATCTGGTTAGCCTCACGCAAAGCCTGATCTTTGGCTTCCTCCAGCTCCTTCTTCTCTGCATCCTGCAATGTTGCTTCAGCAGCTCTCTTGGTCTTCTCCCATTCAGCCATGACATCCTCTATTGTCATCTGGCCTTCTATCTGTTCTTCTATTTCCTTTGGTTCAGGAACTAACAGAGACATCTGACCGTCATACTCCTCTGCCAGATAACCCTTGAAGGTATCTATAAGAGACTCAGTATTATGCTGCTCTTTAACTACCGGCTTCTCCTCAGGCTCTTCTGAAACCTGCAAATATGGAATCTCCTCAACCAATGTCTTGATATTTTCCATATTTTCATTGACAGCTCCAGCCTCAGTAGCCTTCATTATCTCATCAATATTCTTCTTGATTTCCGCCTGAAGATTAATTGTATTAAAACGCTCTGCCTGTATTTCAACAGAAGGTATAGCAATATTTTTGGAAACAATCTCACCAGAAGAGAGAAGTTCATTGGCCTTGATTTCAGTAATGCCATCTCTCTTATTCTGGAAGCTGCGATATTTGTCCTCCTGCATCTTATCCAGTGGCTGATAAATCATCTTCATCTCAAGAGCACGCTCCACATATGGACCATCACCAAACCACAGAATAATCTCATCACAGAGATCTATACATTTATCAATTTGAAGTGTCTTGTGATATAAATAAGCTAATTCATAAGACCATTCCTCTAGAAAGTCGTGTTCTTTCAACTCTTCAAGAATAGCAATCAGGGTAGTATTTTCTGCACCCTGAGCTTTGCTTAATTTATATTTCAGAATATATTTCAAACTGTCATGTGGAGCAATCTCTACAAACTCATCGTAGAAATCCTTGGCCTCAGCCATATCTCCCAACTGTATACAATCCAATGCCAAATGATAGATTATAGTTCTACCAATAGGCGATCTCTCATGTGCCAAATATAATAATTCTCTCGCCTCTTCATATCTGCCGGCATTCTCATAAACCTCTGCCGCCAACACGATGGCATTAACATTATTGCATTTGTTCCAATTAGTACCTTCCACAATCTCTATTGCTTCCTGCTGCTTATTAGCATCAAGTAAGCTCTTTAATCGATTATATTTCTCTCTGTACTCATTTCTTTCCAACTTAATTTACCCCCGAAAAATCGTCCTGGATATACAGATTTAGTGTATCATATCCACTTATTGATTGCAAAAAAAATGGGCTTCTTCCAATATGGAAAAAGCCCTGTTTTCTCGTAAATTTATTCTGATTTATCTGCCTGTTTTTTTGGCACTCGTTTCTTCCTTCTAAACATCTTAATATTTACATATTTCTTAGATCTCTCATAATCCGGATCATGATTAATTATGGTGTTGTTATCCTCGTCCACTCGCTCCATATTATAGTAATCATCAGTTTCTTCCGGCAAACCTTTCTTTCTGACTCTATAGCTTGTCAATCGTCCAACTAGATAGTAAATCAAAGCCATTGTTGGCACACCTATAATCATTCCCGGCACACCAAAGAGTCCACCACCTACAACGATGGCAACCACAACCCAAAATGGAGATAAACCTGTGGAATCTCCCAATATGGCTGGTCCAATAATATTTCCATCAACCTGCTGTAATATAATTACAAAAATCAGGAAGGTAATTCCCTGTGGTGGGTTGGTAAGGAAAATAATAATAACCGTCGGTACCGCTCCAAAATATGGTCCAAACACAGGAATAATATTTGTCACGCCAACAATAACCGAGCACAATAGTATATAAGGCAATCCTGCTATCTTCATAAATATTGCACAGATAATTCCTATAATTATCGAATCTATTATCTTGCCAATTATAAAGCCATAGAAAATATCAGATGTCTTTCTGGCAATCTCCAAAACTACATTGGCATTCTTTGGAGCAAATATACTATAGATTATCTTCTTGGCCTGAGCCTTGAAACTCTCCTTGCTGCAAAGCACGTACACAGATACAATCAAACCAATTACAATATCAACCAGTAATCTACCAACACTTATGGCACCGGTTACAACCTGCTTCACCACCTGATCTGTTGTAAGATTCAAGTAATTCTGAACCCAATCCAGTCCTTCTTCAATAGCTGCATTGAAATCACTGTGCTTAGCATCTGTCAGCTGTTTCTCAAAGTGTCCTCTTGTAACATAATTTGCCCAGTCCAGAACACCTTGAATCTGTTCTGTCATATGATCCACCAGGAATTTGATGGTGCTATACAACTCAGGAATTACATACAGGAAGAATATAGTTATTATTCCCATAATAACAGCCAGAGCCACTATACTCCACAGCACTCTCACTGATTTCCTGGTCTTGGCCTCGTTTCTGGTATGTCTCAGGAAAAACGGTAAGGTCTTCTTCTCAAAGAAATCCATAATTGGATTCATAAGAAATGCCAATACAAATCCTATAATAATTCCAGTCCATACCTTCACGAACTTGTTCCAGCCTTCGCTGAAGCCAGAATATCGCTGCACTATAAAGTAAAATAATATAATGCAGCAGGCGGTAAATATTACCACTCCGGCAATTGTCATTAGGTTTTTGAAATTAAATTTCTCTAGGTTTTCTTTCTTTTCTGGTTCCATTTCAAATCCCTTCTATCCCCTTATACATTGTGTAATGTAAATATTTTTATATCCCGCAAATATAGATTAGCCTCTATAATAATTGATTAAGCAACCCTTTAAAATGATATCACGCTCGTCGTCTGTCAAATCTCCCAGCTTCATCTCAAATGGCTTAAGCTGTCCATCTTTTACAACAAATGCTTCTATAACATCAGCCTTGTCGATTACAGCCTGTCTAATTCCTGGTACGAAGATATAGTCATTTAA
Organism: Lachnospiraceae bacterium; assembly: GCA_017634455.1. GTDB lineage: Bacteria > Bacillota > Clostridia > Lachnospirales > Lachnospiraceae > JAILFK01. The sequence continues at coordinate 9,247 of JAGBNK010000035.1, forward strand.
TGTAAATGGCAAGTCTCCCTCTGGAATGATAAATGGAAGCATACCCCAGTTAATAAGATTTGAACGATATCTCTTGGTTGCATATTCATTGGCAATATTTGCCCAACCGCCTAATACCTTCTGGCAAGATGCAGCCTGTTCTCTTGCAGAACCATCTCCTGGCTTAACTGCAAAGATTGTGCTTCCAACGCCGAAATTATCATGATTTACATCTGGATATGTCTTCTTAACAGTATGTACAATTTCCTTCAACTCAGGAACTGCTTCACCTGCACACTCTCCTGCTTCAAGAGCCTTCTGTGCTTTCTGAATCTCCTTGGCGCGTCCTACATACTCTGGATCTTTTCTGGACAGAGTAAACTCAGCAAGTCCAAGAGGATTTGATCTGTAAGATGAAGTCTCACCTGATGGAATCAGCTCATCTGTTGTTGTTACAGGATCATGAATCTCTGATACAACCTTTAAGAACAGATTCTCAGGAAGAGCACTCATTGCTGGCCAATCCTTGATATTTGGTCCAAACTTAATATCCACGCTTGAATCAGCAACTCCATGGCTGTCAAATACTCTATTCTCATAAATCTTGCTATCGAAGAAATACTTAGGCTTAGTATAATTTACATCCATATCTGTTGCTGCTGTAAGGTAACCCTTGTTAGCTGCTGTCGCTGCAATTGAACGAGCATCCATAAGAGCAACTGATGAAATCTGACCATTCTGTAACTTAGAACCTTCTCTGTTAGGGAAATTTCTAGTTGAATGTCTGATAGAGAATCCATTATTACTTGGAGTATCTCCTGCACCAAAGCAAGGTCCGCAGAATGCAGTCTTTACAATTGCACCTGTCTCCATAAGGTCTGCTACACTACCATTTCTCACAAGTTCCATATAAATTGGTGTACTTGCTGGATATACACTAAGTGTAAACTCATCTGGTCCAATTGATGTGCCACGCAAGATGTCTGCTGCGTCAGTAATATTTTCAAAACCGCCGCCGGCACATCCTGCAATGATACCCTGATCTACATAGAGGCGACCATTTCTCACCTTGTCTTTCAAAGTAAAGTCTACCTGACCATCCAGGCTAACCTTAGCACGCTTCTCACAGTCATCTAAGATATCCATGAGATTAGCATTTAACTCTTCAATAGTATATGTATTGCTTGGATGGAATGGCATAGCAATCATAGGCTTGATTTCTGAGAGATCAATCTCAATCATTCCATCATAGTAAGCTACATCTCCAGGATTAAGCTCAGAGTATTCGCCGATTCTACCGTGTATATCATAGAATTCCTTTACCAAATTATCTGTCTTCCAGATTGATGATAGGCAAGTTGTCTCTGTTGTCATTACATCAACGCCGATTCTGTAATCCACAGACATATTGTTGACACCAGGTCCTACGAACTCCATAACCTTGTTCTTGACATAGCCTTTGTCAAATACCTCACCAATAATAGCAAGGGCAATATCTTGAGGACCTACACCCTTGGCAGGAGTACCTGTCATATAGACACCGATTACTCCTGGCATTGCAATATCATATGTCTTGTTGAGAAGCTGCTTAACAAGCTCAGGACCACCTTCACCCATTGCCATAGTACCAAGGGCACCATAACGGGTATGTGAATCTGAACCCAAAATCATTTTACCAACACCAGCAAGCATCTCGCGAGCAAACTGATGAATTACAGCCTGATGAGGTGGTACATATATTCCACCGTACTTCTTGGCACATGTAAGTCCAAACATGTGATCATCCTCATTGATTGTACCACCTACTGCACAAAGTGAATTATGGCAGTTGGTCAATACATAAGGAATTGGAAATTTCTCAAGTCCTGATGCTCTGGCTGTCTGAATAATTCCTACATAAGTAATATCATGTGATGTAAGCTTATCAAACTTAATCTGGAGATTTTGCATATTGCCAGAAGTATTATGCTTCTGTAAAATGCCATAAGCCATTGTCTGAGTTGCAGCCTCAGCCTTGTCTACATCCTTGCCTGTCATCTGCTTAATCTGTGCAGCAGCTTGGGCATCATCCACAACAAGCTTCTCTCCATTTACTAGGTACACACCCTGTTCGTATAGTTTCATGTCTTTCCTCCTGAATGTTTATTTATAACAATACTTCACAAATATGTGAGATTTATCAAATTATTATTTCTTTCCGAAGAATGGGAACCCACTTTTTTTGGAAGTTTTCTCCTCCTGAGGTTCCTCCCCTTCCTTCCAATCGAAATACTCGTTATCCAGTTCCGCCTGCATTGCAGCTATCTGCTCGTCTGTCATGCCAACCTCTCCTGCTTCAGATGGCTTCTCATCGCCAGCATCATCGAGAGGAATACCATTTTGTATGAAATAATCTTTGTTAATTCGTATTTCAGGTTGCGCTGGAGCAACTCCCATTCCGCCGGAACTTGTAGAAATTCCAGGTTCTGATCCGGCTTCTTTGGCCTTCTCCAAGCGACGATTCTCATCCTCTATGAGTCGCAAATATTTCTGTGTATCAATTAAATCATTTAACTGGGATTTCAAGTCTAATTGATTAGCCTTGACTTCCCGCTGCTCCTTTTTAAGCTGAGCATCTGTATCCTTGTAAATCTTCTCAATAGACTTATTTGCCTCCTTCATAATATCAATAATATTATTCAGGGCATTGTCTGTATACATTATAGATGCTGCATATATATCCTCGGCCTTTCTTGTTGCCTCAAAGATTATATCATCACCTTGCTTCTGCATCTCGCGATTTGCCTTGTCCTTTTTGATAACAGACAAATCATACTCGTCCTGCATCTCATACATACAATTATTTAATTCTTTTAACAGCTCCATCATCTCGTTCTTGTCTACGATTACATCTTTCTTGCTGCCATTATATGGTTTTGCCTTTGAAAATAAGACATGTATGTCTCTTAAGACTTTCTCTGTGCGGTCTGTTGCACCCATAACTATTCTCCTTGATACTATCTGCTAGAAATATTTGATAATCATCTCAAAATAAACTTCTACATCTAAAAAATATAACATAGTAAAAGGCGATTTAGCAAATAATCTTACTAAATCGCCGTCATCTAATTCAACTTCCTCTAATATAAAGAACATTTAAAAGCCGATACCCTCGCAGTTAGCTCAACCCAGGCGACCTCGCGGCACCCGGAAAATCAAACTTAGTGCTGCTCCATTCCTGACCTGACACGATTCGTAAGCATCCGTCGCGCAAGACCCAAATCTCAACGCCACTTACGAAGGCCGGCTCTTGTATTCTATAATCTGACCAACTAAATGTCAAGATTCATCTGACTAGTATTGCTTCTTCTGCTCTCGTAAATCCGCGAAAAACTTAGATAGCATCTCTGAACACTCTGCCTCCAGCACTCCTCTTGTCACATCAACCTGATGATTAAACTCCTGCATCTGCAATATGTTTAACACAGATCCTGCACATCCTGCTTTGGCATTCATTGCACCAATTACAGCTCTTTGTAATCTGGCCTGCACCATTGCTCCAGAGCACATCTGACATGGCTCCAATGTAATATACATAGTGCAGTCCTCCAGTCTCCAATCCCCGGTCTTCTTACAAGCCTGCTTTATAGCCAAAAGCTCAGCATGAGACAATACATTCTTGTCACTGTTTCGCTTATTACATGCCTTGGCAATAACCTTATCGTCTCTTACTATTACACAACCTATTGGCACTTCATTAAGATCTGCTGCCTTTTTGGCCTCTTTTAAAGCCATCTTCATATATTTCTCGTCGCGCTTTGCCGCCTTGTTTTCCTCTAATTTATCCATTAGTCCCATATGGATTTACCTCCTGTGAAATGCTATACTCATACTAACACATTTTGTTGATTTGGGGGGTGTTTGAAATGAATATTTTCGGTTTACAGAAAACTACTCTTGTAGATTATCCCGGACGCGTTGCAGCTACCCTCTTTACCGGCGGCTGTAATTTCCGATGTCCCTATTGTCAGAACAAGGATCTTGTTTTAACCCCTAATAATATTGAACCCTATACACATGATGAAATATTTGAATTCCTAAATAAACGAGTTGGCATATTAGAAGGTGTTGTTATCACAGGTGGAGAGCCAACACTACATTCTGATTTGCCTGATTTTATTAGAGATATAAAATCCCTCGGTTATCTTGTGAAGCTTGATACCAACGGATCAAATCCCGATATGCTAATCAATCTATGTAACGATAAACTCATAGACTATGTGGCAATGGACATCAAACAATGCCCTGACAAATACAATGAAGTAGCATGCATGAGTAATTTTGACTTCGAGAAAATATCTGCCTCTGTAGCTTTTCTACTCTCAGATAAAATTGACTATGAATTCAGAACCACCGTCCCTGCAGAACTTTTTACGGAAAATGATTTTAGAGAAATCGGTAAATGGATTGCAGGCGCACACAAATATTTTCTACAGCCTTATAGAGAATCTGAAGGAGTTATAAATCCAATATTTACCGCTCCTAAAGCAGAAACCTTGGAAACATATGTTAAGATATTACAAGAATCTATAGAAACTGTTGAGACAAGAGGATAATATAATGACTTTAGAAATAGAAACCAAGAGACTTATACTTAGAGTCCTAACCCCTGACTATGCACAGGATACTCTGGACTTCTATATGGCTCATCCTGAAATATATGAGAAATATGAACCTATATTCAAAGACGAGTTTTACACGCTCAATTATCACGAGAAATTACTTCAGGCAGAATATCAACAAACTCTACTTATGCGGATGTTTCGCTTCTGGATATTTGAAAAAGATAATCCTGAGCAAATTGTAGGAACTGTCAGCTTCCATGGTATATCTCCTGACATTTACTCATGTTGTAGTGTGGGATACAAAATCGCTCCGGAATATTGGAGAAAAGGCTATGCCTATGAAGCAATAAATGCCAGCATAGAAATGATTGCAAAAGAAATTGGCATTAGACGTTTCGAAGCTCTAGTTCTTCCAGACAACACTCCTTCCATTAAACTTCTGGAGAAACTCGGTTTTGAAAAAGAAGGGGTATTAAAAGAAAAAATATTTATTCAGGGCCAGTGGCGTGACCATATTATGTACGGACTACTGGTTAAATAGCTTATTACTATCTCTTTATATCATAATTCATATTCATAAGATTTCTAATGGTTTCAGCATCGTCTGTTATATTGGCATCTCCTCTGATGGTATGCTTGATGACGCTGCTGGCCACTGCGAAATTCACTATATCTTCTGGAGAATAATTCTCCATCATGGCATATATTAATCCGCTAGCAAAGGCATCGCCTCCTCCAACTCTATCTAATATAGTAAACCTAAAAAGCTTACTCTCGTATGTCTGACCATTTAGCCATAGATATGCCTTGAGACTATTCTCTGTTCCACTATGCGCATAACGCACATGTCTACCTATACACTTAATATTAGGATATCTGGCTACAAAATGCTTAAATACCTCATCCTGTTCTTCATAGGTTGGTTGCATAGGTATATTGTCCTTGTAATCTCCAAGTTCATGATTATTGTCATCGCGCCATAAATGATATGGTTCGATTCCAAAGAGTACATCTACATAAGGCAGACAAGAAGTACAGAAATCTCTTGCCTCCTCCCAGGTCCATAAGGTACTTCTGAAATTTCCGTCAAAACTTACTGTTAGACCTAATTCCTTGGCAATTCTCATACTATCTATAGTTAACTTACGCAGATTATCTGAGAGAGCCGGTGTTATTCCGCTCATATGTAACCAGGTATAATCTGACAACAAAGCTCTCAAGTCATATTCACTGAAATCATATTCTGAAAATGCACTATGCTTTCTATCATAAGTCACCTGGCTAGGACGAATTCCAAATCCCGTCTCCAGATAGTATGTCCCCAGTCTATGAGTAGGAGTCTCTTCCGGAGTAGATCTGATTATCGGACTACAATGTACATCATAGCTTCTAAGCATACGAATAGCACTTTTGCCTATGCTGTTATCAGGCACCACCGTAAAGAAGCTACTATCGATACCTAAATTGGCCAAAGCCAGAGCAATATTTGCTTCAGCTCCACCAAAACTTGCCTCATAAGTCTGAGTCACACGAATCTTCTCATAATTCGGCGGAGTCAATCTCATCATTATTTCCCCAATTGTTATAAACTTATGCTCCATAGAAACCTCCTCTTTTTACAAGCCATTGATAATCTGACTTATAATCTATTCCTACTTCTTATATTGTAATTATAGCATCATTTAATTCACAGAATATGTGCATATCTTGCTATGAATATTACATTTCTTGCGATATAAAAAGCTCTGAAGCTTGTCACATCAGTGATTTCCTTCAGAGCTCTGTCTATTCATTATTGTATGAAATTATTGTGAGAAATTATTTTCTGAAATATCTCTTCAACATTCCCTCAAGAGCCTTGCCATGTCTAGCCTCGTCTCTTGCCATCTCATGAACTGTGTCATGAATTGCATCCAGGTTATTCTTCTTAGCGCAAGCTGCCAAATCAAACTTACCAGCTGTTGCACCATATTCGCAATCTACTCTCCATGCCAGGTTCTTCTCTGTAGAATCTGTCATATGAGGCTCCAATTCAGAGCCAAGAAGCTCTGCGAACTTTGCCGCATGCTCAGCTTCCTCATAAGCAGCTTTCTCCCAATACAAACCAATTTCTGGATATCCCTCACGATGAGCGATTCTAGCCATGCACAGATACATACCTACCTCAGAACACTCACCTGTGAAATTAGATTTCAACTGCTCGAAGATATATTTCTTATCCTCATCTGAAATTTCTGGATTGTTCTTTACTGTCTTGGCATATACACCATATTCATGCTCTGCTGCAAGCTTCATCTCGCCTTCCTGCTTCTTGAACTTATCAGCATCTACATGACATACTGGACACTCCTCTGGTGGTTCATCTCCCTCATGTACATAACCGCATACGCTACAAACCCATTTTGCCATAGTCGCTTCTCCTTTCATGTCTTACATAAATACTCTGTATAGCTATTAACTAACTATATTCTTGGTTTGAGTATAACATTGACGATAGCAATTATCAAACCAATTCTAGGCCAAAAGCTATATTATTTTTCTACACCAACAAATCCGTATTTTCCTTGCTTTCCTCAATCATCTTGTTAAGCTTGGCACATGGAATACTTATTATCAGACCAAATAATAATGCAACCAATACATATATTCCCATTCCGCCTAAATATAGCCAGTAATCCTTACCATGGAATCCTGCTATTGTCTCACGAATTGCATTCATACCATAGGCAAATGGCATGTATTTATACATATACTGGAATACTATTGGAAGAACTTCCACAGGGAAAGTTCCACCTGAACCTGCAACCTGAATTACAAGTAATACTACCGCTGCTGCCTCGCCTACATTTCCAAAGGCATAGGACAGAGAATACATAAACAAAGTAAATGTAAAGCTTGTAATGGATGCAGCCAGCCAAAACATAAACGGATGCTCACACTGTATTCCAACAAATAACAGACAACCTAGCACCGTGATAATTGTCTGGATCTGACCTATGAAATAGAACACCATATATCTGCCGAAGAACTTCTGGTAATTCATAAGATTTACGCATCCAGCCGGCACAGTCTTTAATGTGCTGTGTACAATGGCTATGAGAATAAGCGCTCCAAACCAGATGGACAGTATTATGTAAAATGGTGCTGTAGCAGATCCATTATTTGCCACATAATATATAGGCTTCTCATCCAGATTTACAGGACTTGATATAAAGTCTGCAATAATAGCCGGATCAGTCTCTATAAGCTTCATAAGAGTAGCATACTGATGATTATTTTCCAGATCATCCACATCAGCTATAAGCTGTCTCAGCTTACTCTGCATATCAAGAGCTGTATTCAATGTCTCTGTAAGCTTGTCTTTACCAAAGCCCATCATCTCAGGATAGCTATTCAATGCTCGAGATACATCATCTATACTGTCACTTGAATAATTCAATATCTGCTGAATCTCATTCATAGACGCCTGAATAGAATTCATTGTATTATTCAGCTGAGGATCAATAGTATTATTGTATGTCTCATACAGATTATCAATATCACGCTTTGACGCTTCCATATCGTTGTTGAGATTTTCAATCAAAGCTTTGGCATCAGCAGAGGTAACATCTCCAGTTGCCTTCAATGCATTTAAGTCATTCTCAATAGCAGTTAAGTCTGTATCTATTGATTTCTTCTCATTATCGATTTCTGTATTTAGACTGACTGTATCTCTGATATTTGTATTGTACAACTCATGTAGAGATGTAACTGCTGTCAGAAGGGAGTCAACCTGTGACGAGCCAACCTTACCTACATTATCTACCTGATTGAGCATTGAGTTGGTCATATCAGATATAGAATAAATTGAAGTCTTGGCATTTCCAATATTAATTCTCATAAGGTCTGATGTGGTATCAACAGCATTTTCCCCACTATCAATAGCTGAGCTGGCTGAATTGGCAATGGTTCTTCCTGACTGCATAATGCTATCAAGCTGATCTGTCACTTTGTCTGTAGCCTCTGTCAGACTTGTAGCCGCATCAATAATACTGATATATGACTCCAGAATTGTGATATATGTAGTCATATCACCATCCAACTTCTCAAGCTTCTCCTGGACTGTATCTGTAAGTCCGGCTGTTGTAGAGCCTTCAGAAGAAGCCACATAGTTACTTACCTGAAGCATGGTCTTGGCCAGAGTTGATACAAAGGCCTTGTCGATTTCCTCCTCCAAAGTGGTCTTTACCTTGCCGGTAATCTTGGGAGCGATGGCATTCTTCTTCTCATTTTCATAATAAGTAATCTTGGGATTCTGCAAATCTCCACCCAGGAAACTTATAATGTCGGATGAAAACTTCTCATCCACCACGAGAGCCGCATAATATTTACCACTGTATACCCCCTCTACAGCTTCCTCTTTGGTATCAACAAATACCCAACCGATAGTCTTGTTTTCCTTCAGGTTGGAGATAATCATATCACCTACATTCAAAGTGATACCACCAACCTCTACTCCTGTATCCGAACTGGCGACAACTACCTGTAAGTTCTTAGTAGCATTTTCGCCATAAGGATCCCAGTTGGACAATATGTTGAACCATGCATATAAACATGGCATAACTGACAATCCCATAATAACCACAAGGGCTACTACATTTGTTATTAGTCTCTTGAAATCAGCGGAGGCTACACGAAATATATTGGTCATTCGTCCTCTCCTCCCTTTATCTCTTCGATTCTCTCATCTATCTCATCGCGAACTTTCTCCCGGATTTTGGCTCTGCGCTCATCTACCTTATCCAGGCGCTCATTTACAATCTCCTCGGCAGCTTCTATGTTCTCGCTGTTCACCACAAGAGAAGCATTTTTCATAACATCCACGCCGTAATCCTTCATTCTCTCCATCATCTTATAATCCGTATACTCCACATATATCAGATAGAAAGCGATTCCAAACAAAGAGAGAATCCACATTATAAGAAATATTAATTTCCCCGAAGATATGGCAAAGCTTAATATCAGAAATATCATTGGCAGGAAAATATTTACCTTGATTCCCACCTGTATTCTCTTCTGATTCTGTTTATGAACTTGTTGTTCATAGTCCACGAATTTATCCAGGACATCTTTATAATCAGGTTCCATACTCATTTCACACTCTCCTACATCATCTCTGTGTCTTCCATACGCTTATGCATATAATTGTTGACTCCGTCAAATGGAATTCGCAACAACAATCCTATAACCAATGCCGGCGCAATAAATATAACCAGCTCCAGCAAATAGATTCCATAATCCATCTGATACAATCCACATATTGCCTCTCTCATAGCATTGATGGCATATGGGAATGGGAAGATAATATATACCTTCTGGAAAAATTCTGGCAGAAGTTCAATTGGATAGGTTCCTGATGAACCTGCAATCTGAAGCACCAACACAACTACTGCTGCTGCTTTACCTACATCACCAAAACTATATACCAAAGCATATATCAACATTGAAAATACTACTGAAGCAAGTGCTGCTGCCAACCAGAACATAAATGGATGGAGGCACTGAATTTTCAAAATCAATATATCTCCCAATACAGTAATCAAGGTTTGAACCTGTCCCATAAACAGGAAGAACATGCCTCTACCAAAGAATAGCTCATGTGGCTTTGCCTCTGGATATTTCTTCTTATTGACTCTGGTCTTCACAATTGCCACCAGAATTGTAGCACCAACCCATATAGATAGGGTTGTGTAAAATGGTGCAACTGCTGATCCGTAATTCTCTACCGGATATACAGCTACTGTATCAATTACAACAGGCTCAGAGAAGAATTCTCCGTACAAATCAGGATTTCCTGTAAGAGTATCCACCAAAGCTTCCACTCTCTCATCCTCACGAACCTTCTTCACCTTATCTAGAGCTGTTGTGATTCTCTCATTGATTTTGCCAAGGGCATCTCTTGTCTTGATTAAACTTGTGTTGGTACTTCCAATTGTAGTCTGAAGAGAGCCAAATACATCTCCCATACAACCTAGGATACCGCTCATGTTATTCATTAAGTCACTGGCATTGGATACTATATCCTGTAAACTATCCACGCAACTTCTCACCTGTGGAATCATCTGATTATCTACAGTATTTCTAGTACTATTTAAATTTGTCAGCGCATCTCCAATTGCATTTGCCGTGCGTGCTTCCTTAGTTTTCACATCAGCAGAAGCATCTGCATAAGACTGTCCTAAATTCAATGTACCCAAAATCTTCTGTACATTTTCCACATTGCCTGTAACAAAATTGATGGTATTAGTTACATCCTGACTTGCCCCGCCGGAAGCCGCCAGAGAACTTGATAGGGCACTTAAATCCTGCAATACCACATTAGTGTCTGTCACTGTCTGAGCTGCTGCCTCTTCCATCTTGTCCACATCGCCACTTAACTGGGCTGCATAAAGAGCATTTTGCATATTAGTAAGCATGGTGCTTATGGTATCTAGGGTGAGATCCACCTGGGTCTTGTAAGAATTCAAAGTATCTCTTGTAGTCTGAATAGAACCTGCTGACTCACCCAGAGAATCTGCACTGGATTTAGTCTTCTTCTCCATTTCAGCTGCGTCATGGCTTGCTCCATCCACTGTTGTATTAAGCACTGCATTGGCCTGAATAATCTTGTCAAGCATATCCTGATAATCTGTCAGTTCAGCACTCAGCTTCTCCAGACGCTCTATAAAGGCATCCACACCGCCGTCTTCCTCAATATCTTCATACATGTCATTTGCTTCTGAAAATACAGAGGCTGTCATGACTTTAACGAATTTCTTGTTAATGCTGGTTTGCACATTTGAAATGACAGTATCTGAAATCTTGGTTGCCACAGGATTCTTCTTCTGATTTTCATAGAATATAAGTGTTGGCTGAGTCACATCCTCCACAAACATATTGTACATATTGTATGTGAAGTTCTCCTCAATAACGATGGCCGCATAATAATAACCAGACTCTACACCTTTTAAGGCCTCATCTTGGTCATCTAGGAATTGCCAATCCACTTTATCGCTTCCAGACAGCTCCTCAATAATATCCTTACCTACATTCTTGTACTCGCCGTCCTCGTCTGTATAACCCTTATCCAGACACACTGCTGCCAATTTCAAATTTCCTGTATTTCCATATGGGTCCCAATTTGAATAAATATTGAACCACGCATATAACGCAGGCAGGAAACATACTCCCACCGCGATTATTAGCGCAAATAGATTTTTAGATAGATTCTTAATATCTACAAGAAATATTTTCTTTATAATCTTCATTTTACTCTTTCGCCCCTAAATATTTTTCTCTTTCCTCAGCCAAAGTACCTATTTTGATACTGTTTCTTGATATCCTCTTCACCTTGTAGAGGAAATCATCTGCTGCATGAAGATAATCCCATACTCTGGCATTATCATCCGGGATTCCCCAGCATATACCCTGAGATATTGTCAAATGATCAGATGCCAATGAGAATTTGTGCTCCATGTTTTCCTGTTCAACAATATGTTTCAGATGCTCCGCCAGCTTCTGAGTCTCTTCCATACTGAATCCTTCGTAAATAATTACAAATTCATCACCGCCATATCTTGAGCAAAATACATTACCACCCTTAGCAGATTTACGCATCTTCATAAGGCTGTCTGCCACGAATTTTATAGCTATATCTCCAGCCTGATGTCCGTAATTGTCATTATATTGTTTGAAATAATCTATATCCAAAATTTCAATAGCCAGAGGCTTACGCTTCTGATAAGCATATTCAAAAGCATTTTCCCCGAAGGTATTCAGCTTGGCTCTATTATATATACCTGTCAAAGCATCTGTCTGAGACTGACGCTGGAGAAGTTCATTTTCCATCTCAACTTCTCTGTTTATCTGAACCAGACTGTTAATGGAACTGCGCATTCCAATCATATTGATGACCATCATACGGTTTTCCTTCTCCATAAGTTCAGACATGTCGAAGTATTCAATGGCAGCCTTCTCATATTCCTCTCTGTCACCTAGTTGCTTATAAAATCTGATTTTCAGAGATAGAATCTTCTTCCTGAGATTCTTGATATCTGTACGCTCTATAAGCTTTTCCACAACAGAATAAGCCACCAGGAAATCGTCCGACTTAGCTCTTAGCATAAGCATCTTGAGATAGTCATACAAATCATCAAACATATCCATAATAGGCATATCCAGTGTCAACTTGCCATTAATAACTGCCACCGCCTCATCTGTCTGCTTGTCCATTCTCTTGGAGTAATATATTCTAGCCTTCAGACAATCCAGTAACAGGGCATTCATATCATCCAATCTGGCGTAATCAATCTTGGCCAGATAGCTCTCTGCCACATTTTGCTTTCCTAAGCTGAGATAATTCTTGCCCATACCCAGATATGCTGTAATGAGATTGTTGTAATAATCCGGCATCTCCGGGTGCGCAATAATATAATGATAGCCTATCTCCATCTGATCCAGACTCTTCTGATATTCCCCAATATTGTAGTACAGAGATGCCACATTCATGTGAATCATCCATTCCAAATCAGGCAATTTGTAATTCTGACAATAACTGATAGCTTTGAGATAATAGTCCATGGCAAATGGAGCATTTCCCCTGTTAAGGGACATGATTCCCAACATATTGTTGGCCATAGTCACATAACCCCACTCTTCTATTTCCTCCATAGGATCTAGGCATGCTATCATCTGAGCATAGAAATTCTTCATATCATTTAACAGATAATATGTCTCGCCTCTTGTGAAACAGGCGAAGCCTATAAGGGCCTTATCATTTATCTGTCTGCCATAATCCTCTAATCTGTCGCAGTTATGCAGGATTTTAGCGCTATCCAGTCCACGAGAACTTTGAATCTCTAATATACAATTTCTAATTTCTGAATTATATCTGTTTATATCCATAACTAACTCTCATAAAAATCTCTTGTCTTATAAAGTCTCTAACAAAGCTTCTGAAAATGCTGCAAACTCCTCCAGTGTAAAAGTCTCCCCTCTGACTGAAGCAGGATATCCCAGCTTCTCAATTGTAGCTATAATATTTTCCTTTGGCACATTTAACTCTCCGGAATTGCTCAAACCATTGGCCAGAGTCTTCCTTCTCTGGTTAAATGATGCTCTAATAACCTTGAACATAAAGCTCTCGTCGCTTATTTTCACCGGTGGATTGTCGTACTTGGTAAGCTTAATCACTGTGCTCTCCACCTTTGGTTGAGGTACAAAACATGCAGGAGAAACAGTGCATATAACTTCCGGCTTAGAATAATACTGCACTGCAAGAGATAATGCTCCATAATCCTTGGTTCCAGGACCAACCTGCATTCTGTCTGCCACTTCCTTCTGAACCATTATGGTAATAGATTCAATAGGTACATGACTCTCAAACAATCCCATAATAATCGGTGTTGTAATATAATATGGCAGATTTGCTACCACCTTGGCTGGACGACCACCATTTTTCTCTTTTACAAGTGAATTGATATCCACCTTGAGAATATCTTCGTTTATAACAGTTACATTATCATACTCCTTCAGAGTATCATCTAATACCGGCAGAAGGTTAGTATCAATCTCCACTGCAACTACCTCTCTGGCAGCCTCGCAGAGATACTGAGTCATGGTTCCAATTCCTGGTCCGATTTCAATTACAAAATCATCCTTGGTAATATTTGCCGCACCTATAATCTTCTCCAGAATATGGGTATCTATAAGAAAATTCTGTCCGTACTTCTTCTGAAAACGAAAACCATGCTTCTCAAGCACAGCCATTGTATACGCTGGATTTCCTAAATATGCCATCTTTTACTTCCTTAATCTATACTCTACTATCTAATTCTTCACAATATACATATCTATATATATTGTATCCTCGCTATATACACCATTTAACATATGGCGCTATATGCCATACATTCGTCTGGCATTGGTCTCTGTAATTGCTTCAACTTCCTGGGGATCCATCTCCTTTATCTCAGCAATCTTGTCAATTACATATTTGATTCTGGCAGAATCATTTCTCTCGCCTCGATATGGCTCCGGGGACATATATGGTGCATCTGTCTCCACCAGGATTCTATCTATAGGAATAGCCTTCACAGTCTCCACCAGTTTCCTGGCTTTCTTGAATGTAACTACTCCACCTACTCCAATATAGAAACCTAAATCTATAAATTCCTTGGCCATCTCAGGTGAATAAGAATAACAATGTACTACTCCTGGATTGGTAATATCTGGATGGTTCTCTACATATTCGCGGAGAATATCCATTGTATCCTTGGCTGCATCTCTGGAATGAATTATAACAGGCAATCCCATTTTATAAGCCAGATCCAACTGTTTCTTGAACCATTTCTTCTGAGTATCCACATAATCTGTTCCCTCTTTGCGGAAATAATCCAATCCAATTTCACCTATGGCTACCACCTTGTCAGCAGTTTCAGCCAGTCTCTCTATTTCCTGGAGACCTTCCTTCTCAAGGCAATCAACCTCATCAGGATGGCAACCTACTGTGGCATATATGTAATCCCATTTAGACGCCAACTCAACTGCCTTCCTGGAAGTCTCGATATCTGCACCTACATTTACCACATAACCTACATTTCTCTTTGGGAGTTCTTCTAGAAGAGCCTCTCTATCCTCGTCATAGCACTCATCATCATAGTGAGCGTGTGTTTCAAAAATCATCTAATCACCTATTAAATCAACTAAAGTGCAAGCAGTATACTACTTGCACTTGTTGTCATTATTATATCTATTATATTAGCAAATCTCTGCTCCGGCTGGCATAGCCTTCTCAGGAGTCATAAGCGCCAGATTGCCCTCTGCATCCTCTGCGCAAAGCAACATTCCCTCAGACAATACTCCTGCAAGCTTAGCTGGCTTTAAGTTCACAAGAACCATAACCTTCTTGCCTACCATCTCCTCTGGAGAGTAGTATTTCTTGATTCCTGATACAATCTGCTTTACCTCAGATCCAACCTTAACCTGTGAACACAATAACTTATTTGACTTTGGAACTGCCTCACAAGCAATAATCTCACCAACCTGGAACTGCATCTTCATAAAGTCGTCAAATGTAATTTCTGGCTTAGCCTCAATATCGATTACATTTTCATCCTCTGCTGCAGGCTCTTCCACCTGTGGATGCAACTCCTCAACTCTTGCCATAACCTCGTTAATATCAAGTCTCTGGAAGAGAATCTCTGGCTTATCTGTAACCTTCACACCATTCTCACGATGTCCGAATTTGTCCAAATCATCATATGCAATCTTATCTGCATTTAACTGCTTCAAAATAGCCTCTGTTGTATTTGGCATGAAGCTCTCCAACAGGCAAGCTCCAATTGTAATACTCTCAACTAAGTTATAAAGCACTGTTGATAATCTGTCAGCCTTGGCTTCATCTTTGGCAAGTACCCATGGCTCAGTCTCATCAATATATTTATTGCATCTCTTAAAGAGGGCAAATACTTCTGTAATAGCATCTGCTACACGAAGTTCATCCATCTTGGCTTCAACGCGAGCTCTTGTAGATGTAACAACATTTTTTAGATCATCATCTACAGCCTCTGTCACTCCCTTGTCAGCAACAACTCCATGGAAATACTTATTGCTCATAGAGATTGTTCTATTTACAAGGTTTCCAAGTGTATTAGCCAAATCAGAATTAATTCTCTCCACAAGAAGTTCCCATGAAATAACACCGTCGTTGTCAAATGGAATCTCATGCAATACGAAATATCTAACAGCATCTACTCCAAAAAAATCTACCAGCTCATCAGCATAAAGTACATTTCCCTTTGACTTACTCATCTTGCCATCTGCCTGAATCAACCATGGATGACCAAATACCTGCTTAGGAAGTGGCTCACCAAGTGCCATAAGGAAGATTGGCCAATAAATTGTATGGAAACGGATAATATCCTTTCCGATAAGATGAAGGTCTGCTGGCCAGAAGTTCTTATACTGGTCGCTGCTCTCGCCATCGCAATCATATCCAATTCCTGTTATATAGTTTGTAAGAGCATCAAGCCATACATATGTTACATGCTTAGGATCAAATGTAACTGGGATTCCCCACTTAAATGATGTTCTTGATACACACAAATCCTGCAATCCTGGTAACAAGAAATTATTCATCATCTCATTCTTTCTAGATACAGGCTGGATGAACTCTGGATGAGTATTGATATGCTCAATAAGTCTGTCTGCATATTTGCTCATCTTGAAGAAGTATGCCTCCTCCTTGGCAGGCTGTACTTCTCTACCACAGTCAGGACATTTTCCATCTACAAGCTGTGACTCTGTCCAGAATGACTCGCATGGTGTACAGTACATTCCTTCGTATGCGCCCTTATAGATATCTCCCTGATCATAGAGCTTCTTGAAAATCTTCTGAACCTGCTTCTCATGGTCCTCATCTGTTGTACGGATGAATTTGTCATAAGAAGTATCCATCAAGTTCCAGATTTCCTTAATCTGTCCAGATACATTATCTACGAACTCCTTTGGTGAAACTCCAGCCTCACCTGCCTTGAGCTCGATTTTCTGACCATGCTCATCTGAACCTGTCTGGAAAAATACATTGTATCCTTCCTGTCTCTTAAATCTAGCAATACTATCTGCAAGTACAATCTCATATGTGTTACCAATATGTGGCTTACCTGATGTATATGCAATTGCTGTTGTGATGTAATAATTTCCTTTGTTTGACATACTGCTTACTGTTCCTCTTCATAAATATCGTCTAATTTTGTTCCACACTTAGGGCAGAAAGTTGCACCTACTGCTACTCTTGCCTCACATTTAGGGCAAATTGTCTCACCCTTAATATTTGATAATTCTTCTTTAATCTGATTGATTCTGGTATCTGCCTCATCAATCTTATTAAACAACTCCATCATATCTTCAGGAATTGCATCTTTGTTTGACTCATAAAACTTACGGCCAATTTCAATAAATGCTTCCTTCTTTAAATCTTCCTTTGCCTTCATTTCAAACTGAAGTTTTGCAGAATCTGTCATTTCCTTTGTCTTCTCACCAAGTTCACTTGCTGCTGAAGTGATTGCATCCCCGATTGCGTTAAAAAAATCCATAATTTATCCTCCAAAATCCATATACATATGAAATTATGCATACTTAGTTATTATATACAAGTAATCCCTTGTTTTCAATGTTTATCCACATTTCACATAATAATTGTTAATATACGATCTGTATTATTTCAAATCCATAAGTATAGACTCTCCAATAGTATCTGCCGGCATATTCACACCGAAGTTGTCTGCTATTGTAGCTCCTATTGTTGCAAATGTATCTGTATCGTCTAATCTTCCACTACCTTCAAATCCCTTGGAATACATAAGAAGTGGCACGCACTCTCTGGTATGATCTGTTCCTGTATAGGTTGGATCATTTCCATGATCTGCTGTAATCATAAGCAAATCATCATCACCTAATAATGGGAGAAGCTGTCCTAACTTCTCGTCGAAGCGCTCAATCTCCTGACCATATCCGATTGGATCTCTACGATGTCCCCACAGAGCATCGAAGTCCACCAGATTTACAAAGCACAAACCTGTGAAATCTCTCTGGGCAATTTCAATGGTCTGCTCCATTCCATGTACACTACTCTTGGATCTGTTGCTCTCTGTAATTCCTTCTCCTACAAAGATATCATTTATCTTACCCACAGATATAACATCATATCCTGCGTCCTTTAAGCTATTCAAGGCTGTTGGTCCTGTAGGCTTCAAGGCATAATCATGACGATTGGCAGTTCTGACAAATTCGCCCTTCTTCTTGCCGGTATATGGGCGGGCAATTACTCGTCCAACTTTCCACTCATCCTTCATGGTAAGCTCTCTGGCAATCTCACAGTATTTGTAGAGAGTCTCCACTCCCATGGTTTCCTCATTTCCACAAATCTGAAGCACTGAATCAGCTGAAGTATAGACAATCAACTTGCCTTCATTGATTTCCTGCTCAGCCAACTCCTCTAATATCTCTGTACCGCTGGCTGATTTATTACCAATTATCTCACGACCACATCTCTTCTCTAATTCATGTATCAACTCCGGTGGAAAACCTGTGTCTGTAAATGTGATAAATGGCTTCTTGGTATTGATACCCATCATTTCCCAATGACCTGTCATAGTATCTTTGCCATTGCTGGTCTCATACATTTTCAAATAATGACCTGTTGGATCAGCTTCACCATCTACTCCCACAATAGGCTTTAAATTTGTAAGTCCAAGCTTTCTCAAATTAGGTATCTTGAATCTCTGTCCTTCTGGAATTCCCTCGTCAATTCCTCTTGCTTCCATTTTCTCAGCAATGTGACCCAAAGTATCAACGCCCACATCACCGAATTTCTCAGAGTCAGGCATAGCTCCAATTCCCATGGAATCTATAACTATGACAAATACTCTCTTGTATTTCTTATAAGCTGACATATTTATCTCCCTCCATTATTATTTCTTTTCTGAAATTCATTCACCAATGGTATGAATTCCATGATGATTTCAATCTATAGATTATCCGGACCGAATCCCTGTGGCAGTAAATCTGCCAAAGTATATTCCTTGTAATCAATATTTTCATTTTCATCTCTGCAGCCCAAATAGATTTTGAAATCCTGACCGCAGAACTCTCTCATAACCTGACGGCACACTCCACATGGAGGACATATATTGGTAGCTTTGCGGCTCATTGGTCCACCTACAATAGCTATAGCCTCGAAATCTGTTATTCCTTCACTTACCGCTTTGAAAAAAGCTGTTCTCTCAGCACAGTTGGTTGGAGTGTAAGCTGCATTTTCTATATTACATCCTAAAATAATCTGCCCGTCTGTTGTAAGAAGAGCTGCTCCTACTCCATGATTGGAATAAGGTACATAGGCCTTATCTCTGGCCTCAAAGGCTGCTCTTACCAATTCCTTTGCATTTGCCATAATTATTTCTCCTGTCTAATAAGCTCGCGTATTGCTTCCACTGCTGTTGTAATTGCTATCTCTGTATCATGAGCCTGCTCATTTGGCAAACCAAGCTTAGCTCTCTCCTGGTTTGCTACTACCAAAAAGCATGAACCAACACGAACTCTTAGGAAGCTACCTGCTATAAATAATGCTGCTGACTCCATCTCAGATGCCAGACATCCCATTCTAAGCCAAGCCTCCCACTTATTTTGTAATTCATAACTTACAGGCATTACCTCTGGCTCATGCTGACCAAAGAATGAGTCCTTACATTGAACCACTCCTGTATGATGATTAACTCCAAGCTTCTCAGCCGCCTGAACCAAAGCGTTGGTTACTGTGAAATCAGGAACTGCCGGATATTCAATAGGTGCATATTCACGGCTTGTTCCCTCCATTCTAATTGCTCCTGTGGCAATTACCACATCTCCTCCGCATACATCTGTCTGCATGCCTCCGCAGGTACCTACTCTGATAAATGTATGAGCTCCATTTTTGGAAAGTTCCTCAATGGCAATAGCAGCAGAAGGACCTCCGATTCCTGTAGATGTTACACTTACCTTCACTCCATCGAGTGTACCGGTGTATGTGACATATTCTCTGCTGTCTCCCACCAATACCGGATTGTCAAAGTGAGCTGCTATCTTGGCGCATCTCTTTGGATCACCTGGCAGAATCACATATTTACCTATATCTTCCGGTCCAACACCTGTATGATATTGTTTTCCTGAACCTTCTGTATAATCAACCATATTTATACCCTCCAAATCTATATATTTGCCCACCTAATATAGGTTGGACCTATGATTTTATTCTACGCATGCACAATAACTAAATATATTTTCCATAAAAAATAGAGATAGCACATGCTACCTCTATTATATCTCATAATCAATTTATATAAAATCATTATTACGAGTTCCATGCCTATGAATATAGTTTCAATTCATATCTATCTGATGCAAATATATACCAGATATGCTGCATACAACACAAGCATAAGGATTCCTTCCGGTCTTGTAATCTTCTTCTTAGTTGCACAGAAGAGCCATACAATGAGAGAAAATACAAGTAATACTGCAATATCAATCATATTTTCCATAATAAATGCTACCGGACTGATTGCTGCTGCTGTACCTAAAATCAGAAGCACATTGAAGATATTAGAACCAACAACATTTCCTATAGCCATATCAAGCTCATTCTTTCTGGCTGCTGCAATTGATGTAGCAAGCTCAGGAAGAGATGTACCACATGCCACGATTGTAAGACCGATAAGAGTCTGAGATACTCCGAAAGATGAAGCCAATGTTACAGCACCATTTACCACGAAATCTCCACCGTATTTAACAGCAACTGCACCAAGAATAATAAGGAGAATTGCCTTCCACATAGGCATGTCCTTATCAATGTCATCCTCGCCTTCAACTACAACTTCCTCACCATTTTCTCTGGCCTTGATAGCCTGCTTAATCATAAATGCAAGGAAAAGTGCAAACAACACAAGGAAAGCAATTCCATCTATTCTACCAAGTGTCATTCCATTATCACCCATGATTCCATTCATTCCAATGAATCCTAAAATAAGAAGCAATACTGCAGTAAATGCAGAAAATGGGAAATCTCTTCTGGTTGTTTCCTTTGAAACCATAAGTGGATTAAATAATGCTGAAATTCCAAGAACCACCATAAGGTTGAAAATATTTGAACCAACCACATTACTGATTGCCAAAGTATTGGCACCTGCAAGGGATGATGTAATACTAACTGACAACTCAGGTAGACTTGTTCCCATAGCAACTACTGTCATTCCAATTATAAGTCCCGGTACTCTCAATTTGTAAGCCACTGCAGATGCGCCATCTACAAAGAAGTCCGCCCCCTTTACAAGCAATACAAATCCCACCACAATAGCTAAGATAGCAAGCAAAATATTCATTCTCTGTTCTCCTTCTCTTTTTTTGTTTACTATTAGTTTTATTTAAAAAAGCTACATAAATACGCCTTTTACAAATATCTCAATTCCTATACCAATTAGTATCAAGCCGCCAAGTATAGTTGCTCTTCCAGCCAGTTTCATTCCTATTCTCTTGCCTGCTAGAAGTCCAATCATACATATGATAAATGTAACAACTGCAATTACAACACAAGCACACAAGGCTTCCATAAATACATATTCTGAAATTGTAAATCCAACAGATAAAGCATCGATAGAAGTGGCAACGCCCTGTATCATCAGCAGTCCCAGAGTCAATTCAGTTGTTATAATCTCCTCTGAATATTTATCTCTGATTCCTTCGTATAGCATCTTGCCACCTATATATCCCAATAACAACAAGGCAATCCAGGGAATAAATAATTCAAATACCTTGAACTTCTCCACAACTGTTCTAACACAAACCCATCCTATAAGAGGCATGGCAAATTGGAAAAAAGCATAGGTAAAAGCAATAATGCACATTCGTCTTTTTCGCATATTGGGTTCATTTAATC
Source organism: Lachnospiraceae bacterium (assembly GCA_017634455.1). GTDB lineage: Bacteria > Bacillota > Clostridia > Lachnospirales > Lachnospiraceae > JAILFK01. Next base: position 31,315 of record JAGBNK010000035.1, read on the forward strand.
CGTTAGCAACAGATACTGTAAATGCATCCATAGCCAGACCCACACCCAATAATATACTGTTTATTAAGTTCATACTTACATCCTTTTATTATATTTTCCAACGTAAAGGCTACAAACAAAAAAGACCTGCGGTGCAAAAGGATATAACAATCCTCTTACACGCAAGTCTCATTCTTTAAGATCAGCCAGGTCACAATGACCGAGATTGTTGACTAATCACGGCTATGCCGCGAATTACTCCCTTACGGATGTATGAAGTATAATTTATAAAACGTATGTTAGTCAACACTAACTTCTTTTTCATCACCAAATTTATCCTGAATCTTCTTAGCAATCCAAGAACCAACTACTCCACAGAATACTCCAATGAAGAGTGATACGAATACATCTGTTGGCCAGTGAATAAAGAGATACAATCTGGAAACTGCAATACATGCGGCCAATACAATTGCTGGGATTCCCCATTTCTTATTGTTTCTATAAATGGCAACTGCTGATGCAAATGATGCTGATGTATGTCCTGATGGAAATGAATAATCATCCTGAAATACAAGCATCTGATTAAGTGGATCCAAAATCCATGCTGGACGGCAACGAACAGTCACTCGCTTTAATACAATATTTACAATGAAGACTGATAATACCAGCGCCCAAAAGGATGCCCATGCAATCTGCTTCTGATGTGCAAATATAAATGTCTTCAATGTCTTGTGATCTGAGTTCATCCAAGCTCTGGTGCCTACGCATATCAACATAAACAATGTGAGAGCTATCCAGAAAATTCCAGCATCTCCAAGTGATGTGACAAATAAATTGATTTTATCAAGCACTGGATTATGAAATCCCTGAAACCAATCTAAGAGATCCTTCTCCCACTGGAAATAGAAGATATCTCCACCTGCCACCAAGTCTGCATACTGACTTGAAACCGCTTCCCCTGTTGTAATCATATATATAACCTCCCATATGACTTATTTATTATGATTATATCATTTTGGGTTAATTATTTTACAACAATCTTGCAGAAATTCTTCTTGCCCTTTTTCAATACAAAGTCTGTGTCAAATGCGCTCTTATCATATGCGGTAAATGGGTCTGTAACCTTCTCATCATTTACAGAAACACCATTTTGCTGAACAGCTCGACGAGCCTCTCCACGAGATGTAGTAAGTCCTGATGAAACCAAAAGTGTAAGGATATCTACTTTGCCATCTCTGAAGTCTTCATCTGCAATTGCTGCTTCAGGCATATTGTCTGCTGAGATTGCTCCTGAGAACAAAGCCTTGGATGTATCACGAGCCTTGGAAGCTTCCTCCTCACCATGAACCAACTTTGTAAGTTCGTAGGCTAAGATATCCTTGGCTTCATTAAGCTGGGAACCTTCCCATTTTTCCATAGCTTCAATCTCTTCAAGAGGAAGGAATGTAAGCATTCTAAGACATTTCAAAACATCAGCGTCAGCTACATTTCTCCAGTATTGATAGAAGTCAAATGGAGAAGTCTTCTCAGGGTCAAGCCATACAGCACCAGACTGTGTCTTACCCATCTTCTTACCCTCTGAATTGAGAAGCAATACCTGTGTCATAGCATATGCATCTCCACCAAGCTTTCTACGGATAAGTTCTGTACCACCAAGCATATTGCTCCACTGGTCATCACCACCGAACTGCATGTTACATCCGTACTTCTGGTACAACATGTAGAAATCGTATGACTGCATAATCATGTAGTTAAACTCAAGGAAACTAAGTCCCTTTTCCATACGCTGCTTGTAACACTCTGCAGTAAGCATACGGTTAACTGAGAAATGTGGTCCTACTTCACGAAGAACCTCCACATAGTTAAGTCCCATTAACCAATCTGCATTATTTACCAAAATAGCTTTATCATCGCTGAAATCGATAAATCTACTCATCTGCTTCTTGAAGCATTCTACATTGTGATTAATCTGCTCTGTTGTCATCATCTGGCGCATATCACTTCTTCCTGAAGGATCACCAATCTGTGCAGTACCTCCACCGATAAGGGCAATAGGTTTGTTTCCTGCCATCTGTAATCTCTTCATAAGGCATAAAGCCATGAAGTGACCTACATGTAAACTGTCAGCTGTTGGATCAAATCCAATATAGAACACTGCCTTTCCATTATTTACCAATTCTCTAATTTCCGGTTCATCTGTTACCTGAGCTATTAAACCTCTGGCAACTAATTCTTCGTATACTTGCATCTCTTTTTCCTTTCTTCTTCTATTATTTACCGGTTCTGCTTCCATGGAAGCTTATTCCTTGTAGAAAATATTTATGCAATAAAAAAGTCCCTATCTCCTACATGGAAGATAAAGGACGAAAAATCGTGGTACCACCTTTATTCATATATACCTCACAGTATATATCTCATCGAGTTACTATCATAACTACCAGCAACTATAACGTGCGCCAACCCGTCTTACCCTACTGTTAATTTCAGGCAGCCCCTCCGGAATGTATTCAATTTACCGACGCATCAGCCTCGCACCACCCGGCATCTCTCTCATCACATCCGACATAAATCTACTTGTTTCCATCTCTGGGTTTTCTAAATTCAATTACGGTCTTTATTATATAAACTCACATAATCTAATGTCAAGATTATTCTATTTAATCCTGTTAAATATTTTTATCTAATTCTGGAAAATAATCCTGTCACTTTTTGATTATAGAATCATTTCTCACAATATAAAGAATTGGGAATAACCAGTGTGTCGGCTATTCCCAATTGGTTTAACTACAATAATTTACTTTTATTAATTATGCTTCTGCTTTAGCATTCTCTCTCATTTCATGAACTTCGTTAGCAACATTTACCATCTCTTCTTTTGTAAGATGATACCACTTCATTGCAAGTATTGTACAAGCAAATCCGATAATTGGAAGTCCGAATGATAAGAACATTGACATCCAGAAGAGTGGCCATGTAGCAGGATCACCCATCTGAGGTGTTGTTGTCTTATATCCGATAAATGCGATCATAAATGCAGCAATTGCATTTCCAAATGCTGATATAACCTTATCAAGAAGTGACTTGATATTTGCTACAATACCAGGAATATAATGTCCTGATCTTGTAAGCTCATAATCTGTAACGTCAGCAATCATTGCAGTATTTGCTGTTGTAACTGCCATCTGTGCACCCTGCTTGATAACCATAAGTCCGCAGTAGATTATTGTAGGAATTATAGCTAAACCAATTTCTGACATCTTTCCTGCTGAGAACAATACGAAACTTGCACCAATCAATACAGCGTTAGCAACAAGAGAAACCCATGTCCAAAGAACTGTTGTCTTCTTTGTTCCAAGCTTACCTATCATTGCTCCTCCAAGCAATGCGAATGCAATACCAATAATCATTGTTACGTTTCCAAGCATTGTAGAAACCTTGTAAGATCCAATCAAAATACCTGCTAAAAGAGTATTAACCAGTGACTGTGATGCTGTTGTTGTTGCAATCTTATCTGAGGCTGTTGCAACAATCATCATCTGAAGTGGCTTATTACCCTTCAATATATTCCACATTTCCTTCAGATTAAGCTTCTGCTCAGCTTCATCAGGATTCTTCTTTGGCTTGCTAGCCTCAAATATCTCAATAGTATCAACCTTCCAAAGTGCAATACATGCTACAAGTACAAATACACCACCTACAATTGCGTATAAGAAACATGCTTCCTTAAGCATTGGTGCATTATACTGATTATCGTATTTAGGCAAAATAAGGAATGAGATAATTGTATTAAATGCCATCGGTGTAAGATATGAATACATTGTACCGATAAGTCCAACCATTCCTCTTTGCTTTGGATCATTTGTAAGAACAGTACCTACTGCTCCACCTGCAATACCGTTAATCGTGTAACCTATAAAGTAAAGAATGTAAATAATAACGAAAATAACTATTCCCGTTACACCTTTATATTTACTTGCTGCCCAGTTGAACATTGCAAATGCTGAAAGTGCTTCAATTGCAAAACCAATAATAAGGAATAATCTGATTTTTCCTTTTTTAGGATTTACAACGTCGAACAACCATCCTGCTGCTGTATCAGTTACAGCATCAAACAATCTTGTTACTGTAGCAATAATACCCATTGTTGCTACAGCAATTCCATATCCTTCCGTAGCAATATATGATGCATACATCATAAGCAAATAGAAACATATACCGTTACCGTTATTTGCCATTCCGAATATCAACTGAAACCAATTGGCTCGGCGATACTCTATCTTTTTTTCCTCTGCCATAATATAACCCTCCATATCATGTAAATAATAACTTCTATAACTTTATTATAAATACGGAGAATAATTATTTTTCTAATTTTTATATAATGTGTCTAAATTTTCGTTAATAAATGTTAAATAATTCATTTTTTTTACAAAAAAACTCTTACAAATTATTGTAAGAGTTTCCTATGAACAGGTGCCAGTCGGATTTGAACCAACGATCAGGGAGTTGCAGTCCCACGCCTTACCACTTGGCTATGGCACCATATTAAGTTATTACGTTGAAAAACGGAGAAGGAGGGATTTGAACCCTCGCGCCGGTTACCCGACCTATACCCTTAGCAGGGGCACCTCTTCGGCCACTTGAGTACTTCTCCCTGTCAATTAAATTCTTCTTTAATCACAACGCATAGACAATTCTACTAAATCACTATATTTTTGTCAATGAATTTTTCTTTATTCTCCCTATTTTTCTTTTAAATAATTAATAATTTAATACCTGTAACTGTATTAACTACTTTAATTATCCTTTTTAAATTGTAAAATAGCTGTATCGTACAAGTTATTGCCGTGGCAATCTCCAACAACTATTACTGGAAAATCAACTACTTTTATCTTTCTAATAGCTTCTGCCCCTAAATCCTCATAACATACTATCTCTGATTCAACTATACATTTAGAAAGCAAAGTTCCAGCTCCACCTATTGCTGCGAAATATACAGCATTATTTCTCTTAATTGCCTCCAATACTTCAGGTGTTCTCTTTCCTTTGCCAATCATGGCTTTCAAACCTAAGTCAAGAAGAGTTGGAGCATATTTGTCCATACGACTTGCAGTTGTAGGTCCAGCAGATCCTATAGGTCTGCCCTCCCTTGCAGGAGATGGCCCCATATAATAGATAGTAGCATCCTCCAATTCAATTGGAAGTTTATGACCTTTTTCTATTAATTCCATAAGTCTCTTGTGAGCTGCATCCCTTGCTACATACATCTCACCTGTGAGATATACATAATCTCCGGCTTTTAAATCCTTTGCTATCTCTGCTGTTATTGGTAAATTTATTTTCTTATCCATTTCACACCTATACTAATTTTTATTTTCTATACTTCATATCTTGCCCACACTAAAAAAAGAGCAGGCTTTCCTCGTTTTATAAATATTTTTGGCTATATCTCTCTAACACTATGACGATTTACATGGCAACATATATTTATTGCCACAGGCAAACCGGCTATATGAGTTGGATAAGTATTAATATTTACCGCAAGGGCTGTAGTTGTACCTCCCAAACCCCCAGGACCAATACCTAAATCGTTAATTTTCTCCAACATTTCCTGTTCTAAATCAGCCACCCATCCAATTTTACTGTGGCAATTTATATCTCTCGTAAGCGCTTTTTTTGACAGTAGAGCACATTTTTCAAATGTACCTCCAATTCCTACTCCCACAACCATAGGAGGACAAGCATTTGGTCCAGCATCCTTTACAGCTGTCAAAATAGCATTCTTCACACCTTCAATTCCATCAGCAGGCTTTAACATAAATACCCTGCTCATATTCTCACTTCCAAATCCCTTTGGTGCCAGAGTTATTCTCACCTTGTCACCTGGTACAATACTGTAATGGATTATGGCAGGAGTATTATCTTCTGTATTCACACGTTCTATTGGATCAGATACCACGGATTTTCTGAGAAATCCTTCTGTATAGCCAGCCTTTACACCATTATTGATAGCTTCTTCAATATTTACCCCTATGAAATGCACATCCTGACCAACTTCAATAAATACAACTGCCATACCAGTGTCCTGACAAATAGGTATTACCTCTTTGTCTGCTATTTCAAGATTATCTTCCAGCTGGTTTAATATTTTCTTACCCAGCTCAGACTCTTCATTTACACATGCTCTATCCAATGCTTCTCGCATATCTTTTGATAGATAATGATTGGCTTCAATACACATTTCCTTAATATTTTCTGTAATAACAGCTGTATCTATTTCTCTAATCATACCTGCCTCCATTTTTTCCATTGGCTCTATTATAAAACAAATAGCCTGCCAGTTAAAGGTTAACCAGCAGACTATAACATTTCTTTTGTTATTATTTACATTCTATAGATTATCTAGTTATTTCTTATTTCAGGATGCTTCCACTGAGATACATTCTGGTGACCGGCACTTAGAGCGCCATCCACAGGAATAGCCGCTCCCGTAATATATCTGGCCATATCACTTGCCAAAAACAGAGCCAAATAACCACATTCCATAGGATTTCCCATTCTCTGAGCCGGACAATCCTTGGCAAACATATCAAGTGCAACCTCAGGAATATCTCCAAAAATTGAAGTCTTGGTATATCCAGGACAGATGGCATTTACTGTAATATTATAAGGTGCATAATCCAATGCTGCAGCCTTGGTCATTCCAACTACACCATGCTTGGTTGCTGTATACAAAGCCTGACCTCGCTGAGCCATTATACCGGCTACAGAAGCTACATTTATAATAAATCCACCTTCAGATTTTGTCTCAAACATAGCCTTGGCCGCATATTTCATACCAATATATACAGCCTTGCTGTTCAAATCGAATATCTTGTCATAATCCTCGTCCTCATATTCATGAATAGGAAATCCTCCCATTCCAATGCCCGCGTTACTTACAATTCCATCTAATCTGCCATAAGTCTCAACAGCCTTGTCTACCAATGCCTTGATCTGATTAGCATCGCTACAATCTGTCTGGACAAATGTAGCCTCTCCTCCATTAGCTTTGATATCTGCTACAACCTTTTCTCCCTGCTCCACGCTTCTGGCAGCCAGCACAACCTTCATACCATTTTCAGCATAGACTCTTGCAATAGCCTCACCTATACCTCGGCTTGCTCCTGTTACAATTGCTACCTTTCCTTTTACACTTGTAAAATCCATAATTTTACCTCCATTTACTAATATATCTTTGTTCTATAACCCTACTCACAGACTAAGATGTATTAGTCACTGACAATCTTATTTCTTGAAGGGGTCACATTCAACTATCACATTTTGGCAAATATAACTTTTATGTACATTTCTCAAAAACATGTACTAGAACTTAACATTTTCTCTAAAATGTAATCCTTGTTAAGGGGTATTAACATACATAATAGGAATGATTTCTTATACAGGAGGACTATTTTCATATGGAAAATGATATTAGATATACGGTAACCAATGAGATAATCAAAAAAAGTCTCAAAAATATTATGGAAAATAAGCCCATAAACAAAATCAAAATAATTGATATATGTAAGGAAGCCAATATATCCCGTACAACCTTCTACAATCACTATGTGGATATATATGACTTAATTGAAGATTTCGAGAAGGATATTCTAAATGATTTGGATATTAATAATTTTCAAAACATAGACAACTCTGAGAAGCACCTTATTAAGCTTCTGGAAAATGTACTTGATTATGTTCTGGCAAATGAGAATATGTACATCCGTTTTTTTGAGGCCAATAATATGACTTTCTATAATATAGTTTTGGATTTCTGCATGGAAAAAATATTCAGGGATTTTTCTACTACAAAGAATTTTGCCAGTGAGTCGGAAGCCATATTCTATTTTAGATATCACTCTTTTGGATTCCTATCAACCTTGGAGGATTGGCTTATGACCTCTCCTAAAATAAGAATATCAAAGAGAGAACTAGCCACTTATATGGCTAGAAATATGAAAAAGTATTAAAAAATAGAGGATGAATTATTAACTAATTCATCCTCTGATTTTTCAATATAAATGACTTATTTTATTCCTGGTCACTTTCTTCTGATTCATTATTTTCTATAGGATTTCCATCCTCGTCAAATAGTAAATCTTCCTTGGCAACTACTGCAATACTTGCAACTCGCTCATTTTCCTTTAAGTTAATAAGCTTAACACCTGATGTAATTCGACCAAGCAATGTTGTATCGCTGATTCTGATACGGATGATAATGCCATCTGTATTAATAAGCATCATTTCATCTTCCTTAACAACTGCCTTGGCACCTACTAAGTTACCAGTCTTTTCAGTAATCTTATAACATTTAACACCCTTACCACCACGGCGCTGAGTAGAAAATTCAGTCATAAGAGTACATTTTCCAAGTCCCTTTTCAGAGACAATCATAAGTGACTCACCAGCTGATGCAAGTTGCATAGCAATTACATCATCCTCATCCATGAGATTCATACCAATTACACCCATAGATGTACGACCTGTAGCTCTTACATCCTTCTCATTAAATCTGATACACTGACCAAATTTTGTAATGAGAATTACATCTTCGCTGTTATCTGTAAGCTTAACTTCAATAAGCTTATCATCATCTCTTAAGTTAATTGCAGCCAAACCATTCTTTCTGATATTAGAATAATCAGTAATCTTGGTCTTCTTGACAATACCTGACTTTGTAGCCATAAACAGGTACTGATCATCATTATATTCCTTAATAGGAATCATTGATGTGATTTTCTCATCAGGCTGTAACTGCAATAGGTTTACAATAGCAGTTCCACGAGCTGTTCTTGAACACTCAGGAATCTCATATGCCTTCAATCTATATACTCTACCGAAGTTAGTGAAGAACATAAGGTAATGATGTGATGTGGTCATCATCATTTCAACAATGTAATCCTCATCAATTGTCTCCATTCCCTTGATTCCCTTACCGCCTCTATGCTGGCTCTTGAAGTTATCTACATTCATTCTCTTGATATATCCAAGTTTTGTAAATGTAATAACTGTATTAGTTACAGGAATCATATCCTCCATTGAAATATCATATTCATCAAATCCAATAGCAGTTCTTCTCTCATCACCGAACTTATCAGCGATTTCTGAAATCTCTTTCTTGATTACTCCAAGAAGTAATTTCTCGTCTGCTAATATTGCCTTTAATTCAGCAATTAATTTCAAGAGATTATTATGCTCTTCCTCAAGCTTGCTTCTCTCCAAACCTGTGAGAGCTCTAAGTCTCATTTCTACAATAGCATTGGACTGAGCTTCTGATAATTCAAATCTCTCAATCAATCTCTCCTTAGCTGTTGCTGTATCCTTGGAATTTCTAATAATTGAGATAACCTCATCAATATTGTCCTGGGCAATTAATAAGCCCTGAATAATATGGTCTCTCTCCTCAGCTTTGTTCAAATCATACTTAGTTCTACGTGTAACAACATCCTTCTGATGATCAAGATAATACTTAAGCATCTCTAAGATATTCAATACCTTTGGCTGATTATTTACCAAAGCAAGCATAATTACACCAAATGTATCCTGCAACTGAGTATGCTTGTAAAGCTGGTTCAATATAACATTTGGATTAACATCACGACGAAGCTCGATTACCACTCTGATACCTTCACGGTTTGACTCATCTCTCAAATCAGTAATACCATCAATTTTCTTGTCACGATGTAATTTTCCAATGTATTCTACTAACTTAGCCTTGTTAACATTGTATGGTAACTCTGTTACAACTATACGATTCTTACCATTGTCCATTGGCTCAATCTCTGTAACAGCACGAACTCTAATTTTACCACGTCCAGTTCTGTAAGCCTCTTCAATTCCAGATCTACCAAGAATTACACCACCTGTTGGAAAATCAGGTCCCTTGATTATCTCCATAATCTCATCAATTTCAGTTTCTCTATCTTCCTCGATTTCATTATCAATAATCTTGTTAACAGCGCTTACAACCTCACGAAGATTATGAGGTGGAATATTTGTTGCCATACCAACGGCAATACCAGTTGTACCATTTACCAGAAGATTTGGAAATCTTGATGGTAATACTACTGGCTCTTTTTCTGTCTCATCATAGTTTGGTATAAAATCTACAGTATCTTTTCCTAAATCTTCAATCATATACTGAGCCATCTTGGCAAGTCTTGCCTCAGTATAACGCATGGCTGCAGCTCCATCACCATCTTCTGAACCGAAGTTACCATGTCCATCTACAAGTGTATATCTCATATTCCATTCCTGAGCCATATTAACCAAGGCTCCGTAAATAGAACTATCACCATGTGGATGGTACTTACCCATTGTATCACCTACGATACGGGCACATTTCTTGTGTGGCTTATCATATGTATTACCAAGCTCGTTCATAGAATATAAAATTCTACGCTGAACCGGTTTCATACCATCTCTAACATCCGGAAGAGCACGTGCCGCAATAACACTCATGGCATAATCAATATATGAAGATTCCATTGTAGTCTTTAAGTCTACTTCATGAATTTGGTCAAAAATCTTATCATCCATTTTATAAATTCCTCTTAGATATCTAAATCTGCAAATCTTGCATTTTCTTCAATAAATTCACGTCTAGGTTCTACCTTGTCACCCATAAGAACTGAGAATGTTGCATCTATCTCAGCTGCATCTTCTGAATCAATCATTACTCTCTTCAGAATTCTCTTCTCAGGATCCATTGTTGTCTCCCAAAGCTGCTCAGCATCCATCTCTCCAAGTCCCTTGTATCGCTGAACTTTATTATTGCCATCTCTTCCGATTTCTAACATAATATTGTTCAATTCTTCATCAGAATATGCATACCATTCTTTTCTATTCTTCTCAATCTTGTAGAGAGGAGGAGTAGCCAGATATACATAACCCTGTCTGATTAATTCAGGCATAAATCTATACAAGAATGTAAGCATCAAAGTTGCGATATGTGCTCCATCAACATCGGCATCAGTCATTATGATGATTTTATGATATCTCAATTTTTCAATATCGAAATCATCCTGAATACCTGTACCAAAGGCTGTAATCATTGAACGAATCTCAGCATTATCATATATTCTGTTAATCTGAGCCTTCTCAACATTTAATATCTTTCCGCGAAGGGGTAAAATTGCCTGAGTTGCACGGTTTCTAGCCTTCTTTGCAGATCCTCCCGCAGAATCTCCCTCCACTATGAATATTTCACAGTTTTCAGGATTCTTATCAGAACAATCAGCAAGCTTACCTGGAAGTGAACCTACTTCCAAAGCTCCCTTACGAGAAGCTTCTCTCGCTTTGCGAGCGGCTTCACGAGCTTTTTTTGATCTAAGAGATTTTTCACAAATTATCTTGGCAACTGTAGGATTTTGCTCCAAGAAATATGTAAGTTTCTCAGTTACTATTGAATCAACAGCTCCTCTTGCTTCAGAATTTCCAAGCTTCTGCTTAGTCTGTCCTTCAAACTGAGGCTCTTCAATCTTGATACTTATAATTGCTGCAATACCTTCTCTGATATCTTCACCATCCAAGGCATCATCTTTTTCTTTTATAATCTTATTATTACGAGCATAGCTGTTAAATACCTTGGTAACTGCTGCTCTAAATCCAGCCAGATGAGTTCCACCTTCTGGAGTAATGATATTATTTACAAAACTTAGGCAATTCTCGTTGTAAGCATCATTATGCTGGAAAGCTACTTCCACATATACTCCATCCTTTTCACCTTCACAATATATAACATCATCATAGAGAGGCTCTTTACCACGGTTTAAGTAATTTACAAATTCCTTAATTCCACCTTCATAGTAGAATTCTCTCTCATTTACCTCTTCCTCACGCTCATCTCTCAGAGTAATCTTGAGACCTTTGGTAAGAAATGCAGTCTCTCTAAGTCTTACCTTTAATGTATTGAAATCAAATATAGTAGTTTCAAAAATACTTCCATCAGGCTCAAATGTAACCTTTGTTCCTGTCTTCTCTGGATCACAAGTACCTACTTCCTTCAATGGATACATTGTCTTTCCACGCTCATATCTCTGTCTATATATTTTGCCATCTCTGCATATTTCTACTTCAAGCCAGTTAGATAATGCATTTACAACTGAGGCACCTACACCATGAAGACCGCCGGATACTTTGTATCCGCCACCGCCAAATTTTCCACCAGCATGAAGGATAGTAAATACTACTTCAACCGCTGGAATACCGGCTTTTTTATTAATACCAGTTGGAATTCCTCGACCATCATCCACTACTGTTATTGTATTTCCAGGATTAATTGTTACCTGAATATGTTTGCAGAATCCTGCCAAGGCTTCATCAACTGCGTTATCAACAATCTCATATACTAAATGGTGTAATCCTCTCTCAGATGTACTACCAATGTACATACCTGGACGCTTTCTAACAGCTTCAAGTCCTTCTAATATTTGAATCTGATCTGCTCCATATTCCTGATTATTCTGACTCATTTATATCCTCCAAATCTTTTATATGACCATCGTTTACCTGATATATTTTATTCAGATTAAATCTGTTTTCTACAAATTCATCTAATCCTGTACAAGTTATAATTGTCTGAGTGTCATTAATAGCTTGCAGTAGATAATTCTGTCTATTTTTATCTAGCTCTGATAATACATCATCAAGAAGTAATATTGGTTTATCATTAATTGTATTTTCTACTAATTTAATCTCTGATAATTTAAGAGATAAAGCACAACTTCTCTGCTGTCCCTGTGAACCATATTTTCTAACATCTATATCACCTATAGATATTTTGATATCATCTCTGTGAGGACCAACAGAAGTAGATTGAAATCTATAATCCTTCTCTCTGGCTCTAATCAACTCATCTTCAAAGAAAATATCATCAATATTTGGCTCATATTTTATATATAATTCTTCCTTGCCACCTGATATTTTTTTATGAATATCATATACAATATCATTTAACTCCTGAACAAACTCATTTCTTCTGGCAATAACCTTTTTGCCATAATTTATAAGCTGCATATCCCATATTTGAAGAGTATCTTTTAAGGAAGGATTATTATACATATCCTTTAGAAGCTTGTTTCTCTGACTTAATGCCTTATTATAATTTACAAGATCTGATAAATATATCTTATCCAATTGACATAATTCAGCATCAATGAAGTTTCTTCTCTCTGCAGGACCATTTTTTATAATATTTAAATCCTCAGGAGAGAAAAATATAATATTTAATATTCCAAATAAATCACTGGCTTTCTTAGGACCAATTTTATTAATGGCAATATTTTTGGATTTGTTTTTCTTAATATGAATATCAATCTGATATTCGCTTCCAAGCTTCTCCACAATGGTTCTTATATGACCTTCATCCTGGCCAAATCGAATCATTTCTTTATCTCTACTTTTTTTATGAGACTTGGTTGTACCACTTACGTAACAAGCTTCTAATATATTGGTTTTCCCCTGAGCATTGTCACCATATAGGATTGTTGTTCCTTTATCAAAATCTATATGCATATTTTCGTAATTTCTAAAATTCTGTAACTCTATAGATTTAATAATCATCTTATAACTTTTACACTCTCTCCATTAAAAGAAACAACATCATCAGGATATATCTTCTTACCGCGCTGTAATTCAACTTCACCATTTACTTCAACTAAACCATCCTGAATTACAAATTTGGCATCTACCCCTGAACCAACCATACCGGCTTTCTTTAATAATTGGCCAAGCTTAATAAATTCTTCGCCTTCTCTTAAACTTATTTCTTCCATAATTTAATTAAATCCTATCTAATAAAACTAATTTGCAATATTGAAGTTAACTGGAAGAATCAGATATATATATCTGTTATCAGCATCCTTGATATAACATGGAGCTTTTGGATTTACCATATATATATCAATTGTATCTTCATCAATTACACGAAGAGCATCAATAAAGAATTTAGGATTAAATCCAATCATAATATCCTTACCTTCTTTATTAATCTCAATATCTTCCTTCATGGAACCTATTACAGAATTAATACTTAATTCCATATTTCCATTTGTAATATTCATAATAATAGGCTTCTTATCTCCTTCTTTTACAAGAAGAGTAGCTCTATCTATACAATCAAGGATTTCTTTCTTATTAATAGAAAGCTTTGTATCATAATCACTTGAAATCATCTGATCAATCTTGAAGTATTCACCATCAATAAGTCTTGAAACCATTGTAGTCTTATCAAATTCAAATACAATATGGTTATCAGAGATATAGATATTTACATCTTCATCTACTGATCCACCAATAATCTTGCTTATTTCATTTAAGCTCTTTCCTGGTACAATAACCTTCTTATCTTCATAGGATTCCTTCAATTCAATATTTCTAACTGAAATTCTATGTCCATCAAGTGATACTACCTGTAAGTTATTTGCCTTAATATCAAATAACTCACCCATCATAATCTTATTATTATCATTATCAGCAATAGAGAAAATTGTTTGTCTAATGACTTCCTTTAAGGTGAACTGTGAAATTACAATTGGTTTATTTCTAGTTACCATAGGAATAGCAGCAAAGTCTTCACCAGATTTACCAACCAGATTGAAGTTTGCCTTTTCACAAGAAATAGTAGTTTTATAAGTAACATCACTTTCTATAGTAACTTCATTATCAGGAAGCTTTCTTACAATATCACCAAATAACTTAGCATCAAGAGCAATGATACCTCTTTCTTCTATATTACCTTCAATAATTGTCTCAATTCCAATTTCCATATCATTGGCAGTTAATTTAATTTCATTAGTAGAAGCATCTATTAAAATACATTCAAGGATAGCCATAGTAGTTCTAGTAGGAACTGCTTTGGATACAATATTAACTCCTTTTACTAACTCTGATTTTGAACAAACAATTTTCATTATGAATGAAGCTCCTTTCTCATAAATAAATATATATAAATATTATTAGTATTAGTATTATGCTGTGTTTATATGTATATAACTCGTGAAACTATTGTGAAACAAGAATTTATTATAAAAATTAAATGAAAGATTTCTGTTGAAAGTATCTTGATTTTATCTTGATAGAGTGTATATAAACTGGTTTAACATTTTATATACATCTGTATAATAAATATCAATTCACAAATAATACATATGGTTTTAACAAGTTATCAATATAGTTATCCACAAAATACTAATTAGGATTAATCTTTTTCTTAATAGTTTCAATATCATTGGCTAATTTTTCATCAGTCTTGATATCTTCATCTATTTTGTTATATCCGTGAAGGACAGTAGTATGATCTCTACCATTTAAGAGTTTACCAATTCCATCTAAAGTAGAATTAGTCATTGTCTTACATAGATACATAGCTATCTGTCTAGGTATGGAAATTGCTTTACTTCTGTCTTTTGATAGCATCTTTTCCATAGAAATATCATAATGTTCACAAACTACTTCTATAATAAGCTGTGGAGTTACTTCTCTTGGCTTATCAGGAGTAATAATATTTTGCAATTCTTTTTCTGCAATTTCTAAAGTAAGAGGTTTCTTCTCTAAGTTATAGTAAGCTATAAGTCTATTGAGAGCTCCCTCTAATTCTCTAATATTGGATTTAATATTTTCTGCAATATAATCTAATATCTGATTATCAATTTCTATATGTTCTGTTTCTACTTTATTTTTAAGAATCGCCATTCTAGTTTCATAATCAGGATAGCCAATATCAGCCATAAGTCCCATTTCAAATCTAGATCTAATTCTATCTTCTAGTGTCTCCATTTCTTTTGGAGGCTTATCACTTGTAATTACAATCTGTTTTCCAGCAAGTGATAATGTGTTAAATGTGTTAAAGAACTCTTCCTGAGTACCTTGTTTTCCAATAATAAATTGAATATCATCAATCAAAAGTACATCTACTGATCTAAATTTATCTCTAATAGGAGATACGTTCTTAGCTTTAATTCCATCAATTAATTCATTAGTAAATTGCTCTGTTGTTACATACAATACTTTTTTATCAGGATTCTGTTCTAATACATAATTTCCAATTGCATGTAATAAGTGAGTCTTACCAAGTCCTGGTCCTCCATAGATATATAGAGGATTGTAAGCATCTCCAGGTGATTCAGCTACTGCAAGTGAAGCCTGTCTTGGAAAACTGTTATTTCCTCCAACTACGAAGTTTTCAAATGTAAATTTTGGACTAAGATTAGATTTAATATAATTAGATGATTTGATGCTTAAAGGTTGAGTTTCCTTATTATTAGTCTTTTCTTTTTCAGCACCTATTTCAAATCTAAGTTTTAATTCTTGATTTAAATCAAATAATTCACTAATTACAATAGAAATAAATTTGGAATATTTCTTTGAAATAAAAGTGATTGTCATTTGATCTGCTTCAAATCCGTCTGTTGGTATATAAGATAAAACCAAAGTATCGTCTTCTAAAGCAGTTGGATATAATGGTTTTAACCATGAAGAAAAAGAAAGATCAGTAATTGGATATTCTGTCTTTAAAGTTATTAAGACTTCGTCCCATTTCGATTGAATTAATTCTAAGTTCATATATTTCCTCATTCTATAATTACAAAATTTTCTAACTTATATATTACTCTAAATAGGCTTATTTTACAACTAAATATGTAAATATGTGGTGGGGGTTGTATATGGGTTAAAACGCCTTAAAATCGAAAATAAAAGGTTTTAAGGGGAATGTTGTATAATGTGGATATTTTTGATTAAATGTGGATAAGTATGTCAACTTATAAACATTTGCAAATATTCCTTTAAATATAGGATTTTTTTACTGAAAAGGTTTTCGATAACTTGACAATGTTTATTATTTTATAATTTATTAACATTTATATTAACAATCATATTTCAAATCTATATTTTGATATAAAAAATGGAAAATAACTATATATAGTTGTTTATTGAAATAAGTATTAAAAATCCCTAAATTATGCTGTTTTTATTGACTTTAAAGGCTTTTCCTAATATAATAGTAGCGATGTTTTCTTATAATAAAGGAGGTGGATATATATGAAGATGACATATCAACCAAAGAAGAGACAGAGAGCTAAAGTACACGGTTTTCGTTCAAGAATGAGCACAGCAGGTGGAAGAAAAGTTTTAGCTGCCAGAAGAGCAAAAGGCAGAAAGAGTTTATCAGCTTAATTAAGGCCACAGACCATGTGGTCTTTTCTTCTATTTACATTTATTTATAAATAGGAGAAAACTCATTCCATTTGTTCCTTAAATAGGAAGTGAATATAATTCATTTCCTATTTAAATAAGGAGAATTAATTATATGAAGTTCAGTGAATCTTTAAAAAAGAATAATGATTTTAAAAATGTATATAATGGTGGGATTTCTAAAGCTAATAGATATCTCATTTTATATATTAGAAAAAATGAACTGAATATAAATCGTGTAGGTGTTTCTGTTAGTAAAAAGGTTGGAAACAGCGTAGTTAGACATCGATTGACGAGACTGATCAGAGAAAGTTATCGACTGAATGAAGACCAGTTCAATAGTGGTTTGGATCTGGTGGTCGTTGTAAGAAATAGTGCAAAGGGTTGTTCTTATGGAGATATAGAATCAGCTTTGATGCATCTTGCAAAACTTCATGACATTTTAAATTAGAAAATATTGGATAAGAAGATGAATTCGATTTTAAAAAAAGGATTAATTGGAATAATAAAATTTTATAGAAGAAAAATATCACCACTTAGATCTGTAAAATGTCCTTATTATCCAACATGCTCAACATATGGATTACATGCAGTTGAAAAGTATGGATTTCTAAAGGGTGGAACTCTAGCTGCATGGAGAATTATGCGTTGCAATCCTATTTCTAAAGGAGGATTTGATCCTGTTCCATAGAATTTAGGAGGTTTTACATTGACTGAAATTTATTTAACAGCCTATGATGGTGCATTTCTTGGACCAATTGCAAAATGCTTAGGCTGGGTAATGGACAAGATTTATTTATTTTTAAGTAATGTACTTGGAATAAACAATGTAGCTGTTACAATTATTGTATTTACAGTATTTATTTATTTATGTTTATTCCCATTTACTTATCAGCAGCAGAAGTTTTCTGTATTGAATAGTAAGATGCAACCTGAGTTAAATGCTATTAGAAAGAAATATGCTGGTAAGAAAGACCAGGCTTCTATGGCAGCTCAGCAGGAAGAAACACAGATGGTTTATGATAAATATGGTGTTTCTATGATGGGTAGTTGCGGACAGATGTTGATTCAGATGCCTATTTTGTTTGCACTTTATAGAGTTTTCTATAATGTTCCTGCTTATATTACAAGTGTAAAAGGTATTTTTACAAATCTTGTAGATGGAATTATGGCTACAGATGGTTTTGCTGACAAGATGCAGACACTTTATGATACAGCAGGTGTTACTTTGAGCAAGAAACCTGATTTTACAGCAGCTAGTGATGCAGTAGCAAATAATATTGTTGATGTATTATATAGACTTGGTGAAAATGGTTGGGATAAACTTGCTGATACTTTTCCACAGTTATCAGATAGTATTTCTTCAACACATAGTGCTTTATCAGATGTAAATTATTTCTTTATTTTAAATATTTCTGATACACCACTTAATCTTATTAAGTCAGCTTGGGCTGATAAATATTTCTTATTGATAATTGCAGCTATTTTGGTTCCTGTTGTTTCTTATTTGGGACAGGTTATTAATATGAAATTAATGCCAACTACTCAGACATCAGGAAATGATCAGTCTGATCAGATGGCGCAGCAGATGCAGACAATGAACAAGTTTATGCCACTTATGACATTATTCTTTGCTTTTACTGTTCCTGTTGGTTTGGTTATTTACTGGACAATGGGTTCTGTTGTAAGAATTGTGCAGCAGTATTTCTTAAACAAGCACTTCGAGAAGATTAATCTTGAAGATATTGTTGAAAAGAATAAAGAAAAAGCCGCTAAGAAGAAGGAAAAGCGTGGTATTAGACAGGCTCAGATTTATGAAGCAGCTAGAACTAATACAAGAAATAATTCTATGGCATCAAAGGCTAACTTCTCTCAAGATAAGTTGGATGCTTTGAATAAAGCTGATGAAGCTAGAGCAAAGGCTAAAAAGGGTAGCTTGTCTTCGAAGGCTAACATGGTGAAGAACTTTAATGAAAATAATAAGTAGTGGGGTATAGAAAAATGGAATATGTTGAATTCAGTGGAAAAACAGTTGATGAAGCATTAACAAATGCATTGGTTTCACTTGGAACAACAAGTGATCAGATTGAATATGAAGTAATTGAAGAAGGAAGCAACGGAATCTTCGGTATTGGAAGCAAAGATGCTGTTATTAAAGTGGCAAAGAAGTCTTCTCCAGAAGATATTGTTAAGAACTTCCTTTCAGAAGTATTTGAGAAGATGAACCTTGAAGTTGAGATTATCACAAAGGTTGACGATATTGAAGGATATATCGAAGTTGAATTAAAGGGACCAGAGATGGGTGTTCTCATTGGAAAGCGTGGACAGACACTTGATTCACTTCAGTATCTTACAAACTTAGCTCTCAATAGAAAGAACGATAACTACATGAGAGTTAAGATTGATACAGAGGATTATCGTCGTAGAAGAAAAGAAACTTTGGAAAATCTTGCTAAGAATGTATCTTACAAAGTTAAGAAGACAAGAAAGAATGTATCTCTTGAGGCTATGAATCCTTATGAGAGAAGAATTATTCATTCAGCTCTTCAAAATGATAAATATGTTGAAACTCACTCAGAGGGTGAGGAGCCATATAGACATGTTGTTGTTACATTAAAAAAATAATGTAATTAAATCTTGAATTATTTGGGCTTTATCTTCATAATGTATGAAGGTAAAGCCTTTTTTATTGCTTTAATATACTTGGCTTATATAAATTTGTAGTTTATTAATTAATAGATTTTGTAGGTATTATAATGAGTGAATTTGATACAATATGCGCCATAGCTTCTGCTATGACAAATAGTGGTATTGGAATTATAAGAGTTTCTGGCGAAGATGCCATTGAGAAAGTCGATAATATTTTCCAGGGAAAAAATAAATTAACAGAAATGGATAGTCACACTGTATCCTATGGTCATATTGTCTTGGATAACAAGATAATAGATGAGGTTATGGTGCTTGTTCTTCGTGCACCTAGAACTTATACCAGAGAAAATACTGTTGAAATTGATTGCCATGGTGGAATTATTGTAATGCAGCAGATTCTAAAAGCTGTAATTGCTCAGGGTGTAAGACCTGCTGAGCCTGGTGAATTTACTAAGAGAGCTTTTCTAAATGGTAGAATTGATTTAAGTCAGGCTGAATCAGTTATGGATATTATTGATTCTAAAAGTGCTTTGGCTTTAGAAAATTCCAAAAATCAATTATTTGGACTTCTGTCCAAGAAGATTAAGGAAATGAGAGCTTCAATTATATATGAGATTGCTTTTATTGAATCTGCTTTGGATGATCCTGAGCATATATCATTGGATGGATATGAAGAAAAACTTCGTCATAAGGTTATTAGTTTAGAAAATGATATTAATAGAATGATTAAAAGTGCTGATAATGGTTCTATGATAAAGGATGGAATCAAAACTTCTATTATAGGAAAGCCTAATGCTGGTAAGTCATCTCTTCTGAATCTATTGTCTAAAAAGGAGAGAGCAATAGTAACTGATATTGCCGGAACTACAAGAGATACTCTTGAGGAACAGATAATGCTTAATGGTATATCACTTGTAATTATGGATACAGCCGGTATTCGTCAAACTGATGATGTGGTTGAGGCAATTGGAGTTCAGAAAGCTATTGATACAATTGATGAAGCTGATTTAATATTGTATGTGGTTGATGGTTCAACTGATTTAGATGAAAATGATCATCAAATTATTGATAAAATTAAGAATTCTAATGTAATAGTACTTCTCAATAAATCAGATTTGAATTCCAAAGTTAATGAGGATGAAATTTCTAATCTGGTAGATGGTCCTGTAATTACATTTTCTGCAAAAAATGGTGATGGACTTGATATATTAGAAGATAAAATTGATGAGATGTTCTTCTCTGGAATTCTATCAGATGATCATGAGATATATATTACAAATGCCAGACATCTCAATGCACTGACTAATGCTTATAATTCTATGAAAAATGTAGAGCAGAGTATTGATATGTGTATGCCAGAGGATTTTCTGTCCATTGATTTGATGGAGGCTTATTCGCAATTAGGATATATTATTGGTGAATCTATAGATGATGATTTGATGGATGAGATATTCTCTAAATTCTGTACTGGTAAGTAGGTTTTATTATTTTATATGATTTGTAAATGGTAGATAATAAGATTAACGGCCGGGTCGACCTTGTATGTCTATGACAGAATCGCTTTCGCTACGGTAAAAACGCAACAGTACTAAATTCGCACTTCGTGCTCATTAAGTGCTGGCGTTTTTAACGTTTCTTCTATAGACATACAAGGTTTCCCTGGGTAAGAAATATTCATATATAGTTTTAAAAGTAACTAATACAAGAAATATTTTTTACTAAAAAATAATAAAATTGGATGGGATAGTAATTTATTAATTTCTTCCATTTGCGACAGATTATATAAATAGTATTCTAAGAAAAAACCTTGAAAACGACAGCACTTAGCGAATGCGTTAGCATGAGCTTAGTACTGCTTCGTTTTCAGGTAGCGCGAGCAGTTTTTCGAGAATACTATTTATATAATCTGGACAAATTTATTTAATCAATAATATTTAACAAGATTATTTAATAAAGACATTTAGCACAATAAGATTAAATTAAAAAAGTGATTTTTAGAAGGAGTAGATATGTCTGTAGTTGAAGAAACATATGACGTAGTAGTAGTTGGAGCCGGTCATGCTGGTTGTGAAGCAGCATTAGCATCTGCAAGACTTGGATTAAATACAATTATATTTACAGTAAGTATGGATTCAGTGGCAATGATGCCTTGTAATCCAAATATTGGTGGAAGTTCTAAGGGACATCTTGTAAAAGAGATTGATGCTCTTGGAGGCCAGATGGGAATAAATATTGATAAAACATTTATCCAATCTAAAATGCTGAACAAGTCAAAGGGTCCAGCAGTTCATTCTCTTAGAGCACAGGCTGATAAAGCTGCTTATTCCATGGAGATGAGAAGAACTCTTCAAAATACAGATAATCTTACATTAAGACAGGCTGAGGTTTCTGAAATTATTGTTGAAGATGGAGCTATTGCAGGAGTGAAGACATTTTCCGGAGCAATATATCATTCCAAAGCAGTTGTGTTATGTACAGGAACTTATCTAAAAGCCAGATGTCTATATGGAGATGTAATTGAACATACAGGTCCAAATGGTTTGAAAGCTGCTAACTATCTAACAGATTCTCTTGTAGCAAATGGAATTGAGATGTACAGATTTAAAACTGGTACACCAGCCAGAATTGATGGAGATTCAATTGATTATTCCAAGATGGAAGAGCAATTTGGTGATGAGAGAGTAGTACCTTTCTCATTTACTACAAATCCTGAGGATGTGCAGATTGATCAGGTTTCATGTTATCTAACTTATACTAATGAGAAAACTCATGAGATTATCAGAGCTAACCTGGACAGATCACCAATGTATTCTGGAGTTATTGAAGGAACAGGTCCTAGATACTGTCCATCCATAGAAGATAAGGTTGTAAAATTTGCTGATAAGAATAGACATCAATTATTTATTGAGCCGGAAGGCCTCAACACAAATGAAATGTACATTGGTGGAATGAGTAGTTCTCTTCCTGAGGATGTACAGTATGAGATGTATCACACTGTTCCAGGTTTGGAAAATGCTAGAATTGTAAGAAATGCTTATGCTATTGAATATGATTGTATCAATGCAAATCAGTTGTATCCTACTTTGGAATTCAAAAATATCAGAGGATTATTCAGTGGCGGACAGTTTAATGGAAGCTCAGGTTATGAGGAGGCAGCTTGCCAGGGATTAATTGCAGGTATTAATGCTGCTTTGGAAATTTTAGGAAGAGAGCAGGTTGTTCTTGATAGATCTCAATCATATATTGGTGTATTGATTGATGATCTGGTTACAAAGGAAAATCATGAGCCTTATCGTATGATGACATCCCGTGCAGAATATAGATTACTTCTTCGTCAGGACAATGCTGATTTGAGATTAACTCCAATTGGTCATGAAATCGGTTTGATTTCTGATGAGAGATATAATTGGGTTGAGACCAAGAAGAAGTTAATTGCCCAAGAGATTGATAGAGTTAAGCATACTAATGTGGGAGCGAGAGCAGAAGTTCAGGAGCTTCTTGAATCTTATGGAAGTATTCCTCTTGATCATGGTGTAACTATGGCGGATTTAATTAGAAGACCTGAGTTGGATTATGATAAGTTAGCTCCAATTGATAAGGAAAGACCTGATTTACATTATGAAGTAAGAAAGCAGGTAAATATTGAAATCAAGTATGAAGGTTACATTACTCGTCAGCAGAAACAGGTAAATGATTTCAAGAAGATAGAATCCAAGAAGATTCCAGAAAATATTGATTATGATGAAGTAGGAAGTCTTAGAATAGAAGCCCGACAGAAGTTAAAGGCTTTAAAACCTCTTAACATCGGCCAGGCTTCCAGAATAGCAGGAGTTTCACCTGCAGATATTTCTGTATTGCTTGTTTATCTGGAGATGATTAATAAAAATAATAAATAATACATTCTATTCTTATAAGTAATGTAAAAAATTATTTAATAAAATGGATGCCATCCGTAGTTGTAGGATAGCATCCATTTTTATTTACCGTAAATAAGCAATCAAAAAAATAAATATATATATATTTGGAAATTGTAATTAATATTTTATAATTCTATATTTGAAATAGTAATAATAATTTACAAAGGATTTTTGGAAGGAGTTCCAGCTTTTCTTGGGTAGGTCTTTGGTGTTGATTGATTTTTGTCAATGATGACGAAGGACCTGCCCTGTTTATTTTCTCCTAAATCAAATTTATGTACATCAGTAATTGTTCCACCTAATATCTTGATTCCTTTTTTTGCTGCATCCAATTCTTCATCTATATTTCCTGATTTATAGGAAATGAATTCTCCACCTACTTTTACAAAAGGAAGGCAATACTCACTTAGAGTTGAAATATTGGCAACAGCTCTTGAGACACATAAATCATATTTCTCTCTGTATTTTTTATTTCTTGCAGCTTCCTCTGCTCTGCCATGAATTGCTTCTATATCTGTAAGACCTAATTCATTTATCACATCCTGCAGAAATAGAATTCTCTTGTTTAATGAATCCATTAAAGTGATATTTAATTCTGGAAAAGCAATTTTGAGAGGTATACCAGGAAAGTCTGCACCAGTTCCTAAATCCAGAACATTTGTTCGATTATGTAAATCCTTCACTTTAATGAGTGAGAGACTATCTAAGAAATGTTTCTCTATGACTTCATCAAATTCTGTTATGGCAGTTAGATTCATAACTTTGTTTTTCTCAACTAGCATTTCATAGTAAGTGAGAAATTCATCAATCTGTTTTTCTGTTAATTCTATTCTAAGGTCACTAAGACCTGATTTAAATTTATCTGTATTATATTCCATTAATTTATCCTATTTTCTGTTTTTTTGGGGGTATATAAATGTACCCTTGAAAAAATTCATTTTTTTATTATTTCAAATATTTTTCAATCAAATTCATACAAGCATCTGGTTCTTCTATTTGAGGAAGCAACTTCGAATTGTCCAGGTATGAAATTTCAATTTCATTATTTACCTCAAGATAGGTAGATATGATTTCATCTGAATTTGATCTTCTATTACTGGCAATGATATATAAGTTGCTTCTATTTCTTAAACCAATTCGCATATCAATATTAGTATAGTGACATAGAATGCTGGCAAATAGATACTTACCTTTACTACTATTAAAATGAGCTGCTTCATAGGAAGCATCAATGTAAGATTGAATGTCAGCATTGGTATTTAAGAAATACTTGTTGCTGGTAGTTTCTTTGATTCTATTTTCATTAACATAATAATTGTAGAGTGAAGTACCAACCAATGGCATGAAGAGAATTTGTTTCTTGAGCATATCAACTTTGGTTGTTTCAAAATTCATCTTACATAAGTCATTAGGATTAATCATAATAATCTTGTTAAAGAGATTATGCATATTATTGGCCATAACTATAAAGGACGCAGAATCACCTGATGTTATGACATCACATTTTTCATCGATTATGTCATTACAGAAATCATTTATCAGTTGGACAAATAAGTAATTTGTATAAGTTGTGGCAGGCTTAGTTGATTGACCACATCCAATTAAGTCCAAAGCATAAACTGTATGATTTTCTGATAATTGATCTATAATCTGATTCCATTCATAAGAGGAACTCATTACATTCATATTATGAATAAGCAACACAGGAGAACCTGTACCTGTTTTGGTATAGTAGATTTTATCATCTTTCCAACTATAGAAATAACCATGGATGGTAGATAGTTTGTTTTTGCTGGCAGCGAGTTTATCTATAATTGCATTTGCAGCAAATAGAGTAGTAGCCGTAGCTACAGCAAATTTTAGAAGTTTATGATTACTCATATCGCACCTCACATAAATATAGTAATCTAATTATAAGTTACTTATAAATCCTTATCAATGTTAAATTGAAAATCTTGACTTTCATTGTAGTTATTATAAAATTTATAGAAGAGGCAAGACTTAAAATCTGTATGTATGTACGGATGACACTACAAAACAAAAAGGTGGATTTATGACAATAATAGAATATTTAGAAAAACAGGAATCTGATTTAAATAATGAGAAGATGCAATTTCAGGAAGATTTGGAATTGGTTTTGAGTAAAATCAAGGAAAATGAAAAGTTTTATGAGCTTTTGAAAAATGAGGAATCTCAGAAATTCAATGATTTCTCTCCTAGAGATGTTAATGCCAAGAATGCTGAGAAGATGAAAGAGATAGAAGTAGCTCTTGATCAACTGGAAAATGATAGAGATATACTGGAAAATAGAATAGAATCTATAGAAGAAAACTTAAGTACAATAGCTTCTCTTATAGAAAATAATAATAAAACTTCAGTTGATAATGGAATAAATAATAATCCAAAAGATGTATCAATGGAGAAAATAATTCATAGATTAATGAACATCTCAAGCTTTGCAATTAGTGATCCCGCTAGAACACATCTTGAATTAGAAAAACTTATAAAAGATTTGAAAAATATTTAAAATACTAGATATAGGGATGAATCCTTAAAATGTTTCACGTGAAACATTTTAGGGATTTTATTTTTTGTAATATTTCTACACACAATATTTAGTGTTCAATTAGAAATAGAATCCCAATTACTTGCTATATATTGAAATAATGTTTCACGTGAAACATTTAAAAATATAATATTTACCAATCTAGATATAGTATTTTAAACCCATAAATATAGGGGTTTCATGAGAAAATGTCTGTGGAATTGATGTTTTAGAAATGTTATAATGGCAAAAGTACGAAAAAAGGAAAGGGTATGAAAGATGAAAAAAGGGAGAATTATTGCAATAGCAAACCAAAAAGGAGGAGTAGGAAAAACAACTACTTCTATTAATTTGTCAGCATGTCTCGCAGAATTAGGAAAAGACGTGTTGGTTATAGATGTGGATCCTCAGGGAAATACAACAAGTGGATTTGGTTTAAATAAGGAAGATATTGAAAATACTGTTTACGAACTTTTACTTGATGAGTGTACTGTAAAAGAGAGTATGATGGATGTTCCAGGTTTGGAACATTTGAAGTTAATCGCAGCCAATGAAGACTTAGCTGGTGCAGAAATCGAACTCTTGGATGATGAAAATAGATCATATATTTTGAGAGATACAATTGATTATGTACAGAATGATTTTGATTATATTATCATTGACTGTCCACCTTCATTGAACTTACTTACAATTAATGCTATGACAACAGCTGATTCAGTATTAGTTCCTATTCAATGCGAGTACTATGCTTTGGAAGGAATTAGTCAGTTGATGAAGACTATCGATTTGGTTCATAGCAGATTAAATCCAAAGTTAAAAATTGACGGTGTAGTATTTACCATGTATGACGCTAGAACAAATTTATCATCAGATGTTGTAAATACTGTTAAGGAGAATTTAAGTTCAAAGGTATATCAGACTATTATTCCAAGAAATGTCAGATTAGCCGAGGCTCCATCTCATGGATTGCCTATTAACTTGTACGATCCAAAGTCTGCTGGTGCAGATAGTTATAGAAACCTGGCAAAGGAAATTATAGAGAGAAAGGATATCTAAGATGGCTACAAAGAAAAGTTCACGTGGTTTAGGTAGAGGTCTGGATTCACTTATTCCTGTAAGTAAGGAAGTGGAAGTACAGGAAGAAGAGAAGAAAACAGAAAAAGCAAAGGACGATGCAAAAGACGGAAAAACTATAATAGTAAGTATTGATAAGGTTGAACCAAATCCTGATCAGCCTAGAAAAGAATTTGATCCAGATGCATTGCAGGATTTGGCAGATTCTATAAAAGAAAAAGGTGTTCTTGCTCCTCTTTGGGTACATGAGGTTGGAAAAGGAAATAAGAAGTATTATGAGATTATTGCCGGTGAGCGTAGATGGAGAGCATCTAAGCAAGCAGGTTTAAAAGAACTTCCTGTTATTGTAATGGATTTAACAGAGCAGGAAATTGTAGAAATCTCCCTTATTGAAAATATCCAGAGAGAGGACTTAAATCCAATTGAAGAAGCATTGGCTTATAAGAAGTTATTGGATGAGTTCAATTTAAAACAGGATGATGTAGCAAAGCGTGTATCTAAGAGCCGTGTTGCTATAACAAATTCTATGCGTCTGTTGAAACTTGATGATAGAGTACAGCAGATGGTAATCGACAAGATCATTCCAACAGGTAGTGCTAGAGCATTACTTAGTGTGGATGACAAAGATAAGCAGTATGAATTTGCTCAGAGAATTCTTGATGAGAAGATGAGCGTCCGCGATGTTGAGCGTGAAATCAAGAAATTCCAAAATGAGAAGAACAATCCTAGTAAGCCTTCAGGAAATGAAATTGATCCAAAGCTCATTGCAATTTACAATGAGTGCCAGGAGAAATTAAAGAGCGTACTTGGCACTAAAGTTTCAATCAATCCAAAAGATAACAGAAGAGGAAAGATTGAAATTGAGTATTACAACCAGGATGAGATGGACAGAATCATTGACATGCTTATGGATGTAAAGAGAGATTAAAGTGTAATATTGCAAATAGAACATATGTTCGAGAATGAGGTTAATTATGATTGAGAAATATTTGGGTATTAGTACAGACTATATTGTAATAGGTTTAGCAGCACTTGTTGTTGTATTAATTATTTTAATGATTGTAAATGTAGTCCAGATGTCAAAATTGAAGAAGAGATATAGAATTTTCATGGAAGGTAAAAATGCTAAGTCTCTTGAGGATACATTAATCTACAGATTAGATCAGATGGATGAGCTTATTGAAAATAATGCAACAAACGAGAGAAATATTGATACAATATTTAGCAAAATCAAATTTGATTTCCAGAAGTTTGGATTAATCAAATATGACGCCTTGGATGAGATGGGCGGAAAACTTAGTTTCACATTGGCTATGTTAAATGAGAAGAATGATGGATTTGTATTGAACTCAGTTCACAGCAGTAGCGGATGTTATACTTATGTTAAAGAAATAATTGATGGCAATGCCATTATTCCTTTGGCTGAGGAAGAGCAGCAGGCTCTTGAGGAAGCTTTGAAGGAGAATTAGTAGAGAGGAATATTAGATGCATAGTTACATGAGGGCAATCGGTTTTTCAGAAATAAGCAATGAAGAACTGGATGATTTGTTATATAGAATAATTAAATTTCCGCAAATACATCAGGCTGCCTTTAATTCAGAAGAGGTATGTTATATAGAGATGCGTCATGAAGTATGCAAAAATATGGGAATTGCCATTAGAGGTATATATAATAAGGATGATACTTTTAAGATGGATTATTATTTTCCATATTATATAGGAAAGAAAAATTCTACTAATTGTGATTTTGAGATTATAAGACAGTCAGATAGGGAAAGTTATCAGGGTTGGGCAGATGATTCGCGAATAGGCGTAAGTCTCATTTTCAATCTTGATAACATAATAGATTATCTGAAATCTTATAAGGGCAGAACCAGGTTTGAAGGAGAGAATTTTAGAAATATATATTTATCAGGATTATCTCTGGAAGGAAAGGTTCTGTTGCCTAATTGTGAGGTTGATCCAAATTACAAGAATAAAAACAGTTCCAATCGTAGTAATCTGGTAGCCAAGGCCAGAGAAGGCGATGAGGAAGCTATTGAAAATCTTACATTAGAAGATATCGATATGTATGCTATGATTTCTCGTAGAATTACAAAGGAAGATATCTATAGTATTGTTAAAACTTCTTTTATGCCATTTGGAATAGAAAGTGACAAATATTCAGTAATTGGTATAATTAAAGATATAAAAGAATATATAAACGAATATTCTCAGGAAGAAGTCTATATATTGACAATAGAGACAAATGATCTTCCTATAGAAATTTGTATAAATAAAAAATGTCTTATGGGTGAACCCAAAGTAGGAAGACGATTTAAAGGAAATATATGGCTTCAAGGCCATGTAGATTTTTAAGGCAAGCAAACCTAAGGGTGCTTGTCAACTATGCCCCCTTAGTTAAATGGATATAACAAGTCCCTCCTAAGGATTAGTTATCAGTTCGATTCTGGTAGGGGGCGTTTTTTAATTTTGTATTTTATAAATATGCCGATATATATATTAAGTACATTTTGACATAATAGGAGAAGTTTATGAGAGAGAAAACAAAGCCTGAAAGACAAGAAAACAAAAAGAGAGATAGCATTGTGAAAACCAAGATGATTATTGCTTTCACAAGTGTTATTGAGATTCTCTTCATGATTTTGGAACTGTATTTTATGCTT
The DNA here is from genome assembly GCA_017634455.1 of Lachnospiraceae bacterium. Lineage (GTDB taxonomy): Bacteria > Bacillota > Clostridia > Lachnospirales > Lachnospiraceae > JAILFK01. Next base: position 61,380 of record JAGBNK010000035.1, read on the forward strand.
AAAGTGGAAAATGCAATTCCAATGATAATTGTGATTGCTATCTGTATGGCAGTGGTATTATTTGTGCTGGTTACAGAGGCTATTGAATTATCTCAGCGAAATAAAGAAAAAGATAGGCAAGAGTTTGAGGATTTGTATAAAGCTCAGAAAGCTTCTTATATAGCTCTTAAGAAATATTTTGATGAAATTGCTGATAGATTAAATATTATTGAAGAAAGTGCTGATTATCGAGAAGAGATTATCAACGCTCAGAAGGCAGTAGCCAAGGTTACTATAAATAGAAGTAAGGAAAATACAGATGCTCTTATGAATTCAAATGATGAATTGATAAAGCATATTTTCGGATTTCAGGAGAAGATTCAGGAAAATAATGATGAATTAATTCGTCAGAATGAGGAAATGCTTCTGAAGACTAAAGAGGAATTGTTGCAGCAGACCAAGAATGATATTGAGTCATCAAATAGCGGAATGCAGAATCAGTTCGAGATGCTTCAGTCAAAATTACAACAGATGCAGCAGGAGATAAATGCGCTGGATAATAAGGTTGCTATTCCAGTTGTAATGCCAGCTATGCCACAGGAGCCAGTTGCAGCACCAGTGATGGCAGAAGAGCCAGCTGTAGAGGAAGTTCCAGTAGAGGAGCCGGTAGTTGAAGAAGCTGTTGCAGAGATGGTTGAGGAACCAGTAGCTGATATTGAAGAAAGTGTTAGCGATGATGATATAAGCGACGATGATGTGGCTGCAATGTTGGAAAGCCTACAGGCTGATACAGAGAATATGGCTGCAGAGGAAGAAAGCCAGGCTGATGAAGTAGATGATATGTCTACAGAAGATATTGATGCTATGTTGGCTAGTCTGCAGGAGGAGCCAGTTATAGAAGAGGCTCCAGTAGAAGAAGTTGCAGTTGAGGAACCTGTAGTAGAAGAAGCTCCAGCAGAGGAAGCTCCAGTTGAAGAGCCAGCTGCAGAAGATCCACTGGCAGCATTTGACACATCAGATCCAAATAAGCAGCTGTCACCAGATGAAATTGCAGCAATGTTTGCAGCATCAGGAGATGCAGCACCAGCAGATGAAATTGTAGCAGAGGAGCCGGAAGTAGAAGAGGTTCCAGCAGAAGAAGCTCCAGTTGAAGAGTCAGCAGCAGAAGAACCAGCAGAAGATCCACTGGCAGCATTTGACACATCAGATCCAAATAAACAGCTGTCACCAGATGAAATTGCAGCAATGTTTGCAGCATCAGGAGATGTAGCACCGGCAGAGGAGCCAGAAGTAGAAGAAATTACAGAAGAGGCTCCAGTTGTAGAGGCTCCAGTAGAAGAAGTTGTAGTTGAGGAACCAGCAGAGGATCCACTGGCAGCATTTGATACATCAGATCCAAATAAGCAGCTGTCACCAGATGAAATCGCAGCAATGTTTGCAGCATCAGGAGATGCAGCACCGGCAGAGGAGCCGGAAGCAGAAGAAATTACAGAAGAGGCTCCAGTAGAAGAAGTTGCAGTTGAGGAACCTGTAGCAGAAGAGCCGGTAGTTGAGGAAACAGCAGTAGAAGAGCCAGCAGTAGAAGAACCAGCAGAGGACCCACTGGCAGCATTTGACACATCAGATCCAAATAAGCAGCTGTCACCAGATGAAATCGCAGCAATGTTTGCAGCAGCATCAGGGGATGCACCAGCTGAGGAACCAAAAGAAGAGAAGCCACCTATGCCGGAATTATCTGATGATCCAAACAAGCAATTGTCACCAGAAGAGATTGCAGCACTATTTGCAAATGTGTAATAGAAGGTACTTAATAAGATGATAAATAGTAGGGGAAATGCCATGGAAAAACCTGGTATTTCTCCTATTTTTAACTCAAAGAAAATTATTTGAGGAATTTTGAAAAAAATTAAAAAAAGTACTTGCAAAACATGAAACAATACTATATACTTATACAAGTGTTCAGCAAGGAGCACAAAAACAAATAAGCGCGACTAGCTCAGCTGGCAGAGCACCTGACTCTTAATCAGGGTGTCCAGGGTTCGAACCCCTGGTCGCGCACTAGAAAGAGTGTTGGATTTAGTAGATACTAGGTTCGACGCTTTTTATTTTTGCCTAAAAAAGTGTAATAAATAAATCAAATAAAAAGTAGTGTTTATATTAGTTAATGTTAAAATGAAATAAACATATTAATGTATGGAGGAGAGGTATATATGGACACTACTAAATTTATAGAAGAGGGGAAGGGAATTCTGGGTATTGAATTCGGTTCAACCAGAATCAAAGCTATCTTAATTAACGACAGCTATCAGGTAATAGCATCAGGTGATTTTGAGTGGGAGAATCATCTGGAAAATGGATTCTGGACATATCATGAAGATGAGATATGGACAGGATTGCAAACCAGCTATTCAAATCTAAAGCAGGATGTAAAAGCAAAGTACGGAGTTGACCTAAAGGAAGTAAAAGCTATGGGATTCAGCGCTATGATGCATGGCTATCTGGCTTTTGATAATAAGGGCAATATGCTTGTTCCTTTTAGAACCTGGAGAAATGCTACAACAGCAGAAGCTGCCAAGATTTTGCGCGAGAAATTTCAATATAATATTCCTGAGAGATGGTCGATAGCTCATTTATATCAGGCTATATTGAACAAAGAGAGTCATGTAAGTGATATTGACTACATTACAACTCTGGCAGGTTATGTGCACTGGAAATTGACAGGTGAGAAATGTCTAGGCGTGGGTGATGCGTCAGGTATGTTTTCAATTGATTCTAAGACAGGTAATTATGATCAGGGGAAGATGGAAATATTTAACAAGTTGGTAGAAGGGGAAAACCTACCTTGGAATCTGTGTGATATCTTACCAGAGGTTAAAACTGCTGGTGAAGTGGCTGGTTATCTCACAAGTGAAGGAGCTAAGCTTCTAGATCCAAGTGGAGACTTAAAGCCAGGATGCCCTCTTGCTCCTGCTGAGGGAGATGCAGGAACAGGAATGGTTGCCACCAATAGCGTGAAGCAGAGAACGGGAAATGTATCTGCAGGAACATCAGTATTTGCCATGGTAGTATTGGAATCTGAGTTACAGAACTTCTATCCTCAGATTGATATGGTAACAACTCCTGATGGAAGTCTGGTGGCAATGGTTCATGCCAACAATTGTACAAGCGATATTAATGCCTGGGTAAATATTTTAAAAGAATCCATGGAAGCGTATGGTGTTGAAGTGGATACAGGCAAGCTTTATACAACATTATTTAACAAAGCCTTGGAGGGAGATGCTGATTGTGGCGGATTGCTGACTTATGGCTTTATCTCTGGGGAAAATATTATGGAATGTCCTACAGGCAGACCTATGTATATACGAAGTGAAAATGCACGATTTAATCTGGCTAATTTCATGAGAAGTCATATATATAGTGCATTTGGAGCTTTAAAGGTTGGAATGGACCTGCTTCAGAAGGAAGAAAAAATTGCAATCGATACACTCTATGGTCATGGTGGAATATTTAAAACTCCTGGAGTTGCTCAGAGATTTCTGGCTGCGGCTATGAATACACCAATTTCTGTTATGGCTACAGCTGGAGAGGGCGGCCCATGGGGGATGGCAGTGTTGGCAGCATATTTATCAGAATCTGATAACATGAAGCTGGAAGATTTCCTGGAGAAGGAAGTATTCAAGGGAAGTGATATAGATACAATTGCGCCTGAGGACAATGAAGTGGCAGGATTCGAGACATATATTGATAATTTTAAAGCTGTTATTGGAGCTGAAAGAGAAGCTATCAATGGAATGAAGTAGTATATAGGAGGATAGCGGATGTTAGAGGAATTGAAGAAACAGGTGTATGAGGCAAATATGCTACTGCCAAAGTATAACTTGGTAACATTTACTTGGGGAAATGTAAGTGGAATAGACAGAGAAGCTGGACTTTTTGTGATTAAGCCTAGCGGTGTAGATTATGATAAATTAACTCCAGAGGATATGGTTGTTGTAGATTTACAGGGTAATAAAGTGGAAGGACGTTATAATCCATCTTCTGATACTGCAACACATATGGTGCTATACAATAGATTTCCAGAAATTAGAGGAATCGTTCATACACATTCAACCTGGGCTACAAGCTGGGCACAGGCTGGAAGAGGAATTCCTTGTTATGGAACAACACATGCTGATTATATATATGGTGAGGTGCCATGCGTCAGAAATCTTACAAAGGCGGAGATTGATGAAGCATATGAGTTGAATACAGGTGTTTTGATTGCAGATCATTTTACAGAGAAAAAAATAAATCCTGTAGCAACCCCGGCAGTTTTGTGCAAGAACCATGGTCCATTTACCTGGGGTAAGGATGCTATGGAAGCTGTGCACAATGCTGTTGTATTGGAGGAGGTTGCAAAGATGGCGGCAAATACTGAAGTAATTAATTCGCAAGTACAACCGGCTCCTCAGGAACTACAGGATAAACATTATTATAGAAAGCATGGTGAAAATGCTTATTATGGACAGTCAGAGAATTAATAGATTATCTGCTGCATATTAATTTACAAATAGGATTACCTTGAGAGGAGAACTTCTCCTCGTACTCTGTCATGATATTTCCTTCATTTAAGGAAGCATCATGATGGAGGTCATAGGTATGAGCATCTAAATGCCATATATCTGAGTTATTAATTTCATCCAAAGAGAAGTTGAACAAATCAGCATTATCTGTCTTGAATTCAATTCTACCATCAGACTTCAATATCTTATTATATCTGGCCAGAAATTCTGAGGAAGTGAGACGGCGCTTGGCATGTCTGTCCTTTGGCCATGGATCAGAGAAGTTCAGATATATTCTATCAACCTCACCTTTAGAAAAAATAGTATCAATATTTTTGGCATCGAAGCATAGAAACTTCAGATTATCCAAGTGTTCGCCAGATTCAACCAAAGCTTCCATTTTCTGAACAGCTCTAAGTGTTACGCTGGTATATCGTTCGATACCAATATAATTAATATCTGGATGAGCCTTGGCCATGTTCATTATAAATTGACCTTTACCCATACCGATTTCTATATGTAATTCCTGTTTTTTGGGAAACAGGTCATGCCATTTTCCAATATTAGCTTCTGGATTTTGAATACAATAAGGGCTGTTTGATACAACTTCGTCTGCCCCGGGAATATTTCTTAAACGCATAGGTTTTCCTTTCTATTATATGAAATGTAAATGCATAAATGCCTAGCTATTATAACATAGCTACATAATAAAAGGGCTAATAAAATGGATTAGAAAAATTAAAATAATGAATAATTATGGGTTGCGCCTATAAAATCTAGCGATTATACTATTAGTTGTGAATCAAAAAGAATTGGAGATTTCTAATGAAACTATTGAAAAATTTAATAAAGAGAACCTGTATTGGATTGTGCGCATTTAGCGTGACAATCGGTACTTTGAGCATAGACTCTAAGGCGGCAGAGTATTGGCCAAGTAACGTGAGTATATCTTCTGGCGCAGCTATAGTAATGGAAGCAGAAACCGGTACTGTGCTTTATGAAAGGAACGCAGATACAGCTTATTATCCAGCAAGTATAACCAAGGTTATGACAGCATTGCTTAGCCTGGAAAACTGTGATTTGGATGAGAAAGTTGTATTTTCAGAGGAGGCTGTATATGAGAATGAAGGTGATACATCTCATATTGCCAGAGAAGTTGGAGAAGAGATGACTCTGGAAAATGCTCTCTACGGAATGATGCTTGAGTCGGCAAATGAGTGTGCATGGGCTCTTGGTGAGCATGTGGCAGGTAGTATGCCAGCATTTATCGATATGATGAATGCCAAGGCCAAGGAGCTTGGATGTACTCATACACATTTTGCAAATCCTAATGGATTGCCAAACAAGGATCATTATGTAAGTGCTAGGGATATGGCCCTGATTGCTCAGGAAGCATATTCCATTCCAAAGTTTAGAGAGATATGTTCTACAACAGCTTATACACTTCCAGCAGATAACAAGAAGGAAGCATATAACCTGAATAACTCTCATGCTATGATCAGCAAGAATAAAACATCCAAATATATATATGACTATGCTATCGGTGGAAAGACTGGTTACACAGATGAGGCCGGAAATACACTTGTAACATATGCGAAGAAAGATGGAATGACACTTATTTGTGTTATTTTAAATGGTAATAACCCTGGTCATTATGAGGATACAATCAATCTCTTCGATTATTGCTTCGCAAATTTCACAGTATACAAAGTAGCAGATAATACTTCAGTATCTGAAATTGGCGGAGATTCAAATCCGGGAATGCTATCAGAGCAGAGTAATATTATTAGAATTAATCCAGAGGATATTATTGTATTGCCAAAGGCAGCATCCTTTAAGGATACAACTGTTCAGCTGACACCAGCGCCAAAGGATTCAGAGGCAGTGGCTAATGCAGTATATAGTTACGGTGATAGAGTAGTTGGAACAGCAAATCTTATATATGAATCAGATGGTAAGGTATCATATCCATTTAACAATGTTGACCCTGAGCACGGTGGTTCAAAACTGAAATATATTAGAATTGATTTTAAAACAGTGTTTATTTTAATTCTTGTTTTGGCTGTTATATTTGGAATTGCATATGTTATTTATATGCAATCAGGCAAGATATTCCTATATAGACATAGAAAGAAGGAAGCAAAGCAGGGATTTAGCAAAAAGAAGACCTACAAGCGTAGAAAAAGCAAAACAATAAAACGCAGAAGAACTAGAAAAAGACACTAAAGACAATATTTAATTCCGAAAAGACAAAGAAAGGACAACATCAATAAAAGATGTTGTCCTTTTTAAATATTATAACAAAGATAAATTGTTTGCAAATTGTCAGACAATTTACTTTAACAGGCTTTCTATAAGCATTCCAAGGTTATTCTTGTTTTTTGTATAGAAGATTAAGCCTTTGCTGGAATCTACAATAGTTACATAGGTATTTTCAAATGTAGCAGACTCAGAAATCAATTGCAGCAGGTATGATTTGTAAGCTGGTTCTACTGCAAGGAATAATTTCTCACAATCCTCTAGAGATTCAAAAGAGGCAGATGTCTTTTTCAACATATGAGAAATCTCTTTATCCTGATCCATTTGAGGTTTGGTTTTATTAATAATGAAATATCCATTTTCATCCTTGGGCATATTCAGATTTCTGACAGCTCGCTGAACCTGTTTTGTTAAACTGTCGCTGGCAGGATAGAGGGACTGAAAATAGTTCATAAAATCTGTGGCATTCTTGAAATGTTCATTTCTACCTTTCTCTAAGACCTCTGTCATGAGAATTCGTTTAATAATATCTTCGCATTCAACTCTTGATGGATTTTTGGTTGTAGCCATATATTTCTCCTTATAATTCAAATAATATTTATAAAAAGACAGAATAACCTGTCTGAAATAATAGTAGGACAAAATAGAGACAAATACAATAATAAAAAGGACATTTTTGTAAAAGATAAGGAGCCATTACAAAATTGACAAGAAAGCCCTTGAAATCATATAATACAAGAGAAAAATTACCACATATAAATGCAAGGAGTGGGCAAAATGGATGTAACTAAACTTAGTAGAGCAGAAAAGAAGATATATGATTTGGAAAGAATCCAGGAATTAATAGAAGAGAACCATGGATTAGTTCGCACTGCTCAAATAAGCGATTTAGGAATAGATTACAGAAGAGTAAAAGCCTTGGCTGAGGAGGGAGAGTTGATCCGGGTGAAAAACGGATATTACTCTGCCAGAAGTTATAAAGGAAATGAAGAAGAATTAATAGTTCAAATGTTTCCAGATGGAATATTTACCATGGAGACTGCTTTATATTATTACGGATATTTGGAGAATAAGCCTTTTGGATGGCATATTGCAGTGGACAAAAACAAATCCAGATCCAGATTCAAAATCGACTATCCTAATGTGATTCCCTACTATACTGAGCCAAAGGTTATGTCTATAGGTGCAACCACAATTGAGGTGGCTGGTCATACCATGGGAATATTTACCAAGGAGAGAGTGGTATGTGATTGCCTGAAATATCAGGACAAAATGGATAGAGAGGATTTCAAGAAAGCTATCCTGAAATATATCCTGGACGAAGAGAAGGATGTGGCAGCTTTGATGGAAATTGCCAGAGAGCGAAAGGTCACAGGCAAAGTTCAGAGTATGATAGGAGTATGGCTGTAAAATACAATGATTAGTACTAAGCTGTTGGAATTAAAAAGTGATGAATTGAATATAGCATTTACAAATCTTCTGGCGGGAGCCACAGCGGAGATGGCAGTGAATGCCATGGCTCATAGCAATATGAAAAATAATATGTGGTTGTGTAACGGAGATGATATTGGCATAGATACCTATAAGCTTAAATCTGTTACGGCTATTAGATATGTATATGGTGGAAATAAGACCATGGAAGAAGTGATTTCTGAGACAGAAGCTTGTCTGAGTCATGTCTTTATGGAAAATAATTACAAGATTTTATCGGTGAAAACAGAGAATAAGACAAATAGTATTGACTTTGCTCATATTTATATGGAATTGGAGCTGGAGGAGAAATATGTGCCTCTCGATATAGGTCTAAAGGTGATGAAAGACACATCAGTACTGCCATATACCAGGAGTTTTAAGTTGCTTTGTGAGAATAATGAGAATGTGGAGTATCTACATTTTCCAGCAGAGGAGGCTCTGTGTCATCACATCTGTGAGATTATGAAGAAGATGGAACTTATAAATGAGATGCATCATTATTATGAGGTTTATAAGATTTTGAATATGCATTCTCTAGAAGGTCGCAAGATGAGAGACATATTAAATGAGAAATGCGACGAGGCTCATATAAAGAAGGAAGCCAAGACCTATACTACTCTATATAGCTACAGGGATTATAAGTATATGGAGAAGAAGTGGAAGACATTTCTCAAGAAAGAAAAGAGAGTGGAACCGGCATGGCAGGAGATTATGGACAAGATTAATGATTTCTTAGAGCCAATCTGGGGAGCAGTTGTGGAGGACAGAATATTCTTTGGTGATTGGATGCCAGAGCTTGGAAGATATCTGGATTAGTAAATTTTGATTGCCAAAGCAGGGACGATATCTAGATTAGAAGATTTTGATTGCCAAAGCTAGATAAATGTTAGAAGTAGAAAGTATGCCTGGGATTGGTAATCGTAATAAAAAATAGGTTAAAGGAATTAAAATGTTAATAGATAAATTGGAAGAGTATAGCAAAGAGGGAGTGTATCCCTTTCATATGCCAGGTCATAAACGGCAGGGAATTACCATGCCGGAACCTGTTTCCATTGATATAACAGAGATTGAGGGATTTGATGACCTGCATCATCCTCGGGAAATTTTGAGGGAAGAGCAGGAGCGTATAGCCGGAATTTATCATTCTAGTAGAAGTTATATTCTGGTAAATGGTTCCAGCTGTGGAAATATCTGTGGTATATTTGATGCCTGCAATTGTAATGACAAGATAATAATAGGGAGAAATGCTCATAAAAGTGTATATCACGGGGCGATTCTTCGCAGACTACAAGTAGCATATGTGACTCCACAGGTTACAGAGGAAAATGTGGCAACCATTGTGGGAGTGGCAGGCTATAGACAGGTCATGGATGAAAATCCTGACGCCAAGGCAATAATGGTTACATCTCCTACATATGAAGGTTTTGTTGAGCCATTGCAGGAGATTGTGGAATTAGCCCACAGCAGGAAAATGGCGGTTATAGTTGACGCAGCTCACGGTGCACACCTGGGATTTCATTCATATTTTCCAGAGAATCCGGTGGAGTCAGGTGCTGATTATGTGATTATGAGTCTGCATAAGACTTTGCCAGCCATGACACAGACTGCAGTTATTCATGTGAATGCTTCTGAAACCAGAATAGAGGATTATCTCCATATGTTTCAGACCAGTTCACCATCCTATGTACTTATGGGCTCAGTAAGTAAATGTATGAATTTCCTGGAGGAAAAGCCAGATATCTTTGAAGAGTATGCTAAGAAGCTGGAAGAGTTTTATAGAAATACCAGGGATTTAAAGGCCTTGAGTATATGGCCGGTAAGTGGGGATGAAAATATTTGTTTAGCTAGAGATCCATCAAAGATAGTAATAGGTTGTAATGGATATATTACAGGGCCGCAATTGGCGAAGACTTTAAGACAGGATTATAAGATTGAGACGGAGATGAGCTCTTTTGACTATGTTTTGGCCATGACATCTGTTATGGATACAGAGGAGGGATTTCATAGATTGAATGAGGCTCTTCACGAGCTTGATAAAACATTTATCACAGAAAAGGGCCTTAAGAATGTGGATAGATCACAGCAGCAGCCTAAGTCCCGGGGGATAGTTTATGGAAAGAAAGTTATGGAAATGTATGAAGCGAAGGATCGCCAGATACAGCAGATAGCTATTGATGATATGGAAAATGTACTTGGAAAGGTATGTGGAAGCATAGTGGCTATATATCCTCCGGGAATTCCGATTTGTGTACCTGGGGAAGAGATAGGTTCTGCCCAATTGAATCTGATAAAGGATGCAATGGCAGCAGGCTTGACAGTCACAGGATTGGCAGAGGATAAATACCTGGAAGTTGTCAATTAATAATGGCTATATTATACTTGAAATACTAATAAAACTAGGAGATCTCATGGGAAAAATATTTTGCATAATCGGCAAAAGTTCGACGGGAAAAGACACAATATATAAAAAGATTTTGGATAGAGATGATTTACATTTAAAACAGATAGTATCCTATACTACAAGACCAATTCGCGCAGGGGAAGTGGATGGAATTGAATATCATTTCTGCACACAGGAGGAGAAGGAAAATCTCAGAAGTGCGGGAAAGGTTATTGAGATTCGCAGCTATGACACTATACACGGTCAGTGGGATTACTTCACTGTGGATGATGACCAGGTGGATTTAACAGAGAATAACTACCTGATTATAGGGACTTTGGAATCATTTATGAAAATCAAGGAGTACTATGGTGAAGAAGTAGTTATTCCTATTTATATTGAGGTTGAGGATGGAGTGAGACTCAGCAGAGCTCTGAATCGAGAAATGAAGCAAAGCCATCCTAAATATGAGGAAATGTGTAGAAGATTTCTGGCGGATGCCAAGGACTTCTCGGAGGAAAATCTCCAGAAAGCACACATAGACAAAGTGTTTGAAAACAAAAATTTGGACGATATAGAAGATGAGATAGCAGAGTACATCAAATCACAGATGTAGAAAGTGTGACATATGGATATTAAGGTAAATAATGTGAATCCGGTGAATCAGGTTCCAGATACTGCCAAGACACCGGAAAGTGGAGAAAATTTCAAATTTACTTTGACCAGTGCCATAGAGGATGCTGAGCTTCAGCAGAAGTTAGATGGTATGCTTACGGATATTACCAAGCAGGGGGAGCTTATTGCCCGACATATGGATATTCGTGACATGAAGAAGTACAGAGGCCTCATTAAGGATTTCTTAAATGAGGTGGTAAACCGCTCTCACAAATTTTCCAGAGAGAACTTCCTGGATCGAAGAGGTCGCCATAGAGTCTATGGTATTGTGAAGTTGGTGGATGAGAATTTGGACAAGCTGGCAGAGGCTTTGGTGGCAGATGAGATTGATCACATAGAGATTCTCAGTCGAATAGATGAGATTAGAGGACTTCTGCTGGATATAACAACCTAAGGAGCAATATGAGTTTTTCAGATATACAAGGACAGACAGATATAAAGGCACATTTGCAAAGTGCCATAAAACATAATAAGTTTTCACATGCATATATAATCAGCGGGGAAAAGGATTCCGGTAAAATGATGTTGGCGGAAGCATTTGCCCAGACAATTTTATGCGAGGAAGGCGGAGATGACGCCTGTGGAGAATGCCAATCCTGCCATCAGGCCATAGGCCACAACCATCCGGATATACATTATGTAATGCATGAGAAGCCGAATTCAATCGGTATTGATGATATTCGTACACAGCTTAATAATGATATTGTTATAAAGCCATATAGTTCTAAGTATAAAATCTATATTGTGGATGAGGCGGAGAAAATGACGGAGCAGGCTCAGAATGCTTTGCTTAAAACTATTGAGGAGCCACCGGAGTATGGAGTGATATTCTTGCTTACCACTTCTGCAACAACATTTCTCCCAACCATATTATCAAGATGTGTTCTCCTGGATTTAAAACCAGTTAATCAAGAAATTATAAAGAGAGAGTTGATGCATAAGCACGGAATGCCGGATTACCAGGCGGAAGTCTGTGCCGCATTTTCACAGGGTAATTTTGGCAAAGCGATTAAGCTGGCTGAATCACAGGAATTTAATGAGTTGAAAAATACTATGGTGGATTTCGTAAAGAGGGCGGCTTCACAAGGTGCCTATGAGATAAATGAAATTGCTACAGATATTGTGAAATCCGAGACGGTTAATATACAAGATTACTTGGATTTAATGACAATATGGTTCAAAGATGTGTTATTATATAAATCGACTGGCGATAATAAGTTGGTCACTTATCAAGATGAGATAATGATTATAAAACGACAATCAGCAGAGGTGAGTTTTGAAGGTCTGGAAAATATTTTCAAGGCTATCGATACTTGTCGAAAGAGATTAAATGCAAATGTAAATAATAATCTTACAGTGGAACTGTTGCTGATGGAAGTTAAGGAGAATATGATATGACAAAAATCGTAGGCGTGCGTTTTCGTGGTGCAGGTAAGGTATATTATTTTGGACCCCAGGATTTCCAGCTTAAGTTAAATGATCAGGTAATTGTAGATACTGCCAGAGGACTTGAGATTGGAACAGTTGCTATGGTTCCAAGGGAAGTGGAGGATGAAGAAATTACTCAGCCTCTCAAGGATATTAAGCGAGTGGCTACTGAGGAAGATATAGAGAAGGCCATTGTAAACAGACAGAAGGAGAAGGATGCTCTTCGCATTTGTCGCGAGAAGGTGGCAAAGCACAATCTGGAGATGAAGCTGGTTTCAGCTGAATATACATTTGACAATAGTAAGCTTCTGTTTTACTTCACAGCAGATGGACGAGTGGATTTCCGTGAATTGGTCAAGGATTTGGCTGCAGTATTTAGAACTAGAATCGAGCTTCGTCAGATTGGTGTTCGTGATGAGACTAAGCTTCTAGGTGGAATCGGTATGTGCGGAAGACCACTTTGCTGTACCACATATCTGACTGATTTTGTGCCAGTGTCAATCAAGATGGCCAAGGAACAGAATTTGTCATTGAATCCTACCAAGATATCAGGTGTCTGTGGTAGACTTATGTGCTGCCTGAAAAATGAGCAGGAAACTTATGAGTATCTCAACAGTCAGCTGCCAAAGGACAACGATATAGTTACAACTCCAGAGGGACAGCAGGGTCAGGTGAAGTCGGTAAATGTGCTTCGTCAGACAGTACGAGTTATTATTGAGGAAAATGATATTAAGGAAGAACGTGAGTATTCTGTTGAGGAGTTAAAGTTTGCATCTCGCGGCAATAAAGCAAATCGAGCTGATGATGTAGAAGAAAATGTGGAAGCTGCTGAGAATCAAAATACTGATAAGTCTCAGGACAGAGGACGAGACAAGTCTGGAGATAGAGGCAAGCAGAACCACAATAAGAAAGATAAGAAGAAGAAATATAACAATAAAGAGAATTCTGATGTAAATGGTGCTGAGGAAAATGTTGCTGCAGACAAGCAAAACCCAGATAACAAGTCAAATGGCGACAAGAAGAAAAAGAAGCATCATAAGAATAAGAAGCACAAGAACAATCGAAATGCGGATAACAATAATCAGAATGCTCAAAATTAATAAAGGATGAATGCTATGGAAAATGAGCTGTTGTTACCAGGGGAACGACTTGATGATTTGCAGCGAAAAGGCTATATGATCATACAGAATCCAGACAGATTCTGTTTTGGTATGGATGCAGTATTATTATCAGACTTCGCCAAGGTTATGCCAAATGAGAAGATGATTGATTTGGGTACAGGCAACGGGATAATACCTATATTGGTTGAGTCCCGCAGTAGAGGTCAGAAGTATGTAGGCCTTGAGATACAGCTGGAGTCAGCTGATATGGCCAGAAGAAGCGTGATTTATAATAATCTGCAGGACAAAATATTCATCGAAACAGGAGATATAAAAGATGCAGCAAATATATTTGGTGCATCTTCTTTTGATATTGTCACATCTAATCCACCTTATATGACAGAGAATCATGGATTGACTAACGAGGCTGATGCCAAAGCTATTGCTAGGCATGAATTGCTCTGTAATCTGGAGGATGTTATAAGACAGACATCATGTCTTTTGAGACAAAAAGGACGATGTTATTATGTCCATAGACCACATAGGTTAGTAGATATTATGTCTTTGATGCGAAAATATAAAATCGAGCCCAAGAGGATAAGATTGGTATATCCATATCTGGACAAAGAGCCTAATATGGTACTGATTGAGGGTATGAAAGGTGGCAAACCTAATCTAATAGTAGAGAAACCCCTCATAGTATATGATGCACCTGGAGTATATAATCCGGAAATATATGATATCTACGGATATGATGAAGAGACCAAAGCAAGATTGATGGGAGATAGATAAATATGTCAGGTATTTTATATTTGGTAGCTACACCAATAGGTAATCTGGAAGATATGACATATCGAGCAGTGAGAGTATTGCAGGAAGCAGACTTGATTGCTGCAGAGGATACCAGAAATTCTGTGAAGCTGTTGCAACATTTTGAGATTTCCACACCCATGACCAGTTATCACGAGTTTAATAAGATAGAGAAGGCCAAGACCCTCATTGAGAAGTTACAGGAAGGCCAGAATATTGCTGTGATTACAGACGCAGGAACTCCGGGAATATCTGATCCCGGGGAGGAACTGGTGAAAATGTGCTATGAGTCAGGAATAGAAGTTCAGACCATTCCAGGGGCAGCAGCATGTATAACAGCTATTACATCTTCTGGTCAGCCTTGTCGTAGATTTAGCTTTGAAGCATTTCTCCCAAAGGATAAGAAGGACAGAGCTAGAGTCCTTGAGGAAATGGAGAGGGAGACAAGAACCATGATTGTGTATGAGTCACCTCATCATTTAAAAGCTACCCTTGCAGAGTTAGAGGAGTGCTTAGGTGACAGAGAGATTACAATATGTAGAGAGCTTACCAAGAAATATGAGGAAAAGGTTAAGACTACACTGTCTGAGGCCAACACATTTTACAAGGAAAATGACCCTCGAGGGGAGTATGTTCTTGTAATTGCAGGGAAGAGCAAAACTCAGGTGCAGCAGGAAGAACAGATGAAGTGGGAAAATGTATCTATAGAGGAGCACATGGAGATATATTTGTTACAGGGTATGGACAAGAAGGCTGCCATGAAAGCCGTGGCCAAGGACAGAGGCGTAAGCAAGCGAGATATATACCAGGCTTTATTATAGAGCATTAGATAGTGTCAAATGATTTGCGAAAAAGGCCAAACTACAGAGGTAGGTTATGAAAATAGAAGAAAATGATATTTTGATAATGAAGAAGCCACATCCTTGCGGGTCCAATGAGTGGAAAGTAATACGCGTAGGAGCGGATTGTAGAATAGAATGTGTGGGATGCGGCCATCAGACTATGATAACAAGAACAAAATTGGCAAAAAATGTAAAAGATATTCAAAAACCCCTTGAAAAAAAGGGTCAAGCATGATAATATCATTATTCGTGATATATTAAAATATCCTTGCTTTGTTCAATTGTGAACAAGGCCAAAAGACCAAAAGGAGGTAAAAATCGCATGAATAAGTATGAATTAGCACTTGTTGTTAATGCAAAGATCGAAGATGATGCGAGAGCAGCAGTAGTTGAGAAGGCTAAGGGTTACGTTGAGCGTTTCGGTGGCCAGATCAGCGAAGTAGAGGAGTGGGGTAAGAAGAAGTTAGCTTACGACATCCAGAAGATGAGCGAAGGCTACTACTACTTCATCCAGTTCGAAGCTGAACCAGAAGCTCCAGCTCAGATCGAAGAGAACGTTCGAATCATGGAAAATGTTCTTCGTTTCTTATGCGTTAGAAAAGACGAGGCATAGATAGTAGACTAGGAGAAGATATGAATAAGGTAATTATGATGGGACGTCTGACAGCAGATCCAGACGTAAGATTTGGTGCAGGTAACAACACACAGGTTACAAGATTTAGCATTGCAGTAGATAGAAGATTTAAGCGTGAGGGAGATCCTGATGCTGATTTCTTTAACTGCGTTACATTTGGAAAGACAGCAGAATTCGTTGAGAAATATTTCCGCAAGGGAAATAGAATCCTTATTGAAGGTGAAGTTAGAAATAATAACTACACTAACAAGGAAGGTCAGAAGGTTTACGGTACAGAAATTAGCGTAAACAGTGTAGAATTCTGTGAAAGCAAGGGTGCATCAGGCGCTACTGGTAGTGTGCCAGCTCCATCAGGCGATGCAGGTGATGGATTCATGGCCGTTGAAAACGGTGTAAGTGAAGACGAATTGCCATTTAACTAAGTTTTACAGGAGGTAAAATCATGGCTTTCAACAAGACAGAAAGAGCAGATGGTCAGCAGAGAAGAAGACCTATGCATAGAAGAAAGAAAGTTTGCGTATTCTGTGGTAAGGATAACGTAATCGATTATAAGGATACAGCTAAGTTAAAGAGATACATCTCTGAGAGAGGAAAGATTCTTCCTCGAAGAATCACAGGAAACTGTGCTAAGCATCAGAGAGCTCTTACAGTAGCTATCAAGAGAGCTCGTCACGTAGCATTAATGCCATACGTGCAGGACTAAGCCTAATATTCGGCTTTGTCGACATATGGATTTGTGTATGACACAAGATTTTAATAAAGACCAATTGTTAACTCATGGTTAACAGTTGGTTTTTTTTGTACAAAATGATATATTGAATGATATGGATAAAAGGAGAAGGAAATGAAGAAGAAAATAATTATTGGAATTGTGATACTGTGCCTCGTAGTAGCCGGTGTAATAACAGGCATTGTTATTAGAAATAACGGAAATAAGGCAAAAGCTGATGATTCTACAGAGGAGCAGACAAAAGAGAATCAGAATCTAAAAGAGGATGATTCGACGGACGATTCTGACCAAAACCAATCACAAGCATATATCGTAACGGATGATGGAAGTCAAGAAAAGTATTATACCTTTTATCAAATCGAAGAACCATCCGATATGTTCCCGAATGGACAAACTGACTACGAGGTTCAGAAGTGGGGAGAATATCAGAAGTATTGGGATGACTTTAGTGTTTATGGTACATATGGTCCAACCGATGCACCTCCAGGTGGAGGAACAGGATATAATGAGGACTACCTAGTTGAAAAAACAACAGACAAAGGGGCCGTATGTATAGTTGATACTCGAACAGGAAAGGTTTATTACAATATGATGGTGCTTCCGACAGGAATAGCATACGCAGCGGATGTAGAAACATACAATATGGGTATGGATTATCTTATTGAGCATGATGAGTTGAATTCACTGTATGATTTTACATATGCGAATATGCAGGAATGTTTTGGATATCCAGTCAACTAGTTGTGAAAATGCACATAGTACACGTATTAAAATTCTGATAAGACGTGTATTATTCTTTATATAGACGTATTGTTTTTTCGTTTTATCAAAGATTTCATAAGCATAATTATTTGTAGTTATTGTCAATTATCTTTATCTTTCGCTTGTATTAATATATAATCACGAAAGAGAGGTGATATATATGTTACATTCAAGTGACATAAAAAGGATTTTTGAAGTAGATGTAATATAGGTGGTAAGAAATAACCAGCTGTTAATATAGAATTAGCAGTTGGTCTTTTTTTACCTATGAAGAAGCGGTTTTCGTAAAATTAATCGAAAATCATTGAGAATAATATATTGCCGTGATAAGATATGATTATAAAGGAGGTAATCATTATGCCTACAATAACACCAATTTCAGATTTAAGAAATTATGGAAATGTCTTAGATAATGTATCTACTGGATCGCCGGTTTATCTGACAAAAAACGGTCGCGGTGTCTATAGCATTCGCAACATGGAAGATGAAGAGAATTTCGAAAAAGCCGAGGCGATGATACAGCTATTATGCGAATTGAATGCAGGAATAAGAGCTGGTGATGAAGATGGTTGGATTTCGGAAGAAGATGTACGTAAACATATTCATGGCCGGAGGAATCAAATAAGTGACTTATAAGATAAGATATTCTCCAAAAGCTTTAAAAGATATGGATAACATATGGGACGATGTCTTGGAGGCGTCTAAGGATTTCGATATTGCTGATAAATATATAGATGATCTTGTGGATGGGATTTCCAAAAAAAGGGGAGCTCCGAAAACTGGAATTCCACTATGTTATAGGGATTTATTTACAGGTTTCTATTATATCCATTTCAAAGCATATAATGCATTTTATAGAATAAAGGATGATTATATAGAAGTTTCGAGAATACTGTTATCTAAGATGGATTATATGAAAGTACTTTTAGGAGAAGAAGAATGAAGAAGAAAATAATTATTGGAATTGTGATACTCTGCCTCGTAATAGCGGGCGTGATCACAGGTCTTGCTATTAGAAATAACGGAAATAAGGCAAAAGATGATGAGGCTACAGAGGAGCAGACAAAAGAGGATCAGAATCTAAAAGAGGATGATTCGACGGATGAGTCTGACCAAAGTCAATCACAAGCATATATCGTAACGGATGATGGAAGTCTAGAAAAGTATTATACCTTTTATCAAGTCGAAGAACCATCTGATATGTTTCCAAATGGACAAGACGACTACGAGGTCGATACGTGGGCCTATTATCAGAAGTATTTTGATGACTTCACTATCTATGGAACATATGGTCCGACCGATGCACCACCATGTGGAGAGACAGGATATAACGAGGATTACTTAGTTGAAAAAACAACAGACAAAGGAGCCAAATGTATAGTCGATACCCGAACAGGCAAGGTTTATTATCATAATATGATATTACCAACAGGAATAAGATATCCTGCAGGCAAAGAAACAAATAGTATGGCTGGTCACTATATCGAAGCACATGAAGACCAATGTCCAAAAGGACAATATAGCTTTACTTATGAAATGATGCAAGATTGTTATGGATATCCAGTCGACTAAAGAAATGAATAAGCAAATAAATAAAGTAAACTCAGCACTCGTTAAACATCGGGTGCTGAGTTTTTATTATCTCTCTTGGCTGGCGTTAAGGGCAACAGCCACACGTTCTCGTAAATATACTGGTCTAACCGGTTTTAGTATATAGTCCTTGGCATGGACTGAGATACATTTCAAGATAGTTTCTTTGTGAGTATTGGATGTGAGGAATATAATCGGCAAATCAGAGTATCCCATTTCTCTAATAGCTGTTACAGTAGCAATTCCATCCAAGGTAGGCATCTCTATATCCATAATAATTAAATCAGGTACACCCTTGGTCTTGATATAATTAATGGCAGCAAGTCCGCTTTGAAGAGCAATAAGCTCATAATCTTCATGCTGTAATGCTACAGTTGTAGTTTGTAGACTTACAATAGAGTCATCCACCAGCATGATTTCAGTCTTTTTCGATTTTACAGACTGTCTCTTCTCATTGAGTTCATCAACCTTTCCTGTAAATGAAGAATCTGAGAAATTGCTCTGAGTAATTGAAATATTTTCAAACTCAGGCTTAGATAGATCCATATCGTAATTGGTGCCCACAATTCTAACAACAGGGCGGAGTGGATGATCGGTATGAGCTGAGACAACAGCCATTTCTCCAGTGGATAGCTGCACATCTGTTGCAATTGGATAAGTAGGAATAACCTTACGCATTGCATCTACAACAGTGCCGTTGAAGAGGATATCGCGGCCACCCATGAGATATTCAAATGCATCATATGGAGTATAAGGATGCTTATAAGGTCTTTTACTTATAAGGGCGTCATATACGTCAACTACATGGAGAATTTTGGTTATAAGTGAGGTCTCCTGTCCGGTTTTTCCCATAGGATATCCGCTACCATTTTCATTTTCATGGTGAAATAGCACTGCCTGGCGCACAGTAGAAGGAATTTCTCTGTTATCCTTTAAAATATCATATCCATACTGAGGGTGATTTTTGATTTCACCATATTCTTCATCTGAAAGCTGGCCGGGCTTATTTATAATATCACTAGGAATCTTCTGCTTTCCTAAGTCATGGCATACACCTGCTAGGGCAATGTGTTCTAATTCTTCGTCAGATAAGCCCTTGGATTTAGCTACAGCAACAGCATAGACAGCTACATTTACAGAATGTCTATATGTATATTCATCAAAAGATCGCAAATCTAGCAGATCAATGCTCAACTGTTTTAGCTTGGATATATCAGCCACAATCTGCTTGGCTGAATTTAGAAGTTCTCCGACATTTGACTCTTTTACAGCAGATACAGATTGGCTTAAAGTCTTGATATCAATAGGTTCCTCTGGTTCAATATCCAAATTATCTTTGTCAGTAATATAGGCGCCGAGATAACCTTTTTTGTCTAAGTATTCGATATATTCTTCGTTTAAGGTCACTCCTCTTTTTAACATAAAGGACTGACTAGGGCTTACAATATCGCGCCCGAGTACCATACCAGGTTGAAGCGATGATACTGATACAAATTTCATAATTAACTTCCTCCCTTAGGAATCTTGTATAAGATTTCTTAAATCTTCCAGTGCCTGATTTACTTTATCAATGTCAAATGTTTTAATGGCTTCCAATAAAATGTGTATATTTTCCGTAATATCTTCCGTCTCAAAACTGTTCTGACTCAACTTGAAAGATAAATTATTTAGAGTTATAGTATCATAATTTTCTACAGCTTGCCTTATAATATTGAGGTTTCGTAATAATTCGTTATTATTAAGCACATTTTCGTTGAAGGAATCCTTGTGAAATACATCCTGTTGAATTGCCTGGGCTGTGCGTAGGTAATGCTTTATAAAACTATCATGGTTAGCCTTTATATAACTTAAGTCCATGTCTCGAGCTGCATATTCCAAGGCTTTGGCTTTCTCGGAAAGGCTTGTAGCACCAATAGTTGCAGCAGAGTTTTTCATTGCGTGAGCCTTGATGCGATAGAGATTAAGCTGTTCCTGATTATCTATGAGAACTCCTGCATTGTAGCTGTTATCCAACTCATTGGTATCTCCCACAGCGGAATTAGCATAAGTTTTTAATATTTCCCAGAACATATCAGCATTTGGCAGGTTCTTTCTTGCGCTATTCCAGTCAATTCCTTCAATAGAAGGCAGGTTATACATATTAAGAGCTTGTGAATCAGTACTCTTGGTATCACCTGTAATATCAGTAGTTGTAGTAGCTTCATGTATAAGCTCATCTGGTAAATATTTATATAACAATTTTTCCAAAGCAGTTATTTCAATAGGTTTAGACAGGTAATCGTCGAAGCCTTCTGCTAAATATTCCTCCTTGGCACCCATAACTGCGTTGGCAGTAAGCACTATGACAGAAGTATTTTCATGTAATAGATTATTATCCTTCATATAATGTAGAGTATCCATACCATCCATATCTGGCATCATATGATCTAGGAAAATAATGTCGTATGAGGTAGTATTTACATTTTCTATAGCTTCTTGACCTGAAGTGGCCAGATCTGGAGAAATCTGGCATAGAGACAGAAGCTTGTCTGCAACCTTTAAATTCATTTTGTTGTCGTCAACAACCAGAATTCGCGCATCAGGAGCAGTAAGTAGAGCTTTCTTTTTCTCTGTGGTTGAAGAATAGTTGTGATTTAACTGATAGTCTCCAATAGGCGCAGCATCAATGACTTCCTGTCTCAATACAAAGGAGAAGCATGAGCCGAAGCCATAATTACTCTTCACATTGAGAGAACTATCCATCATATTCAGAAGGTTTGTTACGATGGTGATGCCCAGTCCGGTTCCTTCTATATTATGATTTTTCACCTCATCAAGTCGTTCAAAAGATAAGCACAATCTGTCCATATCTTCCTCTTTGATACCGATGCCAGTATCTTCTATGGAAAATAATATATCAACCTTGCCTTCCAGCTTAGCGATGCATTTTACAGAGAAAGATACATAGCCTTCATTGGTATATTTAACAGCATTACTTAGAAGATTTAGAATTATCTGAGATATTCTAACATCATCACCCAGTAAAGTCGTTGGCAGATTTTCATCAATGTTGAGATTGAAATCCAGGTTTTTGGCATGAGCTTTGTCAGAAATGGAATTAACCAAACCTGTAATTAAATCTGTGATTTTGTATTTTACAGGCACAATAGTCATATGACCGTCCTCAATTTTGGAGAAATCCAAAATATTGTTAATGAGGCTAAGGAGAATTCTGCCAGAGCTATCGATGCTATTAGCATATTCCAGGATTTCTGGATCCTGTGTGCGGCGTAATATCATCTCGTTCATACCTAATACAGAATTGATAGGCGTGCGGATTTCATGTGACATCTGTGCCAGGAAATCTGTTTTGGCACGGGATGCAATCTCTAATTTGTTGATAATATCTATCTCTTCAGTAACATCTGTGAAGATACACAAGTAACAGAAAGGAGCTCCAAAGTCATCTTTTAGTGCATTTAATCGCATAGAGTAAGACTTGTTATTGAATTTATCAGTAACACGGGTTGAAAACACCTGATTTTTGGCCATTTCAAAAGCAATGTCTAAAGCTTTGGTATTATAGTCAAAGAGTTTTTCAGGAGAATCAGTAGGAGATATGCCAGCCTCGGCCAATATCTTTTTACAATAATCATTTACAATGGCGATATTTTTGTTCATATCAAAAACAATGATACCTGCATCAATGAAATTAAGGAAATTCTCGGCAATATTTCCCATACGAATATCAAAGTAATTGAGCTGAACTGCACCATACCATACTACAATTGTACAAATTGCCGCACCCAAGCCAGAGGTTGAAAAGGCATGTTTACCCAATGCAGGCAGAAAAGTATCTGGGAATGAACAGAAGAGGAATAGGAAATTAGCAAAATATAAAAGTTTCACAAAGCGATATTCGCGCTTGATTTGTCCCTTACGAACCCAGATTATTGCAAGTAAAAGAAGCAAAACTGTGCATAAACCAACAAAAGCATTGTGAAAATTTCTGTTAATGGCATAGGCCGGGTTTTCATCCCAGGTGGTCCAGTTACCAACTCTAACATATATATCAACGTCTTTATGGCCAAACAGAATCCAATCAATGAAAGTGACAATGTGCATAATAACTTTGATGGTTATATCAATTCCGCGGGGAAGATTGGCAAGCTTACAGCCCATAAAGACTTCAGTCATGACAAATACATCAACTGCCAGAATGCCTAGAATTCGAATGTTATTACACAGCTCGAAATCCCAGCACAGCCCAATGACTCCGTAGCAATAGCACCATATAGAAGAAGAAATACCATACATTAATAGAATAAAGCTGGTTTCCTTCTCATATTTAATATTTCTCCAGTAAAAACTTACACCCATAACTGCTGCAACAGTACCTACTCCAATAAGTATGCAGCTTAACATAATCCCCGCCATCATATAATTTATACCTTCCAAAATCGTTTTCTTGAAGTATAACATAGTAATAATTAATAGAAAAATAATTTAATAGGAAATAATAGAAAAAAGGGGATTTTGTAGTTATGAAAACAGTAAATAGGAGTATAATAAGGATATAAATCTGATAATACTTGTATAGATTTATTGTCCAAAATAAGGGCAAATCTGGAAAAACTTGAAAGAGGGGGCGAGATTATGGCAAATGAAGTATCAGTAAAAACCAGTAGGGAAAATGTAAAAATACGACCATATGAACATCGAACCAAGTATTATGAGGCAGGTCCACAGGGGGTAATTCATCATTCTTATTATATGAATTGGTTGGAAAATGCCAGAATGGATCTAATGACTCAGCTGGGACTGGGAAATAAGCAGATGGAAGTCATGGAGATAATGTCACCTGAGCTGTCTGTGTCGATTGATTTCAGAAGTGCGGTGCACTTTGACGAGACGGTGATGATTGAAACCAAACTGTTGAATTATGATGGTCATGAAAAGGAGATAGCTTATCGCATATATGATAAAGCTACCGGAGAGGATAGAGCGGTGGCTAGAAGTAAACATTGCTTTGTAAATAATTCCGGTGTTCCAATTTCATTGAAGAGAGTATATCCTGAGTTGGATACCAAGTTCTTTGAGTTTAATTAATAAGATTTGTTATGTTCAAGAACTGGTGGAAAAGGTTTAAATGTTAGACGGAGAAATTAAAACAAAGTTTAATAAAGTAAATAAACACAGAAAAGCAGGGGCTTCTAAGAGGGGCCTCCTGCTTTTGTGATGTGCTGATTATCTAATTATTATTGAAAATTATCTTCCAAAGCCTTTACAATCTGTGTGAAATTCATAAAATGAGAGGCTTTGATTAAGATTGTGTCTCCAGCTTTGATTTCCTGGAGTAATTCAGGCAAAAGTACCTCGATTGCGTCAAAATGAATACATTTCACACCGTTTGCAGTGGCAGTCTTGTGGATTTCTTCTGATAAAGAGCCGACTGTATAAAGTAAATCAATTTTATTGTCTGCTACAGCCTGTCCTACACTGCTGTGGAGGGCTGGTGCATCTTCACCAAGTTCACCCATATCTCCCAAAACAGCAATTTTGCGACCTGATGCAGAAGCCAGAACCTCAAGGGAAGCTTTCATTGATACAGGGCCTGCGTTATAGCAATCGTCAATTACCAATATATCTCCAAGTCGGATAATATTACTGCGTCCGGCAATGGTATTGCCTTTGGCGATTCCTTCCTGAATCTGGTCAGATGTTAAGCCCAGGCTCTCTCCTATAATGGCAGCAGCCATGGCATTGTTGATATTGTGCTGTCCAGGCAGTGAAATATGGATATGCATGTTTTCACCAAAGAGATCCAAGTCACAATCTATACCTTCCAGACCTCTGTCATCTATATTGTCTGCATAGGCAGCGGCTGGCATACCATCATTTTCCAGAAGTGCCTTGTCTTCGCGTCCAAAGAAGAAAATGTCCGCGTCTTCTGGCACGGCGTGGTAGGTTCCTGACGGAATTCCGTGATGAATTGAACGAAGTTTTTCATCATCACCATTTAAAACCAGCTTAGGATGATTTGATAAATGTTCAAATGCTTCAGTTTTAGCATTTAACACACCATCTAAATCATGTAGAAATTCCAAATGGCAAGGACCGATATTAGTCATTACAAGATAATTTGGTCGAGCAATGGTAGAGAGGCGATTCATCTCATCAAAATCAGAGATTCCCATCTCCACTACAGCAACTTGATGCTCAGGTCTTATTCTCATAATTGTAAGTGGAAGGCCAATTTCATTGTTGAAGTTGCCTTCAGTCTTGAGCACATTGTATTTCTCAGATAAAACAGCAGCCACCATTTCCTTGGTGCTGGTTTTTCCTACACTACCTACAATTCCGATTATTGGAATGTCCAAGGTGCTGCGATAATATGTGGCTAAGTCCTTTAAGGCCTGGCCAGAATCTTCCACCAATATATATGGCACATCTTCCTTGAGCTTTCTCATTGAGAAGCAGATAGCCGCCCCAGCTTCGTAGGCTGCAGGTATGTATTTGTGAGCGTCAACCTTCTCTCCAATAAAAGGAACGAAGAGATAATCCTTTTCAACCAGGCGATTATCCATGACAGTACCCTGGATATAAGTGTTGGTAAGCTCATTTTGACGATCATTGTCCCAGGAATCAGGGAATATAAGCTCACCGCCAGTGGCAGTTACAACATCCGAAACTCTTAACATATGTTTCTCCATTTCTTATATAAAATATTTGATATGAAAATTATAAACAAAAAACTATGTGATTCAAGAGAGTCACATAGTTTTTGGTATATTTATTGATACTTCTTGAGAGAAATTTCTATTATTTTCTCACACAATTCGTTGAAGTTGATACCGATTACACTGGCTTCCTGAGGAAGTAGAGAAGTAGGTGTCATGCCTGGAAGAGTGTTGGCTTCAAGGCAGAACATTTCTCCATTTTCACGAAGCATGAAGTCCATGCGGGCGTATGTTGTAAGTCCAATGGCAGTCATGGCTTCTTCTGCGTAGTGCTGCATCTCTTTGGCAATGTCATCAGGAATGTCAGCTGGACAAGTCTCTACTGCAGATCCTGCTTTGTATTTGTTCTTGTAATCATAGAATCCTTCGATAGGAGCAATCTCGATTACTGGCAAAGCCTTGCCTTCCATAACTCCAACTGAGAATTCGCGACCTGCGATGTAGTCCTCAACTACCACAACCTCTTCCCATTTGAAAGCGTCTGCAAGAGCAGTTTTGAAATCATTTTCATTATGGGCTATGGAAACACCGATGGAAGAACCGCCGCATGCAGGCTTGACTACACAAGGATATTTAATCTGTGCCATAAGTGAATCATTTAAATTGTCATCTCTTGAAATAGTTATTCCTGTTGGACATGGAATATTGTGTTTGGCCATGAAATCTTTGGCGATACCTTTGTCCATAGCAATGGCACTGCTTAGATAATCATTTCCTGTATATTTGATTCCGAACAAATCAAATGCTGCCTGAACCTTACCATTTTCACCGTTCTCACCGTGCAATGCCATAAATACAATGTCAGCCTTGCGGCATATGGCAATTACATTTGGACCGAAGAAGCAGTTGCTTTGATCCTTTCTAGAAGCTTTGACTTTCTCCAAGTCAGGAGCTATCTCTGAAATATTTGCTGTATCAACAGAAGCTTCCTCTGAAATTTCGAAAATATTAGATATATCGCACTCTTCGTCTTTGTATCCCATGAAAACATCCAGTGTCAATACTTTGTGACCATTTTCACGCAAAGCCTTGGCAACCATTGTTCCAGATTTGAAGGACACATCTCTCTCAGTGCTTAATCCACCACATAATACTACTATATTCATGCTGGGTCTCCTTTTTTGTACATTTATTCTGTTAAATAATATACGTCTATGACGTCTTTTAAAATACTACTCCAGCAATGTGGAAAAATCAATGTGAAATTGTGGAGAAAATGAGAGAAAAAACAATATCTAGTAGTATAAAAAAATAGGGAAATATAATATAATGGAATATGTTTATACGAAGGTGGGGGAGTCTGACGTAAATATAGAAAGTGGGAGAATATACGAAATGAATATTCAGGAATTAAGAGAGAAATTTAACGAGGTTTATGGAGAGGGTGGAGATATCAGAGAATATTTCGCACCTGGTCGAGTAAATCTAATCGGAGAGCATACTGATTACAACGGTGGACATGTATTCCCATGTGCTCTTACAATTGGAACTTATGGCGTTGCAAGAAAGAGAGATGATGACAAGGTATGTTTCATGTCTGCCAACATCGACAATGCCAGAGTTACAGAGGCAAGTTTGTCTGACTTGGAATATAACAAAGCCAATGGCTGGGCTAATTATCCTCTTGGAGTTGTATGGGCATTTGACAAGAAGGGAATGAAGCTGGACAAGGGATTCGACATGATTATCTGGGGAAATATTCCTAATGGCTCAGGTCTGTCTTCATCAGCTTCACTTGAGGTGCTTACAGGCGTAATTCTTCAGGACTTATATGGATTCGATAAACTTACAATGACAGATTTGGCTCTTATCGGTCAGTACTCAGAGAACAATTACAATGGATGTAACTGTGGAATCATGGATCAGTTTGCTGTTGCAAATGGTAAGAAGGATTTTGCAATTTTCCTTGATACAAGCGATTTGTCATATGAGTATGCAAATATTAATTTGCCGGATGCCAAGATTGTCATCACAAACAGCAAGGTAAAGCATAGCCTTGTAGATGGTAAATATAATGAGAGAAGGCAGGAGTGTGCCAAGGCTTTAGAGCAGTTGCAGACTGTTGTTGACATTGAATCTCTTGGAGATTTAACAGATGAGGAATTTGAGAAATACAAGTCTGCTATTACAGATCCAGAGGTTTTGAAGAGAGCTAAGCATGCCGTTGCTGAGAACCAGAGAACAATCAAGGCTGTCAAGGCTTTGGCAGACAATGATGTGGTTACATTTGGCCAGCTTATGAACCAGTCACATATTTCACTTCGGGATGATTACAAGGTATCTTGCGAGGAAGTTGATGTGCTTGTTGATTTGGCATGGAGCGTTGATGGCGTAATCGGTTCACGAATCACAGGAGGCGGATTTGGTGGATGTACAGTCAGCATCGTGAAAAATGAAGCAGTAGATAACTTTGTAAAGACTGTAGGCGATGGATACAAAGAGAAGACTGGAATAGAAGCAGAGTTTTATATTGTTGATATAGGAGACGGGGCAAGAAGATTGTCTTAAGGTAGGTTATGAATTCTAACAATGGAGCAAATAATTTAAGGAGATATCTGCAGTTACCGCTTTATATGCTTATAGTATTTGCTGCGGGAAATGCTTTTATCTATTTTAGAGATGTGAAGAGTGGAGCAGTTATTTCTGCGGTTATTGTTTTCTACGCTTTCATTATGGGCATTAGCTATAAGGCTGGGCGTAAGAGAATTAACGAGGATATAGTATATTTTGCAACTCAGTACAGTTCTGTTCAGCACGAACTTCTAGATGAGTTCCAGGTTCCTTATGGCCTCATGGATATGAATGGCAAGATGCTGTGGATGAACCGGGAAATGATGGACATGACAGGGAAGGACAAGCATTATCACAAGTCCATTACTTCTCTGTTTTCGGAGATTACTCGTGAGGAATTAGACAGACACGAGGAGGAAAGCTTTACTATATCTCTAGATTATTCAGACAGAAAATATGAGGCCAAAATCCAGAAAATCACTGTGGAAATGACACAATCATCCCCAGATAATGGCGATGCCAAGGTGGGCAACAATGATATAACTGGAATAGATGATGACATTAACAAGCTTATGGCTATATTGCTGTTTGATGTGACTGAGGTTGAAAACCTTCGCAAGGAAAATACTGACCAGAGGATGGTATCTGGACTTATTTATGTTGATAATTCAGATGAAGTATTCGATTCTGTGGATGAGGTTAAGAAATCACTCCTTATTGCCATTATTGATAGAAAGATTAATAAATATTTCCAGAGAGCACGAGCTATTGTGCGTAAGCTGGATGATGATAAATATTTTGTAGTATTTAAGCAGATGTATCTCAAGGAATTGGAGGAAGATAAATTCTCCCTCATTGAAGATATTAAGAGTACCAAGGCGGGGAACGATATTGAGATTACCTTGAGTATTGGCTTGGGTTACGGCGGTGAGTCTTATACCCAGTGTGCTGAATATTCAAGAGCGGCCATTGACCTGGCTATGGGCCGAGGGGGTTCACAGGTTGTTGTGAAAAATGGTGAAGATGTATCTTATTTCAGTTCTCGTGGACGAGAGTTTGAGAGAAATACACGAGTTAAGGCCAGAATGAAGGCCCAGGCTCTTCGAGAAATTATGGAGACCCGTGAAAATATTATGATTATGGGTCATAGCATTGCTGATGTGGATTCTTTTGGTGCGGCTATCGGAATCTTCTGTGCCGCCAGAGACATGGGCAAGACTGCTAGAATTGTTATAAATACAGTTACAAGTTCACTTAATCCATTGGTAGAACATTTCACACCGGAAAATGGTTATCCTGCAGATATGTTTCTCACATCTGCCCAGGCAGTGGAAATGGCTAATGCCCAGACCCTGGTAATTGTAGTTGATACCAATAGACCAAGCTATACAGATTGTCCGGAATTGCTGGGAATTAGCAAGTCAGTGGTAGTATTTGATCATCATAGAGTGGGAAATGAGAAGGTTAGCAACCCAGTGCTTTCTTATATTGAGCCATATGCATCCTCTGTATGTGAAATGATAGCGGAAGTACTTCAATATTTCTCAGAGAAGATAAATATTAAGCCTCACGAGGCAGATTGTATATATGCAGGTATTTTGATTGATACCAACAACTTTATGACCAAGACCGGTGTTAGAACTTTTGAAGCTGCGGCTTATTTGAGACGATGCGGCGCAGAGGTTACACGAGTTAGAAAGTTGCTTCGTGAAGATATGTCAGCCTACAAGGCACGAGCAGAAATTGTGCGTCATGCTGAGGTATATAAAGGTTACTTTGCTATTTCAGTATTCGAGGGAAGCGACCTGGAGAGCCCGACGGTAGTTGGAGCTAAGGCGGCTAACGAGCTGTTAAATATAGTTGGAATCAAGGCATCCTTTGTTTTGACAGAATATCAGAATAAAATATTTGTCAGCTCCAGATCAATTGATGAGATTGATGTGCAGCTTATAATGGAGAGACTTGGGGGTGGCGGTCACTTAAATGTGGCAGGTGCCCAGATTGAGGATTCAACAATTGAGGAAGTAAAACTTCGTATACAGCAAATACTGGATGACATGATGGAAGAAGGAGAGATTGTATTATGAAAGTAATATTGTTGGAAGATGTAAAAAGCCTTGGTAAAAAAGGTGAGATTGTAGAAGTTAGCGAGGCTTATGCCAGAAATGTGCTTTTCAAGAAGAAGCAGGGAGCTGAGGCGACAAGCAAGAACTTAAATGATTTGAAATTACAGAACAAACATGCTGATAAGGTTGCACAGGAAAATCTTGAGGCAGCTCAGGCACAGGCTGAGAGAATGAAAGAGTGGACTGTTGAAACCAAGATTAAAACCGGAGAAGGCGGCAAGACATTTGGTTCTGTGTCTTCAAAGGAAATATGCGCAGCAGTCAAAGCTCAGTATGGCGAAGATATTGATAAGAAGAAGGTACATCTTGATGAGCAGATTAAATCTCTGGGAACATATGAAGTAAAGGTGAAGCTTCATCCACAGGTTACAGCAACTCTGAAAGTACATGTATCGGCAGAATAAGATAGGAAGTTATTTTGATGGAAGATAGACAAATGGGACGAATTATGCCCAACAACT
Organism: Lachnospiraceae bacterium; assembly: GCA_017634455.1. Classification (GTDB taxonomy): domain Bacteria; phylum Bacillota; class Clostridia; order Lachnospirales; family Lachnospiraceae; genus JAILFK01. The sequence goes on from JAGBNK010000035.1 coordinate 92,400, forward strand.
TAGAAGCAGAGCAATCTGTTGTTGGTTCAATGATTGCGGACAAAGAAGCTATTACAATTGCGATGGAAATAGTAACAAAAGAAGATTTCTATCATCAGCAATATGCAGCATTATTTGACGCAATAACAACCTTGCATGATGATGGCATAGATGTTGATCCGGTTATTCTCAAGGATAAGCTTCAGGAAATGGGTGTTCCACCGGAGGTTTCAAGTACAGAATTTATTATTGATGTGGTAACATCTGTTCCTACTACGGTAAATGTGGCATCCTATGCCAATATTGTAAAGGATAAAGCGATACTTCGTCGTATTATTAGTACTACACAGGAGATAGAAAATAATTGTTACCTGGGTAAGGATGATGTATCCACTATTCTGGATAAAACTGAAAAAGATATATTTAAACTGACACAGCATAGAAGTTCAGGTGAATATGTACCAATCAAGGATGTGGTAATGAATTCTCTGAAGAAGATTGAGATGGCATCTAAGCTGAAGGGTACAATTACAGGTCTTCCAACAGGTTTTACAGAGCTGGATTATAAGACGGCAGGACTACAGCCATCGGATTTGATCCTGATTGCGGCGAGACCTTCTATGGGAAAGACCGCCTTTGTATTGAACCTGGCACAGTATATATGTTTTCATGAGAATGCCTGTGCAGCAGTATTTTCATTGGAAATGTCGGCCGAGCAGCTGGTAAACCGTATGCTTGCATTGGAATCAGGTGTAGAGGCCAACAAGATTCGTACTGGTGATTTGCAGGAAGCAGACTGGGAGAGATTGTCATTTGGTGCTGGTGTAGTAGGTAAGTCCAAACTGATTATTGATGATACTCCAGGTATTAGTATTGGTGAGCTTAGAAGTAAATGTAGAAAATATAAGATGGATCATGACTTGAAGATTATCATCATCGACTACATACAGTTGATGACAGGTACAGGTCATTCGGAATCCAGACAGCAGGAAGTATCAGAGATTTCCAGATCTCTTAAATCTCTTGCCAGAGAGTTAAATGTTCCTGTAATTGCCTTGTCTCAGTTGTCCCGTGCAGTTGAGAAGCGTGATGACAAGCGACCAATGATGTCGGATTTGCGTGAATCCGGAGGTCTGGAGCAGGATGCCGATGTGGTAATGTTTATCTATCGTGAAGACTATTATGATCATGATACTGATCGTAAGAATATATCAGAGATTATTATTGCTAAACAGCGTAACGGTCCTATTGGAACTGTTGAGCTGGCTTGGATTCCAGAACTTACCAAGTTTGGAAATCTTGATAGATCATTACAGACTCAGGAATAAAGAAGTATACGAAAAAAGCAACTCCCGAAAGGAAGTTGCTTTTCGTTTTTGTTGAATTATCTTGTGGATAATTAGCCCTGTGAAATAGCTCCTGTTGGGCAAACACCAGCGCAAGTTCCGCACTCTACGCATGCATTTGCATCGATTTCGAACTGGCTATCTCCCTGAGAAATTGCTCCTACTGGGCACTCAGGTTCGCATGTTCCACAACTAACACATGAATCAGAAATAACGTATGCCATTTTAAATTCCCTCCATTTCATAAATATAAATAATACAAGCTTTTTGCTTATTTTCTATAATAATTGATATTTTTTTCAAAAGCAATAGTATTTGGAAACAAGAATTGTATTTAGTTAAATCCAAGGTAAATATGAGCATATGAGAATATGAACTAAATTAGGTTGCGCAAAACCGAAAAAGGCTTTATAATAAGCAAATCAGAGAAATAAGGAGGACAAGACAATGGCAAAGATTGATAAGACAGTTACAATCGGCGAGTTATTGATGGTAGATACAGGTATTGCAAATCTCTTGATGGGAGCAGGAATGCACTGTGTTGGATGCCCATCTTCAGCAATGGAGACATTGGAAGAGGCTGCTATGGTTCATGGCTTTAATGCAGATGAGCTTGTTGAGGATATCAATAATTACTTAGAGTACAAGGCAGTTTAATCCAGAGTTTACTTATATGGAATTAGAAAAAGCTTTCCCGGATGAAATGGGAAAGCTTTTTATTTATGGATATTCTCTATGAATTACGAGCAGTTCAAAGAACGGTTCATAGAAGACCTTAAGAGCTATCTTGAGGCAAGAGGTCATGATACCGCTAGTATTGATATCACACCTACACAGAAGCTTAATCAGGAAGCCTATGATGCTATATCAGTTAAGCTAGAGAATTCACAGGTAGGGCCTGGTGGTAACTTCTCAAATTTGTTTGCAGCATATGAGAAGACTGGAGACTATGAGATGATTCTCAACCACGCGACAAAACTTATGGATGAAGCAATTTCAAACATGCAAAGCTATGATGCAAATCAGCTTATTAAAGCCAATATTGATGATTGGGCAGAGTTTGTTAACTATAATGGAGATGATCCTAGGAGAAAGAAGAAAGAAATAGAACGTAAAATTAGAAAAACTTATAACGAAAAAAGAAAAATTTTTAGAGAAGCAGAAAAAAGGTTTATAAGTTGATTAATAGGGCTTATTTTTATAGATTTTGTGAAATGAGTACGAAAAAAGTGTCGTGGCTTTGTGCTACGACACTTTTTTATTTTGGACAAATTAAAAAACTAATTTCTAGAAGTATCTTTATTATTTAGACACAATTTATCGTTATGGATATTTTGGGGTAATACCACTAGAAATATGTATTATTAAGCAATTTAAAAAAAATGTTAATAAACTATTGAAAAAAAGTAAACATACTGTTATACTCACACAAGTGCAATGCTTTAAAGCGATAAACAGTTAAACAGATAAACGGATAAAGAAGTAAATTGCGTCGCTGACATCATCAAAGAAAGAATAGGAGAAGAACGTGAATGTATTATGTTTAGAAAACAATGGAATTTCAAAGTTGAATACTATCGAAGAGTTAATTCAAAAAGAAATCTACGTGTATGTATTAACTAAAAATGAAAATATCGTTGAATTATCTGGAGTAAAGGATTATATAGTTACAGATTTTGATGATATAGACAGATTACTGTTAGACATAAATTGTTATTGTCTGAAACATGGAATCGTATTTGATTTAGTGGTGACATTTACTGAATTTCTTGTTGAAACAGTAGGATTAATAGATTTGTATTTTCATAATAATACTGATAAATATTTGGCTGCAAAGATTGCACGAAACAAGTATTTAACAAAGTATGAATTATCGAAGAATGATAATTGTAAACACATGATTCCTTATTATAAGTTAATAACAGATAAGAGCGATATTGATTGTCTGGACTTTTCTCACGATAGGGAATATATTTTAAAACCGGTAAATTGCACTGCATCTTATGGTATATACAAAATTTCAAATAAAAGAGAAGCTTTCGAAAAATATGATGACTACAGAAAGAGTAATGATGAGGAATTGTCAATCAGATTGGGAAAAAGTGCTAATGATTCATATATGATAGCGGAGGAGTATATAGGTGGTTATGAGATAAGTGTAGAGAGTATAACAGCTAATGGTGTTACAGATAGTTTAGTTATTCACGATAAAATTTCAGCGGTAGAACCACCATTATTTTTGGAGCAATGTTGTTCGTCATATTCTGAAAGAATTGATGAAACGTTAAAAAAACATATTATAAGGGCTACCGCAGAAATAATAAAGGCAATAGGACTAAAAAATGGAATAACACATATTGAGTATCGTATCATCAATGATGCTATTTGTTTGATAGAAATTAATTTACGTCCAGGGGGAGGATTAATTGTAGAATCTGTATTCTTTTCAACAGGAATTAATATGATAAGTGAATATATTTTGAGGGCATTAAACTCTAATGAAGAATCAAAAGTAATACAGCAGATAAGTATCAATAAATCTATTTATCCATCTAAGGGTGTAGTTACTAAAATATGTGGTTTAGAAGAAATCGGATTAAATATTGATAGTATAAAAATATTAAAGAGTACGTGTTCTGTTGGTGAAAGAGTGGTTACTCCTGAGGCCGCAGGAAACATAGAGATACTCCTTTGTGGTAATAATTATGAAAAGTTGTTACAGGATATAGAGTTAATTGATTCAACAATAGAAATTGAGGTGAATGCTTAAATTGCTTACAGAAAAAATTATAAAAGACAAGAGTATTATTTCTTTATATGTATGTAAATTCCTTATTGCGTTTAGCAATTTTGTTGTAACCTATTTAACATTTTATTTAGTAAATTATAAAAAAATGTCTCCTCAAAGCGCTGGGATAATTATTACAATCGTTGCTTTTTCTTATGTGCCAGCAACGTTAATTGGAGGGAAAATTTCATTTGTAGGGATTAGAGAAAAACTAGCATTTTTCTTTCTTATTTCGGGTTGTTGCTATGTTATAGTGCCGGTAATATCAACTTTATATTTCCAATTATTATGCATTGTAATGGGAAAAATATTTTTAACAATAACAGAACCAATGATTATGGGAATATTAAATAATAGGGCGAATGATGTTAGGGAAAAGAAGAACATTTTTTCTTCAATATATTTATTTACGAATCTTGGATTTGCTTTAGGACCATTGGTGGCAGGCAGTATTTATACACGAAATATATATTTGATTTTTGTTTTTGATGGGGTATTAAAGATTTTAGTTGCAGTAATAATCTATCTTTTTTTTGTTGAGGATGTGCGACTTAATGAAAGTACCAGAGTAAAACATGAATATCTAAAAGTTATTAATGGGAGTCCGACTTTATTGATATTTGCTGTTTTGGTAATGGTTATAAATTGGATATATTTTCAAACGGATTTTTCATTACCTATTTTATTTGAAAAACTATATGGTGCAGGAGGAGTTAAATTTTATAGTTTTGTGATGACAACAAATGCACTTGTAATTATTGTTGGAACAAAATTGGTTAATCGAATAACTATAGATTTTAAGTCATACTCATCTGTAATTATAGCTGGAGTATTATTTTCATTTGCATATGCAGGCTATGCTTTATTTTCAAATATGATCTTATTTGTTTTTATGACAGCAATTTGGTCGATAGGAGAAATACTTTTTTACACGAACTATACAATATGCATAAATGAAATTGTTGGAGAAAGATTCTTTTCAGAGGCATATGCTTTGATAAATTCTATTTCAAGGATAATATCAATCTTAAATCCAATGATAATAGGATTTGTTTTAAAGATAGCGAATATTCAAAATATTTTAATGTTCTTATCTTTAACAATGATGTTTGTGACAATAATGTATATACCATTAAGGAAAAAAATATATGAATACTCATGAAGAAAATATTAACTACTTAATCCCTAATATGAATTCGGCTAAGCATCATTTCTATAATGATCCTGAAACAACTATAGAAATGTGGCTGGCTGATATGGATTTTTCTATTTGTGATGCAGCAAAAGAAAGTTTAAGTAAATTTATAGATAATGGTGATTTCGGATATGGTTTTATACCAAATCAATATTATGAATCAGTATTGAATTGGATAAAACAATATCATAATTATGGACTTGAAAAATCAAATATATATGTTGTCCCTGGAGTTATTACTGCGATTTACTCAATAATATATGAGTTTACTGAAATAAATGATTGTGTGGCTTTTTTTTCACCTACATATCATGCGTTTAGGGATGCAGTATTTGACACAGGTAGAAATTCGCTAGAAATACCATTGAAAGAAAAAGAGGATTATTACGAGATTGATTATTCTGTATTTGAAGAATTAATTAAAATTACCCACCCCAAAATATTAATCTTTAATAATCCGCATAATCCTACGGGTACAGTGTTTTCAGTAAATGATTTACAAAAGATGGTTACATTGGCGAAAAAATATAATTTTTTGATAATCAGTGATGAAATACATATGGATTTTGTCCCTTGTAGTAAGTTTGAATCAATGATTAACCTCTTTTCGAATTATTCAAAGATTATAGTCCTTACAGCTCCAACGAAAACATTTAATATAGCAGGAGCTAAAATAGCGAATGTGATAATTGGCGACTTTGTTATTGGAAAGCGATTTAAAGAAAGATTAAAGAGTTATGGTATAAAAACACCCAATACGATAGGGATTTCTTTAACCATAGTCTGCTATGAGAAAGGATCTAAATGGTTAAAAGAAGTGAATAGGGTGATTGAAGATAATTATAATTATCTTTTACATGAATTTGGAGAATTTTCTGATTCTATAAGGATATTTAAAGGCGAGGGTACGTACTTTGCTTGGTTAAAGTATTTAGGAGCATTCCTGTAATTCATAAATAGCGCCAATTGAATAAAAAGAGACCTATCGATAAGATAAAGGTACATCTTGACGGATGAAAATACCCAATCAAACCGGAGGTCTCGAATGAATTATACACAGAATGACAAAA
>JAGBNK010000036.1 GCA_017634455.1 Lachnospiraceae bacterium
ACGAATAACAGAGTGGCCAAATGCCGGGAACTGTTAAATCACACCCTTTTCAGATGCTGTCAGAAAAACAAATGTGATGGATGTTGAGAAGAAAAGATGACATTTTTACTTCTTGACAAAAGTCACTTCATAACAGGAGGAGGGAATAGTAATCAAAACGATTACAAATTACATGTAAAAGCTTTTTGAAATGGAGGGTTTTATTTATTGAAAAAAATAAGGAGAGTTTTTAGTTGTTTTTGCTTAATGCTTTTATTAATGAATAGCTTTACAGTAAGTGCAGAAGAACAGGTTAGAACCCAGCAGCCGGTGGAACTTAATACTACAGAAGGATTAGATGCTTATATTCATTGGAATGATGATGGTAAAACTATTTATCTTGATGAGGGCGCTGCTAAAAATGTGGGGTACACAGATTCAGTAATTCAATATGTAGAAGGAAATATTGATAGAATGAATAGGTTGGTGGCAGAGGGCTATGAGATTGAAGAGGGGTACACAGTCACAGTTTATCCAGATTTGGCAGGCAAGAGAATGCTTAAGGCGAGTAAGGCGAATAATGTAAAGGGCATTACAACAATTATCAATTAGCATGTAATGCTGCGTCATCAGGAAATGGAATAGTAATTCATCAAGTTTATTATGAAAATGATGGCACAACACATCAGATGTTTTATTCGCAATAATAAGAGGTGTATGTTTGATGAAAAAATTATTTATGATAATTATTAGCATTATAAGTGATTTGGCTTTACTTATTGTTTGTCCAGGATATTTAGATTTTATTCGTGATATATCAAACTATAATAAGATATTAGTGGTTGCTATTATTATATCAATACTTTTTCATGTTTATAGGCTTACTATATTTAGCACGGGGATATATAAACAAAACCAATATAGACTTGTTATGACGATTGTTCTGGTGCTGGCTTTGGTATCCACGATAATAGCCGATAGGACAATAGTATGGAAATCAATCCAACAAATGTTATGGGTAGGCATGCTTTATAGCGAGGGAATGGTATTAAGAGATAAATATAATGTGGTGATAAAATTTGATTAATAAAAAACAGGAGTTAATTGATGTGATATCAATTAACTCCTGTTATATTTTTGCTCTGATTTAGGAACTGTTGTTTAGATAATAACTCGGTTATGACGATTAGTCCTCATCATCAGACTTTACATCATATACAGTTCTCTTACGAGCCATCTCATCGCTCTCGAGGTACTCGTCATAAGTAGACATCTTATCCACGATAGTTCCATTTGGCAAAATCTCAATAATTCTATTTGCAGTTGTTTCCACAATCTGGTGATCTCTAGAAGAGAAGAGAAGTACACCAGGGAACTTGATGAGTCCGTTGTTAAGGGCTGTGATTGACTCCATATCCAAGTGGTCAGTAGGCTCGTCGAGAATCAATACATTTGAACCTTCAATCATCATACGAGAGAGAAGTACACGAACTTTTTCTCCTCCTGATAATACTTTCATTTTCTTCACACCATCTTCTCCGGCGAAAAGCATTCTGCCCAGGAAGCCGCGAACATATGTAGCGTCCTTAATCTCAGAGAACTGAGTCAACCAATCGACAATTATTAAATCATTATCGAATATCTTGGTATTATCCTTTGGAAAATATGACTGAGATGTTGTGACACCCCATTTGTATTCACCTTCATCCGGCTCCATTTCACCAGCAAGAATCTGGAATAATACAGTCTTGGCAGCTTCATTTGCTCCGACAAATGCAACCTTGTCATCGTGATTTAATGTGAAGCTGATATTGTCTAGTATTTTTATACCATCGATTGTCTTGGATAAAACTTCAACAGAAAGTACTTCGTTTCCGATATCTCGATTTGGTCTGAAATCGATATATGGATATTTACGACTTGATGGCTTGATGTCATCAAGTTCAATCTTTTCCAAAGCACGTTTTCTTGAAGTTGCCTGCTTAGATTTAGAAGCATTTGCCGAGAAACGCTGGATGAAGTCCTGCAATTCCTTGATTTGTTCTTCCTTCTTTTTGTTGGCTTCTTTACGTTGCTTGATAATCAGCTGGCTTGACTCATACCAGAAGTCGTAGTTGCCGGCAAAGAGCTGAATTTTGCCATAGTCGATATCTGCAATCTGAGTACATACCTTGTTCAGGAAATATCTGTCATGTGATACAACAATTACAGTATTCTCGAAGTTGATGAGGAATTCTTCCAACCATGCAATAGCATCTAAATCCAAGTGGTTAGTAGGCTCATCAAGAAGCAGGATGTCAGGGTTTCCGAAAAGTGCTCTAGCAAGAAGAACCTTGACCTTCTCTGCACCAGTGAGGTCACCCATGAGAGTGTAGTGGATAGATGTGTCGATTCCAAGACCATTTAACATAGTAGCAGCATCAGACTCAGCATTCCATCCGTCCATCTCTGCAAATTCTGCTTCGAGTTCAGCAGCGCGAACACCATCTTCATCTGAGAAATCTTCCTTCATGTAGATGGCTTCTTTCTCTTTCATAATATCATAGAGCTTCTTGTTTCCCATGATTACAGTATCGAGAGCAGTGAACTCATCATATTTGAAGTGGTCCTGCTCCAAAACTGACAATCTCTGTCCAGGAGTGATGATTACTTCGCCGTTAGTTGGCTCGATAACACCTGATAAAATTTTGAGAAATGTTGATTTACCGGCACCATTTGCACCAATAAGTCCGTAGCAGTTACCTTCTGTGAATTTTACATTTACATCTTCGAATAAGGCCTTTTTGCCAAAACGAAGAGCAACATTACTTGCTTGAATCATTTTTCACCTCATTAATTTATTATAATTTGTTAGCTGTTCATAAGTTGATATGTTATTTACCCTCGTGGGGAAATGTTTCTACTTATATAAATACGCACATAGACGCATCGCTTCTATTTTATACTATATTTGTAATTTTACAAGTATGCTTATACATTTTCCATAAAAAATGTACTTGATTTTGAACAGATACAGATATTGATTTTTGGGTATAGAATAACTAGAATTAAATCTAGAGCATCACGCGCTTATAGGGCTTTTTATGCCCTAAAATAAGCGCTTAATGTGTTTTTTAGTAAAAGGATTCTATATTAGGAGGAAATTAACATGAAGAGATCTATGAAGACCATGGATGGAAACCATGCTGCTGCACATGCTTCTTATGCATTTACAGATGTAGCAGCTATCTATCCAATCACTCCTTCATCTGTTATGGCTGAAGCTACAGATGAATGGGCTACAGCTGGACGCAAGAATATTTTCGGACAGCCTGTACAGGTTACAGAAATGCAGTCAGAGGCTGGTGCTGCAGGAACTGTTCACGGTTCACTTACAGCTGGTGCTTTGACAACAACTTACACAGCATCACAGGGATTATTACTTATGATTCCTAACCTTTACAAAATTGCTGGTGAGAGATTACCAGGTGTATTTAACGTATCAGCTCGTTGTGTAGCTTCACACGCATTAAATATTTTCGGTGATCACTCAGATGTATACGCTTGCCGTCAGACAGGTGTTGCAATGCTTTGTGAGTCATCAGTTCAGGAAGTTATGGACTTGACACCAGTTGCTCATATGGCAGCTATCGAGGGTAGACTTCCATTCATCAACTTCTTTGATGGATTTAGAACATCTCATGAAATCCAGAAGATTGAGACATGGGATTATGAAGACCTTAAGGATATGGTAAATATGGATGCAATCGATGCATTCCGTGCAAACGCATTGAATCCAAACCATCCACAGGAATTAGGTTCTGCTCAGAACCCTGACATCTTCTTCCAGTCAAGAGAAGCTTGTAATACAGCTTATGACGAGATGCCAGCAGTTGTTCAGAAGTACATGGACAAGGTAAATGAGAAAATTGGTACAGATTACAAGTTATTCAACTACTATGGTGCTCCAGATGCAGAGAGCGTAATCATCGCTATGGGTTCTGTATGTGAGACAATCGATGAGACAATTGATTACTTAGTAGCAAAGGGACAGAAGGTCGGTGTTGTAAAGGTTCGCCTCTACAGACCATTCGTAAAGGAAGCCCTTATCGAAGCTATTCCAGATTCTGTTAAGAGAATCTCTGTATTAGATAGAACAAAGGAGCCAGGATCACTTGGTGAGCCACTTTACTTAGATGTTGTTGCAGCTCTCAAGGGTTCTAAGTTTGATTCAGTTAAGATCAGAAGCGGACGTTATGGTCTTGGATCAAAGGATACAACTCCTGGACAGATTATTGCTGTATTTAACAACGAAGAGAAGGATCGTTTCACAATCGGTATTATCGATGATGTAACAAATCTTTCACTTGAGATTAAAGAGAATCCTGTTACTACTCCAGAAGGAACAACAAACTGTAAGTTCTGGGGACTTGGTGCTGACGGTACTGTTGGTGCTAACAAGAACTCTATCAAGATTATCGGTGATAACACAGATATGTACGCTCAGGCTTACTTCGACTATGATTCAAAGAAGTCAGGTGGTGTTACAATTTCTCACTTGAGATTTGGTCATACACCAATTCGTTCTACATATCTTATTTCACAGGCTAACTTCGTAGCATGTCACTGTACAGCATACATCTACAAGTACAACATGGTTCAGGATCTTGTACCAGGTGGTACATTCCTCTTCAATACACAGTGGTCTGTAGATGAGTTGGATGAGAAGTTGCCAGGACAGGTTAAGAGATACATCGCTGAGAACAATATCCAGTTCTACATCATTGATGGTGTTAAGATTGGTAAGGAAATCGGTCTTGGAAAGAGAATTAATACTGTACTTCAGTCAGCATTCTTCTCACTTACAAAGCTTATCCCTGAGGAGCAGGTTATCCAGTTAATGAAGGATGCTGCTACAAAGTCATATGCTGCAAAGGGTGATGACATTGTTAAGATGAACCATGACGCTATTGATGCTGGTGCTACAGCTTATGTTAAGGTTGAAGTTCCAGAGTCATGGAAGAACTGCCCAGATGATGATTACACAAGAGAAATCAAGGGTGACCGTCAGGATGCTATTGATTTCGTTAAGGATATCCAGACAAAGGTTAACGGACAGCAGGGTAATACAATTCCTGTATCTGTTGTTAAGAAGTATGAGACAGGTAATACACCTTCTGGTACAGCTGCATTCGAGAAGCGTGGTGTTGCAACTGACGTTCCTGTATGGGATGCTACAAAGTGTATCGAGTGTAACCAGTGTTCATACGTATGTCCACATGCTGCAATCAGACCTGTAGCTCTTACAGAGGCTGAGGATGCTGCTAAGCCAGCAGGTATGGAGACAAAGCCACTCAACATGATGCCAGAGTACAAGTTCGCTGTAGTTATTTCTGCATTCGACTGTACAGGATGTGGCTCTTGTGCAAATGTATGTCCTGATAAGGTTCAGGCTATCACAATGAAGTCATTCGAAGAGAACGAAGACGAGCAGGCATACTTCGACTATGCTGTATCACTTCCAGACAAGGAAGATGTTATTGAGAAGTTCAAGCTCACTTCTGTAAAGGGATCTCAGTTCCGTCAGCCACTTCTTGAGTTCTCAGGAGCTTGTGGTGGATGTGGAGAGACTCCATACGCTAAGTTGATTACACAGTTGTTCGGTGACAGAATGTACATCGCAAATGCTACAGGATGTTCATCAATCTGGGGTAACTCATCACCATCTACACCTTACACAGTAAACAAGGCAGGACATGGTCCAGCTTGGTCTAACTCACTCTTTGAGGATGCTGCTGAGTTCGGTTATGGTATGTTACTTGCACAGAGAGCAATCAGAGATCGTCTTTCTGATGAGCTTTCAGAAATCAAAGACAACACATCTAGCGCTGATGTAAAGGCTGCTATCGATGAGTGGAAAGATACATTTGCTTCAGGTGTTACAAATGGTATCGCTACAGATAAGCTTGTTGCTGCTCTTGAGGCAGAAGGAAGCGACGCTGCTAAGGCAGTATTGAAGGAAAAGGATTACCTTGCTAAGAAGTCACAGTGGATCTTCGGTGGTGACGGATGGGCATACGACATCGGATTCGGTGGTGTTGACCATGTTCTCGCATCAGGTAAGGATATCAACGTAATGGTATTCGATACAGAGGTTTACTCTAACACAGGTGGACAGTCTTCTAAGTCTACACCAGTTGGTGCTATCGCTCAGTTCGCTGCAGGCGGTAAAGAGACAAAGAAGAAGGATCTAGCTGGTATTGCAATGTCATACGGTTATGTATATGTAGCACACATCTCAATGGGTGCTGATATGAACCAGACAGTAAAGGCTCTTGCAGAAGCTGAGGCTTATCCAGGACCATCACTTATCATTGCATACGCTCCATGTATCAACCATGGTATCAAGAAGGGAATGAGCAAGGCTCAGACAGAAGAGAAGCTTGCTGTTGAGTCAGGATACTGGTTCAACTTCCGTTACAACCCAGCACTTAAGGTTGAAGGAAAGGATGCATTCTCACTTGATTCAAAGGCACCTGCATTTGATCAGTACGAAGGATTCCTTAAGGGAGAGAACAGATATGCTTCACTTGCTAAGTTCAATCCTACAAGAGCTGCTGAATTGTTCGCTAAGTCAGAGCAGAATGCTCAGGAAAGATATGCTTACTTACAGAAGTTAGTAAATCTTTACAAGGCTGACTAATTCGAGGCTGATTAACTGAATAAATACCAGTTAATTTTGGGCTGGTGTGAATCAGGAAAATTAAATTAAATCTCAGTAATGAGATATTAGAACCCGTCACTTTGGTGGCGGGTTCTTTTTTGCAATAATCAATCAATTTATCTGACGCTGGAAGATGTGAAGCAATGAGCTAGATATCAGATACGTCTGTAACAGTGATAATCTCTTAATTTATCTGCCGCTGGAAGATGTGAACCATTGATAATACGGATAATTCAACAAAAGAAGAAATTGTCTGTGCTTCTAGCTCCTAACAATTAAGCGATACGGTTGTAATCAGCAAAATTGTTAATTCCAACTGTATTTCTAGAGTGGATCTATGTTAAGATACGGCTGTAATTAGTAAAATTGTTAATTTCAACTGTATTCCGACAGAGAATCCAAGTTAAGATACGGCTGTAATCAGTATAATTGTAAATTATAACTGTATTTCGAGAGAAAATCCAGGTTGAGATACGGCTGTAATTAGTTAATTAGAAGAATTTATCCGTACTGTATCTAGAGGAAGGAACAGAAATACGGGTGTATCAGTGATAATCCCACAATTTATCTGCCCCTAGAAGATGTGAACCATTGATAATGCGGATAATTCAATAAAAGAAGAAGAAATTGTCTGTGCTTCTAGCTCCTAACAATTAAGCGATACGGCTGTAATCAGTAGAATTGTTAATTCCAACTGTATTCCGATAGAGAATTAAACTGGAAAACTGAAAAAACCTGTTGACACAAACCTGAAAAAGTAATAAAATTTTAGCAAGTTAAAACTTTAAACCGTTGATTGAGAAGAGTAGTCAATACAGAGTGTACGACAGAGAGAGTTGCAGATGGTGGGATTGCAGCACGGTTGCTTATTGATGAATGGGCTCATGAGGGTGGAGAGAACGATTTTGCTTCGGTTAAGTCAATTTTGATTGAGTGTGATTAGATAACAACTTGATTGAAAGAGCATAATCTAGTAATGTCCAACGTTAGGCTCGCGTTAAGAGCTAATCATGTGATAGCATGAGATGAGGTGCGTATCGATTGATACGAATTTAGGTGGTACCGCAAGAGCATTTGCTCCTGTCCTAAAGAAATTTAGGATAGGAGTTTTTTTATTTGTCAGACTCCTATACCCGCTCATGAAAACAAACAGTTTCAAGAAAAGAGAGGTAAAGAAAATGAAGAAGAAATTAATCACAGGAATTATGGCAGCAATGATGGTTTTGGGCTTGACCGCATGTAGCGATACATCTGGTAGTACCGTTTCAAATCCGGCAAATTCAGATTCCAAGACTTACAAAGTTGGAATTGTAAAATATGTGGATGATGCATCATTGGATCAGATTGAGAAAAATATACAGAAGGAATTGGATGCCAAGGGACAAGAGTTGTCAGTGAAGTTTGACTATGAGGATTATACATTTAGCGGTCAGGCTGATGCTACAACAATTAATTCCATTGTGGCTGAACTTATCTCAGATGAAGTTGATGTGATTATTCCAATAGCAACACCTACAGCGCAGATTTGCCAGTCAGCAACAGAGGATAACAAGATTCCTGTAGTATTTGCAGCTGTGTCAGATCCTGTTGGAGCGAAGCTTGTTAAATCAATGGATGCTCCTGGGGCAAATATTACTGGTACATCAGATGCGTTGAATACAGATGCAATGTTTGATATGATGTTTGCTGTAAATCCAGACATCAAGAAGGTTGGCCTTCTCTACTCTAAGAGTGAGGATGCTTCAAAACAGCCAATTGAGGATGCTAAAAAATATCTTGATTCCAAGGGCGTGGCATACGTTGAGAAGACAGGAACTGATACTAATGAAGTTACTTCAGCAGTAGATGCCTTGGTTGCGGAAAATGTTGATGTAGTATTTACACCAACGGACAATACAATCATGAATGCTGAACTTACAATCTATGAGAAACTTACAGAAGCTAAGATTCCTCATTTCGCAGGTGCTGATTCATTTGCTTTAAATGGTGCTTTTCTTGGATTTGGAGTGGACTATGCTGGACTCGGTAAGGAAACAGCAGATATGGCTGTTGAGATTTTGACAGGTGCAGATCCTGCAAGTACTGCTGTAAAGACATTTGACAATGGTATTGCAACTATCAACACAGAGACAGCTGAAAAGGTTGGTCTTGACTTGGCTCAGGTGAAGGAAGCAATCAAGTCATTTGTCACAAGTATTAATGAGACAACTACAAAGGAAAACTTTTAAATAAATAATAAAACAAGAGGGGCTTAAGAAATGTTTATTACGACAACAATAATTCAGACAGCGTTGGAAGTGGGATTAATCTATTCCCTTGTGACTCTGTCACTTTATCTGAGTTTTACAATTTTAAATGTATGTGATTTGTCTACGGACGGCTGCTATACATTGGGATGTGCTGTGGCTGCCATGATTACAATTGCAGGTCATCCGATTCTGGCACTTCTTGCTGCCATGGTAGCAGGAATTGCATCGGGATTTCTCACAGCATTTCTCCAGACTAGACTGGGGATTGAGAGTATCCTGGCAGGAATTATTGTAAATACTGGACTTTACACTATTAACCTGGTGGTTATGGGATTGTCGTCAAATGTATCAATATTTGGCGTGGATACAGTATTTACTCTGTGGAAAGGAATAAGCTCAAATCCAGTATGGGAGAGTTGGAGTAAATTGATACTCCTGGCAATTATTGTTGCAATAGCATGTGTGGCTATGTATTTCTTTTTAAATACTAAGCTTGGTTTATCAATCAGAGCCACTGGTGACAATCCTGCCATGGTGAAGTCATCATCTATTAACACAGCTTTTACAATCACAGTTGGCCTATGTGCGGCAAATGCTTGTACTGGTTTGGCCGGTGGACTTATCGCGCAGTACAACAAGACTTGTGATATCAATTTGGGAACCGGAATGGTTACAATTGCATTGGCATCACTTGTGATTGGTGAGTCAATCATGGGACGCAAAGGCAGCATAATCAAAGGGATACTAGGCGTTTTAGTAGGCGCACTTCTCTATAGATTTATAGTGGCAATCGCCTTGAGATTAAATGTTCCAACAGAATTCTTTAAACTAGTTTCTGCTGTAATCGTTGCAGTGGCAATTGCAGCTCCTAGACTGAAGGAATATGCCAAATTAAAACAAGCAATGCGAGGTGATGATTGATGTTACAGCTTACAAATATTCATAAGACATTTAACCAGGGAACTATAAATGAAAAGAAGGCGTTGGATGGTGTCAATCTGGATTTGAAGGATGGCGACTTCGCTACAATAGTTGGGTCAAATGGTGCTGGTAAATCCACGCTTTTCAATGCAATTGCAGGTGGCTTCTATGTGGAGAAAGGCTCCATTCTACTGGATGGCGAGGACATCACATATAGAAGAGATCATCAGAGAGCCAGAGCAATTGGATATCTGTTTCAGGATCCAATGAAAGGCACTGCGCCAAATATGACAATTGAGGAAAATTTAGCTATCGCATATCTGAGAGCCACTACAGGTAATAAGAAATATTTCTCACGAATCACAAGAAAAGACAAGGAGATGTTTCGAGAAAAGTTGGCCCTTCTTGATATGGACTTGGAAAATAGAATGAAAAATCCTGTGGGACTTCTGTCAGGTGGCCAGCGTCAGGCCCTTACACTTCTCATGGCTACAATTGTGACACCGAAGTTATTGCTCTTAGATGAGCATACTGCGGCATTAGATCCTGCAACAGCTGAGAAGGTTATTAATCTCACCAAGGATATTATTTCTGAGAGAAATATTACCTGCCTCATGATTACTCACAATATGCATCAAGCCTTAGAGCTTGGCAATCGCACATTGATGATGGATAGTGGTCGAATTGTATTTGATGTAAGTGGCGACGAGAGGGCTAATATGACTGTTGATGATCTGTTGGTGAAATTCAAACAGGGGGCGGGAGAAGAATTGGATAATGACAGAATTTTATTATCCATGTAAGTATGCCTATTTATACATATGAAGAAAAATAATTTCTGACATATTTACAATTTATCCATACCTGTGTAAAAAATGATTCATACCATGTTTACATTTGACATTCCTAATGATAAAATTATTGTTAGTTTGTGAAGGTGGAAGTAGTTATGACAGAATTAAACCCAATGGAGAATGGACAAATGAATTCAGTAAATACTGTGGAGGATGTAACACCAAGTTCTGGTGAGGACATGCTCTTAGTACAAATAGATGCTTTTCGCGACAAGGCAAAGCAGTTACAATCATTGATTGTAGCCAAAGAGCGCAAGGTAAAAGAGTTGGAGGCAATGGTTCGTTCGAAGGAAGAGCGCAATATGCAGCTGCAATTGGAACTTGCCAAGAAGCAGGAGGAAGCAGATAGCATCAAAGCCAGCGTGGAAGTACAGGTTGACGAGATGATGACAACTTTGCGTCAGAGTGTGGAGCAATTGGAGCACCGCATTGAGGAGCAAGTGTCAAATAATCAGGCTAATGCTGCAGAACAGACTGCCAATGTGAAAGAAACTCTTGAAAATATGACCAGTGATTTGAGCTCATTAAAGGGTGATATTTCTGAGAAGGTACATTCAGAGAATGTAAAGCAGTACAGAAATATTCAGGATTTAATGAAGGAAATGGACAAGACTGAAGCCAATGCTGAAGTAACCAGACAGCAGTTTGAGAAAGTTAAATCCAAAGTATCCTGGGTAAGCATTTTAACTGGAATTAATATTATAGGAACAGCAAGTATCATAGTTATGTTCTTAATGATGCTTGGTGTAATTCATTTCTAACTTGACGAATGATGAGAGACCTTTTATATTATAAAAGGTCTTTTTTTAACGGAAAGGAGTTCTAATGAATTCAGAACAGAAGATAGTATGGGTAGTGGGCCACAAAAATCCAGATACGGATTCCATCTGTGCAGCCATTACATATGCAAATTTGAAAAACCAGGTTGACCCTGACAATACATATATAGCAAAGAAGGCAGGAAATGTAAGCTCTGAAACAAAATATGTTTTGGAGCGTTTTGGCGTTGAGGAACCGGAGACAGTTACAGATGCTGGCGCTCAGGTGAAGGACATTGACTATCGTGAGACCGATGGCGTGGATGGACACATTTCCCTGAAGAAAGCATGGAATCTCATGAAGACTTTGGATGTAGTTACTCTGCCTGTAGTTGACAAGCAGAAGCGCTTGCAGGGATTGATTGTAAACGGAGATTTGGCTTATTCTTACATGGATGTTATGGACAATACCATCCTGGGCCAGGCCAAGACTCAGTACAAGAACATCATCGAGACCATTGAAGGTACTATGATTACGGGAAATGAACATGCATATTTCACCAAGGGCAAGGTGGTAGTTGCATCAGGTAATAGAGCTGCCATGCACGAGGAAATAGAGGATGACGATCTTGTTATTCTGGGAAATATTAAAGAACGTCAAATGATAGCTCTTGAGGAAAATGCTAGTTGTATCATCGTCAGCACCAAGGAAGAAATTGATGATGAGGTTATAGCTCTGGCCAAGGAGAAGGAGTGCGTAATTATCAGCACACCTTACGACAGCTTCACTGTAGCTCGTCTAATTCACCAGAGTCTTCCTATTAAATATTTCATGACTAGAAAGGGAATCGTATCCTTTGAAATGGATGACTATGTGGATGATGTGAGAGAGCAGATGGCCAAGATTCGTCACCGCGACTTCCCTATTATCGATGAACAGAGGCATCTACTTGGGATGATGTCCCGCCGAAATCTCTTGAATTTCAAAAAGAAGAGACTGATTTTGGTGGATCATAACGAGAAGAGTCAGGCTGTAGATGGAATTGAAGATGCTAATATTTTAGAGATTATCGATCATCATAGACTGGGAAGCTTGGAGACTATTTCTCCAATCTTTTTCAGAAACCAACCTTTGGGATGTACTGGAACTATTATTTACCAGATGTATATGGAACAGGGAGTTGAGGTTGATAAGCAGACAGCAGGTTTGCTTCTCGCTGAGATAATTTCTGATACTCTTATGTTTAGATCTCCAACATGTACAGCAGTAGACAAGATGAAAGCTGAGCAGTTGGCGAAAATTGCAGAGGTGGATATTGAGGAACTTGCTACAGCTATGTTTGAGGCAGGCTCAGACTTTTCAAGCAAGACAACAGAGGAGATATTCTATCAGGATTTCAAGGTATTTACTTTGGACGATATGGCATTTGGCGTATCCCAGGTTAGTGCAGTCAGCCGCAAGCAGTTGAATTCAATCAAGGAAGGCTTGAGGGATTACATGAATACTGTAATTGGCGAGAAGAGTCTGAATATGGCATTTGTTATGTTGACAGATATTTTCTCAGAGACTACAGAGCTTATTTACATGGGAAATGGTGCCAAGGAAATTGCTGAGAAGGCATTTGGTGTCAAAGAGAAGAAGGGCGGCTACATGCTTGAGGGCGTGGTTTCTAGAAAGAAGCAGCTTATTCCATCTCTTATGCAGGCGATGCAGGAGTAATAGTTATGGGAAAACAGAAGTGGAAGCCGGGAAATATGATATATCCACTGCCTGCAGCCATGGTTAGTGTGAGGGACAAAGCCGGCAATGACAATATTATAACAGTTGCCTGGACTGGAACTATATGTACCAATCCGGCAATGGCTTATATCTCTGTGAAGCCTAGCAGATTCTCATACAATATGATTCGTGAATCTGGTAGCTTCGTTATAAATCTAACTACCAGAGATTTGGTGTGGGCCACAGATTATTGTGGAGTGACATCCGGCAGGGACGTAGATAAATTCACCCGTTGTAAGTTGCACAAGGTGGAAGCTGACGAGATAGACGCTCCTATGATTGAGGAGAGCCCGGTAAATATTGAGTGCAAAGTCAGAGAAGTCTTGGAACTTGGCTCCCATCATATGTTTGTAGCAGATGTATTGGCAGTTCATGCAGATGAGAAATATATGGATGAAACCGGCAGGTTCGTGCTGGAGAATTCAGATCTTATATGTTACAGTCACGGTAGATATTTTACACTGGGAGAGGAGATTGGCTCCTTTGGATATTCAGTGAGAAAAAAGAGTAATAAGAAGAGTAATAAGAAAAATAATAGTAAATAATAAGCAGTCTCATAAGACCGGTATAATATATGCATTCGAATGATATATTATAGACATGGTCAGTGAGACTGCTTTTTCATTAATAAAATCTAGATTTATTAATTATGATTTGCTGACATCTTATTCTACTGTATAAGTGTATCTATTAAATTGAAATAGATGTCTTCGTATCTGGCTTTCCAGTTGTTGCAGATTGTATCTGCCTGAGCCTGGTTAGAGGCTCTCATATGTAAGTCTAATACTGTGTTGCCTCCTGAGGTGTATTTGCAATGGGCAATATATCCACCGTCAGGTGACTTGTCATAATAAGCTGTTAAGCTGTTATTTTCCTCGATTGCAAGTTTGTTTTGAGCCAAGTAATCAGCTATGTCTTCTCTGATTCCGGGAGTTAGTTTGTCTTGCATAAGTTTGTAAGTGGTGAGACCTTCATCACTTAGTGAATAGGTAGTATTGTTGTGAATGGTATCTCCAACAATGAGATTGGAGTCTATCAATTCACCGATTACCTGCTGTATTGTGAAATAATCAGTATACTCTTTGTCGACAAACAACTGAACTATCTGTGCATTGGACAGAGCTTCCTGAGATTCATTTAGAAGACCAAGAACTGATACCTTGTATATCAGATTTGGTTCTGCCATTAGATGTTCTCCTTTACTGCTTTTGATACGACTTCAGCAACGCGTGGGTCAAATACTTCTGGTAAAATGAAATCTTCATTTAATTCTTCGTCAGAGACAAGGCTTGCAAGAGCATTGGCTGCTACAAGTTTCATCTCCTCAGTGATTTGAGTTGCGCGTCCTTCCAAAGCGCCTTTGAATATGCCAGGGAATACCATTACATTATTGACCTGATTTGGAAAATCGCTTCGTCCGGTACCGATTACTCGTGCGCCTGCTGACTTGGCAATATCAGGCATGATTTCAGGTGTTGGATTGGCCATGGCAAATATTATTGCATCCTTGTTCATGGAAGCAACCATCTCAGCGCTTACGATTCCAGGAGCTGAAACTCCTACGAATATATCTGCACCAACAAGGGCATCTGCCAGAGATCCTGTCTTGTTTTCCAAGTTAGTATACTGAGTCATCTCTTCCTGAGCCCAGTTGAGGTTAGGATAATTCTTGTGAATGATACCTTCTCTGTCGCACATAGTTATATGTTTGAAACCGTAGCGGAGTAGAAGCTTAGTGATAGCTATTCCAGCGGAGCCGGCACCGTTTACTACAACCTGGCAAGCTTCCTTGTTCTTGCCAACTACCTTCAGACCGTTGATGATACCTGCTAATACTACAATAGCAGTACCGTGCTGATCATCATGGAATACAGGAATATTTAACTCTTTCTTTAATCTAGATTCAATTTCGAAACAACGAGGTGCTGAGATGTCTTCCAGATTGATTCCACCAAATGTTGGAGCAATAGCTTTGACTGTTGCTACAATCTCATCAGGGTCTTGTGTATCCAGACAAATTGGAAATGCATTAACATCTCCGAATTCTTTGAACAGGACACATTTACCTTCCATAACAGGCATGGCTGCCTCTGGACCAATATTTCCCAATCCAAGAACTGCTGAACCATCAGATACTACAGCTACGGTGTTGGCTTTCAGAGTATATTGATAAGCCTGCTCTTTGTCTTCGGCGATTACTCTACAAGGAGCTGCTACTCCAGGAGTGTATGCAATAGACAAATCCTCTCTAGTCTGTACCTTGGATTTGGCAATTGTTTCCAACTTACCATTCCAGTTTTTGTGTGCCTCAAGTGCTAATTCATTGATGTCCATACAGTTCCCTTCTTTCTATAATATTTTCACTGATATAGTCCTGACATATGTATATGACTATTCATATTGTTGTACTTATTCTTATTAACATACAACGGGCATATTATAGCATATATTTGCGCTTTGGATGTTCCAAAATATATATATTTTTCAAGAAAAATTTGTTCACAAATGAATTCAAGTGGTATATACTACATTTATCATAAATAGAATTCATGTCGGTTCGGACAAGGTTCCACTATTTTTAGTAATAATTATAAAATGTTTTATTTAGTTTTTGCTGTAAAATGTTTTATTTGATGAATGAACTATTTTATTTTTAATATAGGAAGAGAGAGTATAAAATGAGAGAAAAGTATGAAAGCTTAAGTGTTGCTGTATTGCGTGATCTTGCAAAATCAAGGGGTATCAAGGGCGTGACAGCTATGAAGAAGGCTGATATTGTAAATGCTATGCTGGCTTTAGATGAGCAGGAAGCGGCTAATGCTGCAGACAGCACTGAGAGTAGCAATACAACTGAGAACAGAAGTGAATTAGAACATAGAAGCACATCTTCGCATAGAAGTGAGTCAGAGAGTGGACACAGAAGTATGGCTCAGAAGAGAAGTGCTTCTGAAAATAGGGGGACTTCTGAACACAGAGGTACTTCAGTGAATAGAGATGATAACACTGATGAAGAATCTCAGAAGAGAGACAGCAAGCTTGAGATGCTAGCTGAAGATGCCAAACCATGTAACGGAATTCTCGAGGTTATGGCAGACGGCTTCGGCTTCATTCGCTGTGAGAATTACATGCCTGGTGAAAATGATGTGTATGTATCTCCATCTCAGATTCGTAAATTTAATCTCAAGACTGGAGATATCATAGAAGGCAAGACCAAGAAGAACAATCCAAATGATAAGTTCGGAGCTTTGATGCTTATGAACTCTGTCAATGGATTTCCACTTGAGGCTGCACAGCGCAGACCGAACTTCGAGGATATGACACCAGTATTCCCTAACGAGAGAATTCGTCTGGAGCAGGAGAAATCATCTGTTGCCATGAGAATTGTGGATTTGGTATCTCCAATTGGTAAGGGGCAGCGTGGTATGATTGTATCTCAGCCAAAGGCTGGTAAGACTACACTTCTCAAGGAAATTGCCAAGTCAGTAACTACAGCATATCCGGATATGCACCTAATTATTTTGCTTATTGATGAGCGCCCTGAGGAAGTAACAGATATCAAGGAAGCTATTGAGGGCAAGAATGTGGAGGTTATCTATTCTACATTTGATGAACTTCCAGAGCATCATAAGAGAGTATCGGAGATGGTATTGGGTCGTGCCAAGAGATTGGTAGAGCATAAGCAGGATGTTATGATTTTGCTTGATTCCATTACCAGACTTGCAAGAGCATACAACCTTACAGTACCACCATCAGGTCGTACTTTATCAGGTGGTTTAGATCCAGCAGCTCTTCATATGCCAAAGAAATTCTTTGGTGCAGCCAGAAATATGAGAGAGGGCGGAAGCCTTACAATCTTGGCCACAGCTCTTGTAGATACAGGAAGCAAGATGGATGATGTGGTATTCGAGGAGTTCAAGGGAACAGGTAACATGGAACTTATCCTGGACAGAAAGCTGTCTGAGAAGAGAATCTTCCCTGCAGTTGATATTGTGAAATCTGGAACCAGAAGAGATGATTTACTTCTGTCTGAAGATGAGCAGAAGGCTCTGGACAAGATTTATAGAGGTGTAAATGGTGCCAAAAAGGACGAGATGGTAGAGAGTTTCCTAAATTTATTTGCTCATACCAAGTCCAATGCGGAAGTTGTTGCCAGACTTAACAACAGAATGCGATAAGATCTGGGCGCATTTTACATCATTTAATGCAATATAATTTGATTTTATTTAACATCATTTTAATAAAATAAGATTTAATTACATCAATAGAATATGTAAATAAATAAAAAATACTGCGTAATAATTGAGTTTTTCTGCCAATAGTGTAAAATAATATATATAAAGAACATAGTGTGCCGGTGAGGGCAGTGTATGATCAAAAGGGGATTATGATATGGCAGGATACAGGAGACTTGGTGAATTACTAATAGCAGCTGGTACAATTAATGAAGAACAATTGAATCGCGCTCTAGAAATTCAGAAGGAAACCAAAGATCGTTTAGGAACAGTATTAATAGAGCATAATATTATCACAGAGGATCAGCTCATTGAATCTCTACAGATGCAGTTGGGTATTGAATATATCGATCTGACTCAGGTGAAGATTCCTATTGAGCTCGCTTCAGCTGTGCCAAAGACTATCGCCAAACAATATGGCGTAGTTCCGGTACAGATAGTGCGAGATGAAATCTATCTCGCCATGAGCGATCCTCTGAATTTTTATGCCATTGAGGAAGTTAAGAAGTCAGCCCGCAAGAAGGTTGTACCTATGGTTGCCAGATCTTCTTCAGTGGAATATGCAATCCAGGTATTGTATGGAAATGAGGGTGCTGCCAAGGCTATCGAAGAGATGAAGATGGAGTCTGCAGCGTCGGCAAATGGTGACAGTGTAACACCGGCTACAGCATTTACCACCAATGTCATTGGTGATGATTCTGTATCCAATGCACCTACTATTAGATTGGTTAACTCCATCATTGAGCGTGCTGTTGATGAGAGAGCCAGTGATATACATATTGAGCCTAGAGAAGAAGACTTATATGTACGTATGAGAATTGATGGACTTATGAGAGAGATTCTCACAGTGCCAAAGGATTTACAGAATTCTGTTATTTCCCGTATCAAAGTTATATCAGGACTTGATATTTCAGAGAAGCGTGTACCACAGGATGGTCGTTTCAATGTACATGTGAGAGGTAAGGACATCGACCTTCGTGTATCTACTTTGCCTACAGTATACGGTGAGAAAATAGTTGCCAGACTTCTTGATAAGTCCGATGGACGAGTAACCAAGGAAAAGGTTGGACTTACTGGTCGCGACGAAGAAATATTTGACAAGATGATGAAATGGCATTCAGGAGTTATCCTCCTGGTTGGACCTACCGGTTCTGGTAAGACAACTACAATGTATGCCATGATAAATGAATTGAATAAACCGGAAGTTAATCTAGTTACACTTGAAGATCCTGTTGAGTACAATGTTGACGGTGTCAATCAGGTGCAGATTAATGAGAAGACAGGAATGACATTTGCCGCTGGTCTTAGAGCAATACTTCGACAGGATCCGGATATTGTAGCAGTGGGAGAGATTCGTGATGGCGAGACTGCTGAGATTGCCATGCGTGCCGCTATTACCGGTCGTCTTGTATTATCTACAATTCATACCAATGATGCAGTTGGTACTATTGAGAGATTACAGGATATTGGAGTGGAGCCTTATCTTACAGCTTCGGCTTTGAGAGGTATCATTTCACAGAGATTGGTTCGTAGAATATGTCCACATTGCAAGACTGCTTATGATCCTTCTATTGAGGAGTTGGAGGATTTGCGCCTGCCAAAGAGACCAGGTATGAAATTCTATCGTGGAACAGGTTGTCCTGAGTGTTTCAATACAGGTTACAGAGGCAGAGCTGCCATATTTGAGATGCTTCCTATGAATCAGGCTGTTCGTGAGATGATTTCTGAGAAGGAGCGTCGTTCTGTTATTGAAGAGAAATTGAAGTCAGCAGATAGCGGTTTCGTATCTATGCGTGAAAATGCTATCCGCATGATGTTAGAGGGCGTAACCACAGTTGAAGAAGTAATGCGTGTTACAAATGAGGAGGATTAAGTTATGATGACAGTTGATGAGCTTGTGGCCAAGGCAAAACAGGATGGCGCATCAGATATCCATCTTATTGCTGGCTTGCCACCTAAGTATAGAGTTAGTGGTGGTCTGGAAAATATGTCTGAGGAGATTATCTCAGCTGATGATGCTTTATCATATGCCAGAGCCTTGGCAGGTGAAGTTGGATTTACCACATTGATGAAAGTGGGAGAGCTGGATTCAGCAGGTACATTTGCCGGCAACCGTTGCCGTATTCACATTTTCAAACAGCAGGGAATTCCATCTGTGGCACTTAGATTGCTCAGTGAAAAGATTCCTGATTTGGAAACACTTGGATTGCCACCAGCAGTTTTGGATTTGGTGAATTTACATAAGGGAATCGTCCTTGTAACAGGAGAGACCGGCTCTGGTAAATCAACAACTCTTGCAGCTTTAATTGACAAGATTAACCATACTCATAAGAGTCATATAGTCACATTGGAAGATCCGGTTGAATACATTTACAAGCCAGATTTATGTGCTATTAACCAGCGTGAGGTTGGCAAAGATACAGCGAGTTTCTCAGAGGGACTTAGAGCTTCCCTTCGTGAGGATCCAAATGTAATCCTTATTGGTGAAATGCGTGACAAGGATACAATTGAGACAGCTATTACAGCAGCTGAGACTGGACATTTGGTATTCGGTACACTTCATACAGGAAGTGCAGCTGATTCCATTGACAGAATGGTACAGGTATTCCCTGACGGAGCACAGAATCAGATTCGTCTGCAGCTATCTACATGTTTACAGGCGGTAATCACTCAGCAGCTTCTGCCAAAGGTAGGTGGCGGTAGAGCTCTTGGTGCAGAATTCATGCCGGTTACAGATGCTATTAGAAATCTTATCCGTTCGGGCAACACACCTCAGATTGCCAATGCAGTAGCTACTTCTGCAGCAATCGGAGGACAGACAATGGATCAGGCTTTGGTTCAGCTGGTGAAGAAGGGACTTATCACCAGAGATACAGCCAAATCATATGCCAAGGATCCAACATTTATTAACAAATATGCATTGTAGTATGTGAGAGTTATAAAAAGGAGAGAGAGCTGTGATTACATATAAGTATTCCGCAATTTCCAAAGACGGTGCCAAGGTCAAGGGTGTAATCGAAGGTTACAACGAGATGGATGCCATTGACCGTATCAAAGCTGACTGTGATGTGGTTTTGAAAGTGACACCAATGGAGGAAAACCGTGAGAGCTTCCTTACCATGGAGATTGGTGGCAACAAATTGAATAACAAAGAGTTCACGGTTATGTGTTCTCAATTTGCAATTATATTGAAGTCTGGAATACCAATTGCAAGAGCGGTAAATCTGGTCTATGAGAAGACTACTGACAAGCCTCTGAAGAAGCTTCTGAAGAAAGTGGCTACAGATGTAGAAGGTGGTCGTTCATTGGCAGCCAGCTTCGAGGAAAATGGAGCAAACTTCCTTCCACCAACATTTATCGAATCCATAAGAGCTGGTGAGGAATCAGGAAATCTGGATACTGCTTTTGAATCCATGTATGAGCATTTCGACAAGCAGACCAAGATTGGCGCCAAGGTCAAGGGCGCTCTTATGTATCCGGCCTTCGTATTGGTATTGGGAATTGTGGTTATCATCGTCATGATGGTCAAGGTTATTCCAACATTTATAGAAATATTTGACGGATTGGACGCAGAGCTTCCGGCAATTACAGTTTCACTGATTGTACTATCCAATTTCTTCCAGAAATACTGGGGATTACTTCTTGGAATTGCAATTGTGGCATTTTTGGCATACAAGATTTATGGCAATACAGAGGAAGGTCGAATCAAGATTGCCAAAGCAGGCTTATCAATTCCTGTTTTGGGAAATATTCAGACACTCAACGCCGCATCTCAATTTGCCAACACATTGGTAATTATGATTGAGGCAGGACTTCCACTTACCAAGGCTGTAAGCATTACCGCCAAGGCCATGGACAACTATTACATTTCACAGGAAGTGGGCAAGATGACTGGACAGATTGAGGAAGGTCGTACACTTGGTGATGCCATGAGAGACAGTGGTTGCATGCCGGATATTTTGACAGACATGACTGCGGTTGGTGAGGAGTCAGGTGAATTGTCTGAGACTCTCTCGACTATTGCAGAGTACTATGATGCAGAACTTGCTACAGCTATCAGCGAGGCCTTGGCCAAGTTGGAGCCGGCTATACTGGTTGTAATTGCAGCCTTTGCCGGATATGTAGTAATCGCAATTTACATTGCAATGTTTAGCATGTATGGAGCGATGTAAGATGGTACTTTTTGAATTAAGCGAATTAGAAACCTGGATGGTTGCATACTTTGTGATTTTGGCTTTTATTTTAGGCACTGTATTTGGATCATTTCTCAATTGTGCAGCATGGCGAATAGCTCATAATATGAGCTTCGTAAAGGGACATAGCATATGCCCTAACTGCCAGCACGAATTAGGTGCTTTGGATTTGATTCCAATTGTAAGCTATGTGGCATCCAGAGGTAGATGTAGATATTGTAAAGAACCTATTTCTATCAGATATCCTATAACAGAAGTGCTCTTTGGCATAATCAGCGTGGTTATGCTGGTGAAGGACGGAGTGTCAGTATTGTACTTGCGAGATTTTGTATTTGCATGCTGTCTGTTCTGTCTGAGTCTGGTGGATTTAGAAATATATGAAATTCCAAATGGCACACTTATTGTAGCAATCATTGCATGGGTATTAAGCCTACCATTTATTAATGTCGATATAAATTATATAGTAATACATGTAGGCGCAGCCTTTGGTTTTGCTATTGCATTTCTGGTACTGTCACTGGTGATGGATAAAATGCTTGGCAAAGATACCCTGGGGGGCGGAGATATTAAATTATTCTTTGTAGTAGGCCTGTATTTAGGACTTGTGGCTGGTATGTTTACAGTGATTCTGGCTGCAGTTGTGGCTTTGGTATTTGCGAGAGGTAGAGAGAGAATTCCATTTGGACCATTTATATCAATAGCGGCATGGGTGATGCTAATATTTGGTAATCCTTTGGTTCAGTGGTATTTAGAGATGATACAAATATAATATTGAGGAATTGTTATGGCAAATGTATTAGGAATTGATATCGGACATGATCGATTGAAAATGGTTCTGGTATCAGGAGGAAAAATCAAAAAAACAGTGGTTGTTGAGACACCGGAAAATCTCTTAAAGGATGGAATCATTGTATCTCAGGAGACAATGGGAGAATTCATCCGTGAGACCATGAAGGAGAATGGCATCTCAGCATCTAAGGCGGCTATTGTACTGAATGGTGAGCGTGTATATGTGAGAAATGTTACTATGCCACTCATGAATGCAGATCAGTTGCTATATAATCTACCTTATGAATTCCGTGATTATATCACAGAGGAATTAAAGGATTATATGTTTGATTATGCAATGCGTGCTGTAGATGAAGAGGAAAATACAATGGATGTATTGGCAGCAGCAGTGCCAAAGGCTCTCATAGATGATGTGAGAGCGGTGCTTCGCAAGGCTGGCTTGAAGCTGGTAAAGGCTGCACCTATTTTGTCATCATACAGAGCACTCATTAGAGATTATGAGAAGACACATCCAACCAGAGATTATCTCCTGCTGAATTTGGGATATAGATCAATTCGTGTGGATGTATTCCATGGAGAGGAGTATCTGGCGACACATGTTCTTGATATAGGTTTGAGAAATGTTGATACTGTATTGGCTGAGTCTATGGGGGTTGATGAGCATATAGCTCATACATATTTGCTCACAAATCACAAGGATTGTCAGAATAGCATGGAATGCAAGAATGCATTTACCAATATATCAGTTGAGCTGATGCGTACTATGAATTTCTTGAGATATAGTATGCAGGACAACGACTTGGATGAGATATGGGTATGCGGCGGTGGAGCCAATATACCAAACTTACGAGATGCAATTGCTGAACATTTGGAAGCTCCAGTTTATTCTGCTTGGGAGAAGTTCTGCGGAGCTGATCACAGCAGACAGCAGGAAGGGGATTCAATACTACAGACAGTTGGAATTTTGAAAGATTTGTAGGATGGTTGTTATGGAAAAGATAAGTAGAAGAAAAGAAAATGTTTTAAACAAAATCAAACCGAGCTATCCAACTAAGGACAAAATCAATTTCGCTGAGATTGATATAACTCCAATGAAGATAGAGGTTATGGCTCCTGCTATTGTAGCTATTATTATAGTAGCCTGTCTTCTGTCGAAGTTTTTGGTTGTGGATCGATTGATTGCATACAATAAGCAGGCAGCTGAAGTTGCATCTATGGAA
Source organism: Lachnospiraceae bacterium (assembly GCA_017634455.1). Classification (GTDB taxonomy): domain Bacteria; phylum Bacillota; class Clostridia; order Lachnospirales; family Lachnospiraceae; genus JAILFK01. Next base: position 23,679 of record JAGBNK010000036.1, read on the forward strand.
AACGAGCTTCAGGCGGCTTATGACAAGATTGATTCTTATAGCGATATGGAAGAGAAATATGCTCATTATACATATTCTGGAATGACACCTGATGAGATGGCTCTGCAGGATAGAGTGGCAGTTGTGGAACTGATTAATAAATATATCCTGACCAAGGCTGAGGTTGGAGCATGGACTATCACAGGAAATGAGGTAAATATTCCAATTACAGGAGTATCTTTCCAGGAGGTTGGCGCTATTGCAGCAGAACTTGAAAAGGATGATATGGTAGACCACTGTGAAGTTGTTGCTGCTACAACCAATGACAATGGAACGGTATATAATTCTAGTTCATCAACCGTCACAGCTGTAAATGGTGTGGGTGGAGCAACCGCTCAGGTTACTATTTATCTCAATGATGTTGGAGAAGAAACTACAGAAAGTGAGGGCGAGTAAATGAAATTTTTGAGTAGAGATTTTACACAAAAAGAGAGAATATTACTGATAGTCCTTGCAGTGCTTCTGTTGGTAGTATTTTATTATTATGTAGTTGATATACCACTTAGAGACCAGCAGGCAGAGCTTGAGTCACGCAAATCATCTGTGGAGGCTGAGCTTACAATAGCCAATGCCAAAGTGGAAGAGTACGAGAAGATGGCCAAAGATTTGAAGAAAATGGACGGCGATGCATCCAAGATGGAGAGCTACAACAACCGTACCAATGAAATCAATTTCCTAAATGATTTGTTGGCAAATACATCTTCTTACTCAATTAACTTCGAGCCTGTAACAGTTGACAAGAATCAGGTTCGCAGAGAATTCCAGCTGGCTTATACCTGTGGCAGTTATGATGAGGCTATTACTATTTTAGAGAAGTTGTCTAATTGCAAGTATAGATGCCTCATTACTGATGTAGGCTGCGCTTCGGTAAATACTAATACAGCTATTACAGGTGCGGTAAATGTAACTGTAAATGCTACATTCTATGAGACTCTTGTTGGCAAGACTACAGATGCAGGTTTGCCTGAAGTCGAGGAACAGGTAACTGACGAAGCTTTGGATGAAGCCGCACAGCAGTAGATGATAAGCTGTGGATGAAGCTGCATAGAAGTAGATGATAAGCTTTGAATAAAGCTGCACAACAGCATGTTAACAGTAGTTGTTGGCTGAGCATTGATAGTGATATGAAAGATTGCGCCCTCCTTCTAGGAGGGCTTTTTCATAGGCGATAGTAGATAGAGGATGACAGTTTGGAAGAAATTTTAAAGGAAAACTTGAAAGAAAGCTTGAGATTTTTAAAATTAGCTGAATTGGAAAGAATTAAATTGTCAAAGAAAGATTGATAACTTATTAGTGAGCTGAATGGGCGATGAATAAAAGAGCAATGAATAATTGAAAACTTTTATGTGAGCTAAATGAGTGAAGAAAGAGAGATTTGATTGAATGAGATACTCTAACATTTATAAAGGTAAGTTTATACGCAGGCCAAATCGATTTATCGCAGAGGTGGAGATAGATGGCGAAGTGGAAGTGGTACATGTGAAGAATACGGGTCGCTGTAAAGAGCTACTGATTCCTGGATGTGAGGTATGGCTTACAGCGCCTGGAAATCCCAATCGCAAGACTAAATACGATCTGGTGGCTGTCCGTAAAAACACTGGGGTTCTATTCAATATAGATAGTCAGGCTCCTAATAAAGTTGTAAAGGAATGGTTGGAAACACAGGACTATGATGTGATTAAGCCAGAGTATACTTACGGCAAATCTCGAATAGATTTCTATATGGAGAGAACTGATTCTCAAGGAGTGCTTCATAAGCATCTCATGGAAGTGAAGGGCTGTACTCTTGAGATAGATGGCATGGGATATTTCCCTGATGCTCCAACTGAGCGAGGTGTGAAGCATATCAGAGAATTGATTCAGGCGAAGCAGGATGGATATGATGTAACACTGGCATTCGTTATTCAGATGGATGGAGTGATAGAGGTGAAGCCTCATGTAGCAACTCATCCAGAATTTGGTGTCGCATGGAATGATGCGATAGAAGCGGGAGTCGAGATACTGTTTCTGCCATGTCATGTCGAACCGGAAGGGTTTGAGATTATAGGGGATTGGGCACGGCGCTAGATACAGAGGTTTTTCTTGATTTTTATAATAATGTCTGCATCTATGCGTCAACCTCTGCTTGATATGCGGTGGTTTTAGAAGAAACAATTCATTATGTCCGTATTTGCTGGCAAGGTTTGACTCAGAGGGCGGATATAATTAATGAAATAAGTCGTTTTGTCCGTAGCTGTAAGCGTGATGTGAATCTGGATACAGATGTTTTTCTGGATTATCTTGATTATGTCCGTACTTATGCGATTGCCCTTGCTTGAAGGACGGTGGTTTTAGAAGAAACAATTCATTTTATCCGTATTAGTTGGCTATGGTACATTTTAAAGTACGGCTGTAATTGATGGAATGAATAATTATATCTGCACCTATAGGCTATTGACTGCTTGAACGGGGATTTGCGCAGTATTCGGCAATAAATGAACGGGGATTTGCGTAGTATTTGGCGATAAACGAACGGGGATTTGCGTATAAATTCGGTTTACATGAACGGGGATTTGCGTTATACTCGAGTTAGAAAGGAAGCTGAATGTATGAGAAATAAGGCGTTTAAGAGAAAAATCTATGAAGAAATTCTTGAGTGGAAAAATAATCGTAGTGATAAGTATGCTCTTCTAATTAGAGGGGCGAGGCGTATTGGTAAGTCTACTATAGCGGAGCTGTTTGCAAAGAATGAGTACAAATCATATATATTGTTGGATTTTGCGCATGCCAGCAAAGAGATAATTGAATTATTTGAAGATACTTATAATCTGGATTTTTTCTTTTTGCAGTTACAGCAGCTGACTGGAACGAGACTTTATGAAAAGGAATCTGTAATTATATTTGATGAAGTACAATTGCTTCCGAAAGCTAGACAAGCAATTAAGTATCTAGTGGCTGATGGAAGATATAATTATATTGAAACGGGTTCATTAATGTCCATATAGAAGAATACCAAGGATATTTTGATTCCAAGTGAAGAGTACAAAATAGATATGTATCCGATGGATTTCGAAGAGTTTCTATGGGCTATAGATGATGATGTGACCGCTGAGACAATCAGAGTATTGCTATCAGAAAAGAAGGCTGCGGGAAATGTTTTGCATAGAAATCTAATGAGGATATTTAGACTGTACATGCTCGTTGGGGGTATGCCTCAGGCAATAGAAACATATTTGGAGACAAACAATCTACAAGCTGTAGATGAGACAAAAAGAAGCATTATAGATCTGTATGAAGAGGATTTTACTAAAATTGATAATTCGGGCTTAGCTGGAAATGTTTATGATTCTATACCTGCAAGTTTAAGTGGAAATGCATCGAGATATATATTTGCTAGTGCAAAAGAGGGAATGCGCGCAAATCAACTTTTTGATTTGTTACCTGATATGTTGAGTTCATATACGATTAATATTGCATATCATGCAAATGACCCTAGTGTAGGCATGTCTTTGGAACGAGACTTGGAACACTATAAATTGTTTACATCAGATGTGGGATTGTTTATTACCCTGGCTTTTAAAGATAAAAAATACACGGAAAATATTATATACAATAAATTGCTTTCGGATAAGCTTGAGGCGAATTTAGGATATGTATATGAAAATGTGGTTGCTCAAATGCTAAAGGCAAAGGGCAATAATCTGTTTTACTATACAATGAAAAGTGAAACATCTAATCATACATATGAGGTGGACTTTTTGACTTCAACAGGTGATAAAATATGTCCTTTTGAGATTAAATCTGGAAATTACAGATCACATAAATCGTTGGATGTATTTTGTGATAAGTTCAGCAGACGTATTAAAGATAAATATGTTGTTCATACGAAGGATTATAATTGGGAAAATGGGATTAATTATATTCCTGTTTATATGGTGCCATTTCTGTAGGAAAATTAGAAGCATAAGTGGTTAAAAAATGGGGGATTGATTGTGAGTAATAAATATGTGAAAGATGAATGGGGAAAGCCTGGAACTTATAGCAGTGGTAAAAAGGAGGAAAGGAAAACTCGACCGATATATGCACCAGGTGGTTACTATGATGATGTTAGACATAGTGCTTATCAACAGCCAAATCCAAGATATGTAAAAGGCAAAAAGAAATCTTTTGCAAAGAGATTGCTTTGGGGAATCATTATTATTATATTAATCATTTATATTAACGGCGTAATGTCTGATAAAGGAATGTTAAAAAATAATAATATAAAATATGACGATAATGGTATAGGAATTAATTTCAATTATCATTTGACTAGAATGATATTTTCTTCTGAGGAATCTCCAGAGACGGAAGTAGCGATTAGAGATTTTTTGAACATATATCAGATAGAGTATTCAAATTTATATTATGATGTAGAGAATAAAGGGTATGTTGTTGAACTAGATCATAATACTGTATTTCTTAGTGAGGAAGATGTGAAAGCGAAAGCACAGGAAATTCAAGGAAATGTAACCACATATTGTTACGGAAAGGGTTTTAATTTTGGAATCAATTCTGCAATGGTAGAATATGGATACAATAGATTGAAGTAAGGATAGTGAGAAAAGATTTATCTACAAGAATGCGCCTTGTTTTGGTGCATTCTTTTTTTACTGTTACTTAAGGAGGAAAGGAGCATGGCTGCACAAAAATAACCCCCTGCCAGTATAACCGGTAGGGGGCGAATATTTTTTATACTTTACTGAGCAACAACTTTTTCGTTAGTAGAATCCCATTTAACTTCCCAATAATCAGCTGCTGCAGCACCTGCTGGAGCTTTAATGTCTGCAGCTGCAAAACCTGCTGGCCAATCAATTGTAGTCTGCCAATCTGCCTTAGTTTGCTTTTGAGCTACTTTAATTGTTTTTGCAGTATCACCAGTAAGTACGCTAGAAGTTACTTCTGCATATGCTGCTCTTAAATTTGCAGCGTCAACTGCCTCTCTTGATTTCTCTAACTGTGATGTGAAAATTGGGATAGCGATTGCTACCAATACGGCGATGATTGCTACAACTATAAGCAATTCAGCCATTGTAAATCCCTTTTTATTCATTTTCTTCATAAGTCATTCCTCCTTTTAATGGTCATATAGTTTATAGTTTGGTGCGACCATCTCTTCTTATATATAGAATACTATTTTTTGATGGTGGCTTCAAGAGAAATCAGACAATTTCGTTATTTCTCTCATTAACTATATCGTGGTTTATGTCGAAAAACTTAATAGAAGGATAGAAAATAATGAAAAAACCCGCCGAATCTATTCAAAGAATAGGCAGAAAATGGTAAACTAAACATAGGAAAGTATATTTTTTATGCGATATATAGAATGTGCACATTCTAATTACAGATAGATTGGGGAGTTTGCAAATGAATACAAGAAGTTTCATTAACAAACATAATAGAGACAGACTCACAAAGGGTTACACAATGGCAGAAGTTCTTATGGTTGTGGCAATCATGGGAATACTGGCGGCGGTAGCCTTTTTGGGTATTTTTGCATTAAGAAGAAATATGAAGCAGACTCAGGCTGACAAGAATGCAGAGATTATTTTCGAAGCTGCTCAGCGCCAGCTGGTTTCTGTGGTTGCTTTCGATGCAGATTCTACAATTACTCTCACTTCTAAGGACAGAGCCAATGGCATTATGGAGCCAGTGGGAATTCCTGATGTTAATCCAGATGATTACAATATGATTACTGCCAATCCAGGAACTGACAGAGGTTCCATTCAAACCCTTCTCTTAGAAGGTCAGGTAGCTGATGATCTCTATGCAGACGGATGGGTAGTGGAGTATGACAATATAAGTCTACAGGTTAAATCAGTATTTTACTTTGAGGATGGAACATATGGTGATTTCTATAATGATGTAAATACTAATCAAACTCTGCGCCAAAATCGCGCGAAGCGTCTCGAATATCAGAAAGAAAACAAAAAAGTAGTTGGATACTTCGATGGTTCCACATCTTCAATGAATGACAACAAAGTAAAGGTATACGGAGTTGCCAAGATTGAAAATGGTGAGGAGCTGAAGGCCAAGGTTGCTGTATGTGCTACCGGTTCAGAAGCCAAGGACAAGGAATATCTCCTGACTATTACAACAACAGGAGTGAATTCTGGTGCCAAGGCAGTACAGCAGATTAAGCTTACAAATCTTATGATGGATCCTTGGACCAAGATGCGTACATCCAGCGTGACAATTGTCCTTGATAGCTTGAAGAACAACATGCAGTTCAAGGATACATATGGTTCTATTGCAGATGATGGAATAGGATTCCTGACAGACTCAACCAATGGTTTCATTACCATAAATGGATTTGGACAGATTCTCAATACTGATGGCACAATTACAGATAGAAACTTCATTCCTGGTGAGGATGTAGAAATATCTGTTTCTGCTGAAACAACTGACCATGCATTTACAGATTCTATGTCAGAGGTGAAGGTTACTACCAACTCATTGTACTATTCTAAGTCTAATGACCATGGCACTTATACAGCAGATGTGAAATGTGGTAGACATTTACAGAATTTAGATGTAGCTACATCAGGACTTGACTTGCAGGATTTCCTTACAGCTATGAAGTCAGAGAACTTCACAGAGATGAAGGCTGTACAGGTTGATGATATTGATTTCACAGGTGATGAATGGCGCGACACATATGAGTCAGGTGGCTCGGTTCGCAAATTTATCCCTATAACAAATAGATATTTGGAATCATACTCTGGCGGCAGCAAAGTCGGAGAGTACTTCATTAAACGACTGATTGTGGATACAGCAGGCCAAACCAATGCAGGTCTTTTCTCAGAATTCACAGGAGACAAGATAGAATATGTAACTCTTATTGATGAACAGATCAAGGGTTCTGCTTCTACGGCAAATGGTTCTATAGGTGGATTGGTTGGTAGCATTCCAGATGGCATCGGCAAGGTGAAGGTTAATGGATGCCAGCAGTATATGAGTGCTGATACATACAATCAGGGAATGGACGCAGCAAAATCTGATTGGATGAATGGTGCGAGAAATATTGGTGGCTTAATTGGAGAGTCTGGCAGAGAGCTTGAGATTTCTCTATCTTCTGCTTCGACAGTAATCACAGGCGCGACTCAATATGCAGGTGGTCTTGTGGGAAATGCTGCAAAGGTTACTCTTAATAAATCTTATGCAGATTGCTACTTAGGTGGAAGCAATATCGGTGGCTTGATAGGAAGCTGTGCTGATACATCAACAATTAACGGATCATTTAGTGCAGGTTTTGTAATTGACCAGGCATTAGCAGCAGGTGGCAAGATTGCAGGTATGACCACATCTTCTGTAGCTTCAGTTACTGATTCATATACAGTATTCAGCTTCGGAGGAGTGCTTGATTATCCTGCGCCAGCAACATTTTACACAACAGTTGCAGGAACTGCGGAGCAGTCAGCTCTATATTATGTGCCAGCAAGCTTTGACATCCCTCAGAGCAACAAGATTGGTTCAGACAGAAGTGCCAGCGCTATGAAGGATTCAACCAAGACCGGATTTGGTTCTGGAATATTTGCCTTCCGTACAGACACATCTTACGGATTCAATTCAGTTCCATATAAATTGACTGATGGCACAGCATCTCTGGTGGGATATGCTTATCCTATGATTATTTTGGAAAATGGTAAGACTCTCAACCAATATGGTGACTGGCATGATGCAATCAGCAGACTGACAGTTAGATTCCTCTACAGCGACCAGGCTTTGGAACTTAAGGATGCAGGAGAAATCACATTGGCGGATCCACTTATTCCTACTAATGATGGTAAATATTATTTCACAGAAGATTATGCTAATGCTATAGTAGCGCACCAGGAGATTCAGGAATATACCAATGCATTTATCCCACAGCAGAACTATCAGCTGGCAGGTCGTGAGAAGGCAATTCTATACTGGGAGTTCACATACGAGGGACAGACATATTACTATGTGCCAGATAGCGCAGATAGTTATTTCCCAACAGACGGTGGTAGAAAATATCGCGGCAAGATATATCTGGCAAGTGATTGCTTCTACAATATTATGGCGGGAAATGTAGCTCCTTGGGAGGGCGTGACTCCACGCAATATTAATAACCCTTTGGAATCAGTGACACAAAGCATTGATGTGTATGCCAGATTCTATATGACAGATACAATTCAGTATGTGCGCATGCACTACCGTATCTATAATGACAATACCAGAACTACATCTATCGGTAGATACATCGGTAGAGCAGTTGTTGTGAAGACTGGTAATAAGTACACAATTACCACGGAAGCACATTCTAATGTAGGTGGATATCATTTCTTTGGATGGGCTACTACAGAAAATGGTTGGGATGCTGGATTGAATTCCACAATTCTGCCATCAGAAATTGCTCAGGAACAGGCGCAGACTCTTACAATTACGACTGATGTAATTGAACGGGGAGATGTATATGCTATCTATGAGAAGATTGATAATTATCCGGTAAATGTAGAATTCTGTGCATATGATTCCAACAATGATGGATGGGGCTCTTCTATATATCAGCCTCAGTACAATACATATTCTACTGAGGACTGGGTTGGCGGTTCATATACCAGACGCATCTATTTGCCAAAGACTGCTGATGTAGTAGGTTATGATTTGCACAAATATAATGATACCGATGAATACAAGGCTCTATTCTTTGCTGCGGACGGAACAAGAGATGAAGCAAAAGATATAGACATACAGTATGATACCTCTAGTCATATATCATTGCAGGCTGCCCTTGCTGCGGGAGCTGCTTATGTAGAGATAGATATTACAGCACCTGGTACATATGTAGTAACTTACAGAGGCCAGGGAGCGAGATATTATAGAGTTGATAAATATTATCTCAATACAGTTAGTGGTGGAAATGCTTATACATATCATGATACCCAGCAGAAAGAGCGTATTGGAGTGACTTATGATGATGGTATCGTAGGTAGCAATATTTCTAATGATAAATTGCTTCCTGACGATGACGGATTCGAGCTGGATCACTATGGCGCATCTCATACACCGCTTATTGGAAATGTAGGCGACAATGAGACTTATGTATGTCAGGCTTACTATAGAAGAAAACAGTTTGAGATGTTCTACGATTTAAATGGTGGAACATACAATGATGGCTCAATCAAAGGCTATCATACATTTGAGGAAGTACCTTATGGTATGCCTCTGGCAAATGTAGGCTTTATTAACCAGACAACAACAGGAGCAATTCAACTTAACATGTCTGGTTGTGAATTCGGTGGATGGGTATATTATAAATACGCAGAGGTAATGGATAGAGGCTCATATGACGGACTGACAGCATATACCGCTGCTACTATGCCAAAGGAAGCAATGATTGCAGTAGCTCAGTGGCATATAGGTGCGAATACTCCAGTGCGTTTAGAAATATATCGTCAGGATAGAACAAATGAGCTTGTTGGAACTAGCTTTAATGATTTGGCAGTACCAAATGAGAATAAGACTTACCTTTTACAGAAGTCAATGGATATAACCTCTGCGGCCAATACTGTAGCGAAAAAACAGGCACTTTTAAACACGACAAGTCTGACAAACTTAATTAGTACAATTAATACAAATGCATACAGACAGAGCATCAATAACATTGATGGGACAAACGGACAGGAAATGGTTCGCCTGATGAATGGAAATGAGACACAGTATTACTTTGATGCAGGAACAGTATCATTGCCTTGGAGTACAATTAAACCTTCCCTTGAAAATGGCACATTGGTAGTCAGACTGTATTATGATAGAAAAGTGATTACAATGAATTTAGATTATGGTTCTGCTTCAAATTCAAATAGTATGAATCAGTATGCTTATCGTGATTTGAACAAGGCAGTAGCAAATATGGCTACAGATTCTAGAATTACAGTAGAATCGTATCAAAGTGGCGGCAGGACTCGCTACAGAATATTAATGAAGGCTTTGTATGGCGCTCACTTCGATGAACCACCATATGTATGGACAGATGAATTGTGGTTTAGAATTGGCTCGTCTTCAAGTTTGATGGATCATCCGGACAGCATTATCGATGAAACTGCAACTTTAGGAGCGGCCATGAGTAATCCAAAAACTACTTGGACTTTTACCTATTACAGTACTAATTCAGGTAATAAAACATTAAAACTTTACAAGGAAAAAACGGATGGTATTGATACTACATCCCTTCAGATTGGTGGATCTGGTGACGCCCACGACTTTAAGCTTGCAAATCCAGATTACGCTTATCCGAGAAATAATAATGATTCTAGTTGGTTTGATGCTGGTACCTTCCATGGATATACAATCTGGGCTCGAAGCGTAAATGGAGGAGCATTGTCATCAGCGGCGGATGGTGAGCATTATTCAATGTCACAAGCTTCAGAATTATACCTGATTAGAAAGAGTGGTATGAAAGTGCTGTGTGATGGAACTGTTGGAGCGGTTGATGGAAACACAGTAACGAATGGAATAATATATGACAATACTTTTTACGATGATATTTTGACATTGCCTACAACAGTTACTCGTGCAGCAGATAATGATAAGTACACTTTTGGCGGATGGTATGCTACATCGGATTTCTCTGGCAACCCAATAACACATGTTACTATGGATGATAGAGATATGCAGGTATTCGCTAAATGGATACCAAAGGACATTACACTCACATATCATCCTGAGTATCCGGATGTTAATGATAACTCAGCAATATTTACGGAGACTGCTAAATTTAATCGTGAGGTTGGAGCACTCCATCAGTTTACAACTGCGGAAAATGGAAGAATCCTCGTGGATTCTACTGGAACATATTATAGATACAGACCTGACGGTGAAGACAGAGACAGTACTTATCGTTTCGACGGATGGTGGCGCAAGGACCCTGTGACAGGTAAATACACAGTACAGGTTACAGGAAGCGAAGTATTATACGATGATAATACAGATGTATATGCTAGATGGACTCAGGTTGCGGGATATGCTTATCTGAAGATTAGATGTGTACAGGTTGATAATACATCAATTGTTCATGAGGAAATGTCTGCTCACAAGATATTGCTTGGTAGTCCTCAGTACATTTATGCACCACTTGTAAATGCTGCAACATGGAATCAGCCTGGAGAGGATTGGAGTGGATATTATCCAACTCAGACTCGTGTGACTCAGACATTCTATGGAGAGGAACCTGAGATAGTATTCTACTATTCAAAGGGAACGGCATTGAATTACACTGTGAATTACTTCGTTACATTTAAGCCTTATGGCACAACTGGTGGTTCTGATGAGGAGATTACTCTCAAGACTCAGGAATACATCCAGTCAGTTAATTCGGCAGTGGTAGTTCCACCATTCTTTGATGGATATTATCTTACAAATGATGTGACAAGCGTGCCGGTTGCAAATAACGAGAGCGGCAAGATTATAGACTTCTACTATGAGCCAGATTTGCGAACCATTCAAATGGTTGCCAAGACTCTCTACGGAAGTCACCAAAGCTTCCCAGAGATAGTTGTGGATGATTTGAAGTCTATATTTGACCTGTACCCAACAGCTCTGGCAGGTTACGAGTTAGTACCTATGTACAAGCTATATGATCTGCAGGGAAATGAAATCACACCGGATTACATACTTGCATCTGAGAAAGATTTCTACATGCAGAATCTGCCAAACGGCACTTATAGAGCCCTTGGTAGAGTATATCTACAGAAGGATGGCGTAAATCTCATGGTATTGTGGGATAGCCCGAATTATGTAAACTTCATGATGGTAAATGATGACGGAGAGTAAGAGATATGTATAAACAGATTAAGAGAAAACTTCATAGCAGAGATGGAGCATCCATATCTTTTGCCTTCTTTGCCTTTATAGTGGCAGCAGTTGTATCACTTGTCATAATTGCAGCAGCTCTTTCCAACGCGGTGAAGCTTCGTCAGGAGAGGGCAAATGAACAGGCTTATCTGGTAGCTGAATCAATTGCTTATGCATTGGCTGATCAGATGGTATCTACAAGTAATGAGACTGCACCTGCTGGAAGTGCCAAGGAATATACCAGCAGATATGTGAGAATTGCAGAGGTGGCTGGGTCTGGTGGCAGTACAGTAGTATCGTCTACAGCTGCAACTGAAGGGCTTGATGTATTTGCAGAACCTTTTAAATCAGTGACAGAGGATTTGTGCAAAGCCAGATATGAAGCTGTGAAAGCTGGAACTGCAGGACTTCCGGTAAATGCTACAACTTCTACGGATATCAATATTCAGGTGTCCAATATTGTAGCAGCCTCAGGGAATAAGTTATCTGATTCTGTGGCAGATACAATCAACAGTAGTGACACCAAGATATCTTGTTATATGCCTGAGGCAGAATTGATATCAACCGGTGGAAGCGTAAATTATGATGTGGCTGATTATTATGACATGGAATATCTTATAGAGGTGCCAATCTCAGCTGGCAAGACATATAAGTGTAGACTTCATATGGATGCTGCTATTAAAAACAATGGTAGTGCGACTTATGTATATTGGCCTACTTATAATCTGTTAAAGGGGGCTGAGTAAGATGATTACATATATGAGAGAAACTTTTTCTAAAATAATTAGTAATGTTGCAAATGAAAAAACACTATTAAAAGCAAAGAGTCACAGTGCAAATGTACAAGCTGATGTGCAAGCAAATTTGTGTCGCAAGGCTTGTAATAAATCAGGAGAGACTCTGGTGGAGACCTTGGTGGCTCTTATAATAACCACTCTGGCTCTGATGATGTTGCCGGGAGCAGTAGTGGCAGCAGCTCGTGTAAATGCTCGAATTGGTGATCAGGTAATATATATGGAAAGAACCAAGGATGCGGCTGCAGGAGTGGATGCTGGTAAATGTGATATTACATTTTCCACATCAGACATGAAGAAATCTACTGTAAGTGGAGTGCAGGTTACAAGATTTGGAAATGATAAGACTGGTCTATATGAGATAGGCTTATTGCAGGAGTAATTGAGATTATGAATAAGAGCGTAAGAAAGATAAAACAGAATAGTGGTTTTACAATATCAGAGCTTCTTGTTGCTACTCTGATTTTGCTTCTGACTTCTGCTATGCTTGTGACATGTATCCGACTAGGACTGAAGCAACTCTATCAGCAGACAGAGGAATCAGAGGCACAGATGTTGTGTACCATGCTGTCTACTGCTGTACAGGATGAGTTGACCTATGCTGGAAATCCTCAGATGCAGGATACTACAGCAGGTAAGCTGTTATTATTTGATAGAGATGGTGCACCTAACAAGGTTGGATTCTATATGGCATCCAATGTTGATAGTGAGGAACCAGATTATGTAGCAATTACAGATGATTCTGATTTCGCCAAGGTGAATCTGGGACAGATAAGTCTGGCTGCAATTGACTCAAGTAATAATATAGTAAGTACTTATGGTCTGGTTTCTACTGGAGCATATAATATAGAAAATTCCAAGAACGGTAGCCTACAGGCTGGCATGCAGTTGAAGGAACATGGTAGTGGTTACGAAGTTCGAATCAGTATATACAATAGTTCCGGTTCAGACAAAGCGATTGCTACCAAGGATTTCTATGTGGGACGAGTTACAGGTGATGTAAGCGCTAATATGGATGTGGACGACAGTGGTGATAGTATTACTTACAATCTCACATTTGATCCTGCTGGTGGTAGATTTGATGACAATACAACTGCTTCGAAATCTTATACAGGTCTGGCAAATGGAAGCATATATGATGTGCCAAATGTAACCAGAGATAATTATGATTTCGCAGGTTGGCGAGGTGATGATGGAAGTACGGTTCCGGTAGGTGGCAGTGTAACTGTAAATCGGGATGTTACTTATACAGCCCAGTGGACCGGTAAGAATTATACAGCCAGATTCTATCAGGATGAGGCCAAGACGGTTGATGCAGGTGCTATATCAGCTATTTATGGCAGAATCATTGGTGGCACTGTAGAAGGACAGGAAATCAACTGGATTGGTAAGCGCGGAGTTGATGAATACAACTTCAGCAGACTCAATAACAGAACTGGCTATGTATTCGATGGTTGGGTAGATGAAAGTGGCAATATTTACTATATAGAAGCTGGAGATACATGGACTGTCACAGAAAATCAGGACTTTGTAGCTCATTATTCTCCTGTTAAATATACCGCCAACTTCTACAGAGGATATGATTCTCATGGTAATCCAACAGGATTGGTAGATACAATGCAGGTGGAATATGATGAGACAATTAATCTGCCAACAGCTCCTGAACCTCTTGTGGCAGGATATACCTTCCAGGGTTGGGAGTATGAGAGAGCAACAGATGATAAAGTGGTGATTCCTGTCGGTGATACTACATTCAAATATGAATATAGTAGAAATATTGATTTCGTTGCAACCTGGAATTATTACACGCTGACATTTTATAATGGCAACAATAAAGTGGGACAGGCACTAATTATATTTAATCAAAGCACTTTGGATTATCAATATGTTGACAATATAGAGCAGTCTGAATTGAATCATAGTGATTCTGCTAATTGGACATTTAATGGTTGGTACAGTGATCCTGTCAATGGTGTGAGAGATTTTGATGAAAATGGTGATCCTACAGATGCAAATACTATAATAGATACATTTAACAATGGTCAGCATAATGTAAATCTCTATGCAGGATATGTAAATGCAAATGAGATGTATGTGAAGACTGATAGCATAAATGCAGTTGAGCAGAAATTCTTGATTGTAGGTGGTGACACTCTGGGTAATAATCAGAAGGCTATGACTCATGATGGTGGAGATGTGGAGACTGCAGATGTAACAATCAAGGGCGATAATAATCTGAAGTATATCGATTATGACAGTTCTGATTTGTCTCTACAATGGTATACTTCTTCCAAAGAAGACGGTAGATTTTATATTAGAAAGTATCAATCTGTTCGGGAGTGGATTATATTCACAAGATATAAATATTTGGATTTGTTACGTTCGTCATCTCATGATTTGACAATAACAACAGATAGTAATGAAGAATATTGTGATTGCAGAACATGGACATATAGCAATAATGAATTACATGGATATTATGATACAAATTTAGGCAGAAACTGGAATGTCTATTATGATACAAGTTCGAAATCATTTAAGGACAGAGAAGAAACAGGTAATGGTAGTATCCATATTTACCAGTTGACTGGTGCCAATACAGTAGTTTCATTCAACGGATATAATTATTAGTTCAAACCCTCTTGCATTCTATGCGGTACTATGCTACAATAAACAAGCTGTTTATCGGGATGTAAATAGTATCGTGTATGTCTGATGCAGACATGAACATGCAAAAATAGATTAAATTATATTTTTAGAGAGGTGTTTGAAATGAGACAGGGAATTCATCCAGACTACTATCAGGCAACAGTTACATGTAACTGCGGAAACACATTTACAACAGGTTCTACAAAGCAGGATATTCACGTAGAAATTTGTTCTAAGTGTCATCCATTCTACACAGGCCAGCAGAAGGCTGCACAGGCTCGTGGACGTATTGATAAGTTCAATAAGAAGTACGGTATTGAGCAGTAAAAAGTCGGATAGGGTTGAGGCCAATTTAGCCTCAACCTTTTTCTTTTTTTAGGATTCAGATGACTGTCAGATTAAAGTATTGGGAGAAATAATGTGAAGTATTCGGGAATTGGTGGACAAGCTGTTATGGAAGGTGTCATGATGCGGGCAGCAGATAAGTATGCTGTGGCAGTTAGACTTCCTAACGGTGAGATAAATATTGATAAATATGACGCGAAGCCTAGAGATAGATGGTATCATAAGGTTCCTCTGATCAGAGGCGTGGTTTCATTTGTTGATTCTCTTGTTATTGGCATGTCTACTCTTATGGAGTCATCTAAGTATTTTGATGACGAGGAAGAGTTTGAGAAGAAATCTAAGATGACAGAGGACGAGGCGAAGCAGGCGGCTCGCAAGGAAAATGCTGAGCTTACGGCTACATTTCTATTTTCCATAGTATTGGCAATGGGCATATTTGTCCTGATTCCTTACTACGCATCCGTATTGCTGGAGAGATTTATAACAAGTGATATTGTTGTTTCCATCTTTGAAGGAGTGCTTAGACTGGTAATATTTATTGCCTATATCAAGATTATTTCTCATATGGAAGATATACATAGAGTCTTCATGTATCATGGTGCAGAGCACAAGTGCATCAATTGCATAGAAAATGGCTTGGAGCTCAATGTGGAAAATGTGCGTGCATCATCCAAGGAGCACAAGAGATGCGGCACAAGCTTCATATTATTTGTCATGCTTATATCTATTCTGGTATTTATATTTGTCAGATTCGATACCAGATGGTTACAGCTTGTGGTTAGATTTGTCATGATTCCTGTCATTGCCGGTGTGGCTTATGAGATTTTGCGCTGGGCAGGAAATAGCAATAGTAAACTGGTAAATATTATAAGTAAGCCGGGCCTATGGCTGCAGGGGCTTACCACAGCAGAACCAACAGATGATATAATAGAAGTTGGAATTGCCAGCGTGGAAGCTGTCTTTGACTGGAAGAAATTTCAGGAAGAGAATATGTGATATACGTGAAAAATATGAATTTGGTATTATAAATATTTGAACTGGCGAAGTATAAAAAAATAAACGGGGAGAGTATTGAGAAATACTAAGAAGGAACAATGATGACTTATAGAGATATGTTGAAGCATGGGGAGACTGCTCTTCAAGAGGCTGGTGTTGTTGATTACAAATTAGACGCCTGGTATCTGTTTGAAGCGGCCACAGGTCTGTCCAAGCAATTATATTTTATGGAAATGACAACAGAGGCTACTGAGAGAATCGAGGCTAAGTACAATAAGTTGCTTAAGCGCCGGACCAACAGAGAGCCTTTGCAATACATATTAGGCTCACAGGTCTTTATGGGATTGGATTTTGAGGTAAATGAGCATGTGCTGATCCCAAGACAGGATACGGAAAATCTGGTGGAAGAGGTCAACAAGATTATCCATAAGATGAAGGTCGATAGGTGTATAGACTCGGATTCCAGTGCCAATACAGATTCTGAAAATGATTCAAATATTGACAGAAATCAGAAGGCTGAGCGTGCTAGCGAAGGAGATGCGGACGCAAACGATGCAGACAAGAATCAGGATATCGACATCCTGGATATGTGCACTGGTTCAGGTTGCATCATTATCAGCCTGGTTGCTATGAACGAGGACGTCTACGGTACAGCAGTTGACTTGTCAAGAGAGGCTATATCTGTTGCTCGTAGAAATGTTATGAATAATTCTGTCACAGACAGAGTAGAGTTTTATGTGGGTGATTTATTTGATGGAATCACAGAACACAAGGAGCAGAAGGTTGTGAGAGCTGGGCTTTCTTGTACTAAGTACGGCCCTGCCAGACAGACATTTGACATAATAGTATCTAATCCACCATACATACCAACGGCTGAGATTGCTAAGCTTATGCCTGAGGTGGGTGACTTTGAACCTATGATGGCTCTCGATGGTGATGAAGATGGATTGAGATTCTACAGACAGATTGCAGCTGATGCCCCAGACTTTCTAAAGGACGGTGGATATCTCATTGTGGAGATTGGATTTGATCAGGGCCAGGATGTAAGAGATATTTTCTTGGAAAATAATTTCGCAGATGTGCGTGTAATCAAGGATTATCAGGACAATGATAGGATTGTGGTTGGACATCTCTAGCTTTTGTGGTATGATGTAGGGCGATGCGTATACATAATTTGTGATTGATAGATTGGATTTAGAACATTGGAGGAATATTAATGTTTGATAAATTAGATGATTTGATTTTGAGATACGAAGAAGTCATGCGACTTCTCAGTGAACCAGATGTAGCAAATGATAGTAATAGATTTCGCTCTCTGATGAAAGAGCAGAGCGATTTGGCTCCTATTGTGGAGGCCTATAAGAAATATAAGGAAGCTAAGCAGACAATCGAGGATTCTCTTGAGATGATGTCAGAAGAGTCTGATGAAGATATGAAGGAAATGCTCAAGGAAGAGTTAAATGATGCCAAGGCACAGGTGGAAGAGCTTGAAAATACATTGAAGATTTTGCTTCTTCCAAAGGATCCTAACGATGACAAGAACGTAGTTGTAGAAATTCGTGCAGGTGCAGGTGGAGATGAGGCAGCATTATTTGCCGCAGAAATCTATCGTATGTATGTACATTATTCTGAGACTCGTGGTTGGAAGGTTGAGACCATGGAAGTGGAAGAGATTGGTATCGGTGGAATGAAGCATGTCAACTTCATGGTAAGCGGACAGGGTGCTTATTCTATTTTGAAATATGAGTCTGGTGTACATCGTGTACAGCGTGTGCCAGCTACAGAGTCAGGCGGTAGAATTCATACTTCTACAATTACAGTTGCGGTTATGCCTGAGGCTGATGAGCTTGATGTACCAGAGATTGAGGATAAGGATATCAGAATTGATGTAATGAGAGCTTCAGGAAATGGTGGTCAGTGTGTCAATACAACTGACTCTGCAGTTCGACTTACTCATATTCCAACTGGTATTGTAATTTATTCTCAGACAGAGAAGTCACAGTTGCAGAACAAGAACAAGGCTTTTGCTCTTCTGCGTACCAAGTTGTATGATATTGAATTACAGAAGAGACAGGAAGAGCGTTCTGAGGCTACTTTGTCACAGATTGGTACTGGAGACAGATCAGAGAAGATTAGAACTTATAACTTCCCACAGGGTCGTGTAACAGATCATAGAATCAATCTGACACTTTACAAGTTGGACAAGATTATGGATGGTGACATTCAGGAGTTAATAGATGCTCTTATTGCAGCTGATCAGGCTGCTAAGCTTGCGAAAATGAACGATAACTAAGTCATATATTTATTTTGGGAGGAATGAAAAATGTGGTCTAGAAAAGTTATTAAAAACATGGCCAAAGACGCCGTGAAGAGAAACTACTGGAAGATGGTTTTGATTGGCTTGCTTCTGGCATTTCTGACAGGAGAGCTTACTCAATTCACCAAGGAAATCGATTCAAATGATTTGAGAGAATTTACACATGACGATTATTCATATGAGTATGATTTTGATGATGAGTATGGTGATGATTTCTTTGATGATGGGTATGATGACGATTTCTTTGATGATGAGTATAGTCAGGACTTTGATGATAAAGATTTAGGCGACTATGAATATGGTCGTTCTTTTGACCGTGGTTTCAAGAACTACATTGAAAACCATGTGCCATTTGGTCATAGTAGACAGATGCGTGCATTGCTTGCTGCTTCAGTTGGATTAATTATTACAATTGTGATTATTGTATCAGCTATAGGCATTCTGCTTACAGCATTTATTTTCAATCCACTTGTTGTTGGTGGAAATAAGTTCTTCTACAACAATATTAAGAGAAATGAAGATTTGGGTGTGGTATCATTTGCATTTGACCATGGATATAAAAATGTGACTTACACAATGTTCATGCGTGATTTATTTACATTCTTGTGGACTTTGTTATTTATCATTCCAGGTCTTATTAAGATGTATGAATATCGTATGATTCCATATCTTCTTGCAGAGAATCCTGATATGCCTTGCGAAGATGCATTTAAAATCTCCCGCAGAATGATGGATGGAAATAAGTGGGATGCATTCGTATTTGACTTATCATTTATCGGATGGGCAATTTTATCAGCAATTACATTTAATATTGTAGGTATATTCTATTATTTCCCATACTACTTCCAGGCAAGTGCTATGCTGTATGATGCCATCAAGATTGATGATCAGCATAAGTGGGAAAATGTGAATGGTTTTAATGGCAACGGTGGTTTTGATCAGACAGCTGATGCTGATAGAGAGCGTGGTTATAATCAGACAAACTGGTCCAAGACCAATGATACACAGCACAATACTGAGAAATGGGAGCAGGCACCGGTGAATAGCTGGGATAGAAATACTGATTCCGAAGTATAAAATTTTATAGAAATTTTGAAAAAGTTTTAGCACCTCTTGCTTTATGCAGGGGGTGTTTTGTTATAATTTAATAAATATAAATAATTGGGGGTAGATTATGTCGCTTCAGTTTATAGTAGGAAATTCCGGTTCGGGAAAATCATCCTATATATACAATCATATAATACAGGAATCAATTGCGAATCCTCAGAAGCAATATATCATAATTGTGCCGGAGCAGTTTACCATGAGTACTCAGAAGAGACTTGTTATGATGCATCCGAAGCATGCCATTATGAATATTGATATATTGAGCTTCAATCGATTGGCTTATCGTGTCTTTGAAGAATTGGGAACGGATACTTTGGAAGTGCTTCAGGATACAGGTAAGTCTCTGCTTATTCGCAAGGTGGCTCAGGAGCGCAAAGATGAGCTTGATGTGTTGTCTCGCAATATGAATAGAGCAGGATATGTAGATCAGGTGAAATCATTAATCTCTGAGTTTGAGCAGTACAATATTTCTCCGGCAGACCTGCGCCAAATTATAGAGACTTCGGATATAGGTGGAGCCTTTGAGTACAAGGCCAAGGATATGCTATGCATATATGAGGCATATGAGCAGAAGAAGGCGGATAAATATATAACTACAGAGCAGTTATTGGGAAAACTTCAGGAGGTTATTACTGAGTCAAATATTGTAAGAGATGCAGAGATAGTATTTGACGGATTTACAGGATTTACTCCTGTGCAAAATGAGCTTCTCAAGGTTATGATTCCGCTGTGCTCCAAAGCATATTTTGTGGCTACCTGTGATAGCCAGGGAGATATATTTACCCAGTGGGATGAACATGATGTATTTGCCATGAGCAAGAAAATGATTTCTAAGCTTGTGTCAATTGCAAGGGATAATTATGTGGAAATCGATGATATAATCAGATGCAATTCTGATGTGGTAGGTCATGATGGCAGATTTGCAGATGCACCTGAACTTCGCCATATGGAGCAGAATCTCTTCAGAAATAACAGAGAGACTTACGATGGAGAAGTGGAGCATATTGCAATTTATAATTTGCCAAACTTCCGAAAAGAGCTGGAGTATGTGGCTTCAGATATTGAGGCCAGAGTCAGAAGAGATGGATTACATTATAGAGACTTTGCAGTATTGTGCGCGGATATTCATTCCTATGACTATATGGCAGGAGAAATATTTGACAGATATCATGTGCCACTGTTTATTGATGCAGAGTCTCAGATGAGATTCCATCCTTTTATAGAAGGGATAAATGCGCTCTTTGAGGTTCTTACAGAGAATTTCTCATATGCTTCTGTTATGCGCCTGCTTCGTTCGGGTATAACTGACTTGACAACAGAAGAAATTGATAAGTTAGATAATTATCTCCTGGCTACAGGAATAAGTGGTCGCAAGAAGTTTAGCGGATTATTTACCATAAATCCTGATGACAGATACTATAGCCAGGAGATGCTTATGGAGATAAATAATATCCGAAGCAAATTCTATAATCCTATAGGTACATTTATCAAAACATCAGGACTCAATAAGACTGTAAGTGTAAGAGAGATAACAGAAGCTCTGATTGTCTGGATTGAGAGCTATGATGTGGAAGTCAGACTTCTGGAGAAGACCATAAAGTACGAGGAGATGGGAGATGTATCCAGAGACAAGGTCTACGAGAAAATCTATGGATATGTAATGGATGTACTGGACAAGATGATTGTGTTCCTGGGGGATGAGGTCCTAACAGTGAAGGAATATGCTGAACTTCTGTCTGCAGGTTTCTCTACAATAGGAATTGCAACAATTCCTACAAGCAACGATATAGTACTTCTGGGAGATATTGAGAGAAGCCGTCTTGAAGACATCAAGGTGTTATATCTCATTGGAGCTAATGACGGATTGATTCCGGCGGCTCTTGGCAATGGTGGAATCTTCTCCCAGCTGGAGAGAGAGAAACTTCTTGAGATAAATAATGATATAGAACTTGCTCCAACGGATAGACAGAGAGCATTTAATCAGAGATTCTATCTCTATCTGGCAATGACTAAGCCATCTAATGATTTGGTGATTACATATGCCAATATCAATAATGCTGGTGAGTCAATTCGTCCTTCATATATTATTGCCACATTGAAGAAATTATTTACAGGACTTAAGCCTGAGTTGGTAAATGATGTGACAACCAAGAGGAAGTTCCTCACACCACAGGCATCAATTGATGTGGTAGTGGATGATTTGAGACATTATGCTCTCACAGGAGAGATGTCAGAAGGGCTGAAGGCATGTGCAAGTCTGGGAGATGATAAATACAGATATTTCAATCGTGTGATGGATGCAGCATTTTATGTGCATACAGATGACAAGATTTCCCAGGCTGCAGTGGAAGCAGTTTTTGGGAGAAATATTTCCGGAAGTATAAGTCAGATGGAACAGTATGTGCGTTGTGCTTATGCTTATTTCTGGAGATACGGATTGCGCCTCAAGAAGCGAAGAGAGGCAGACTTTACAGCCATTGATAAGGGAAATATTTACCATGATATATTGGATAGATATGCAGAAAATATTGCAGCAGATGATGAGGCTGGTTGGAAAAATATTTCTACCGAGAAGAAGGAAGAGCTAATTGATAAATCTATTAAGGAGACCTTCCAGACCATGGGCAAGGCTCAGGTATTTGAAAGCGGTAGAGATGTGCACGAGATGATTATGCTGGGTGAGTCTATACGCCAGACTATAGATGTGATTCATAAACAGGTGGCAGACAGTGATTTGATTCCAACAGGATTCGAGGTGGACTTCAAGGAATTAGGAAATGCTCAGGCATTTGAGATGGAAATTGATGACATGCACAAGATGCGACTGCGAGGAAAGATTGATAGAATTGATACTTATGATGATGGCAATACTATCTATGTGAAGATTGTGGATTACAAGTCTAGTGCCAGAGAATTGAAGTTAAATGATGTATACAATGGGCTTCAGGCTCAGCTGGTGACTTATCTCAAGGCTTATATTGATGGAACTTCAGATAATAGCCTCTCAGGTGATGGGACAGCAGCAGATGGAAGCAGTGGAGTTACAGATGAGTCAGTTGGTGGAAAAAAGCAGAACCGTAAGGTAGTTCCTGCCGCCATTGTATATCAGAAGATAGATAGACCAATTATATCCGTGGAGGATTTGAGTGATAGTGTATCTCGAAGTGACAGCAAAGCTTACGAGAATCTCATGAAGGCTATGCAGTCTGCCGGATATTACAACAGTGACTTTGATGTGTTGGAGAAACTTGAGACAACTTTCAAAGAGATTGAAAATGATCCTGCAGGTTGTAAGTCGAAGTACTACAAGAGTCTGTCGCTCAAGAAAAGTGAGGATAAGGAAGATTTCACCAAGGGACGAGAATTCTATGCTACCAGCAAAGTCCTACGGGAGGAAGACTTCAATACATTGTGCGAATATGTAGGCAACAAGCTTGTAGAGTCAGGACGAGCTATTGTGGAGGGTGATATTAATCTGAGACCATTTTATGAAAATGATAACAACAATGCCTGCAAATATTGTGACTTTAAAGGTTCCTGTGGATTCGATGGCAGATTGCCGGGATTTGAGAAGAAAACATTTGCCCAGGCAGGTGGAAGTGATGAAGAAATTATCCAGCGTATGTCCATGGATAATGCCTTGGCTAGAGGCGAAGTAGTTGAGGAATTAGCTGAAGGTGAGTTGGCATCAGATAAAGTAATAAGTAGTGCTGAATTAGTATCAGTGGAGAATGAAAAGGAGGAGAAGTAAATGTCTGGATTTAATTGGTCCGCTGATCAGCAGTCAGTAATAGATGCCAGAGATGAAAATGTCCTTGTTGCAGCAGCAGCAGGATCTGGAAAGACTGCCGTATTAGTTGAGCGAATTGTAAATAGAATTACGGATGAGAGAAATCCTATAGATATAGATAGAATAGTAGTAGTTACATTTACCAAGGCAGCAGCTGCTGAAATGCGCGAGAGAATTCTGTCTAGAATACAGGAGAAGATGGAATCTATGTCTGAGTCTGATCCTCTATACAATCATATGTGCAGACAGGCGGTGCTTATACACAATGCCAGAATCACAACTATCGATTCTTTCTGCGGATATATAGTAAAGAATTATTTCTACGAGATAGAGCTTGAGCCGAACTATCGAATAGCTGACTCCGGGGAGCAGCAGCTTCTCAGCAAGGAGGCTATGGAAGAGGTTATGGAGGCAGAGTATGCCAAGGCGGATAATGAGCTCTTCCTGAAAATGATAGATGGATATGGGGACAATCAGATTCGTGAATTTGTAGAGCAGATTCATGGTAGAGCCCAGAGCTATCCTTGGCCACAGGAATGGTTAGACCATGTGGTAGCAATTTATGACACAGAGGATTTTTATAATTCAGAGAGTGTCCAGAAGTTTATCGCAATATATCGTCAGCATGTGGAAGCCGAGAAATGCAAGATAGATGCATACTTGGCGGAGTGTGAGGGTGATGATGAGCTTACAAAGCTGGCAGATGTATTTGCCAATGATATAGAAGTACTTGAAGAAGTTCTACAGCAGGAAGGTATGGACTTTGTCAGAGCTTTGGAAAATATTAAGCTTAAGAACAATCCTAAGAAGAACGAAAAGTTGCCAACCTACATGACCTATATTGATAAGCGAAGCACCTGGAAGAAGAATCTCAATGATTCTATCAAGGATTTTAGAGCCAATTTTGCCAATGATTTAAATGAGGAAAATGCTCTTGTAAAACCATATATTCTGAAACTGGTAGAACTTACAGAAAACTATACCAGAGTGTTGGATGAGCTTAAGTCTCAGAAGAATGTATATGATTTCAATGACATAGAACATTTTGCACTTCATATATTAAGGCGGGCTGATGATCCCCAGCATGGTGTCACCTCAACTGCAGAATATATGAGAGAGTACTATGAGGAGGTTATGATAGACGAGTATCAGGATAGTAACTATCTGCAGGAGGAGATACTATCCAGCATTTGTCGTCAGGAGCCAGGCAGACAGAATATGTTCATGGTGGGGGATGTAAAGCAGAGTATATATGCATTCCGTCAGGCATCACCAGAAATATTTACCAATAAATATGTGACATACAAGGCAGATAGAACTCAGGGCCACGCCATTGACCTGTCTCAGAACTTCCGAAGCAGAGGTGAGGTGTTGGATGGAACCAATGATGTATTTGAGCCTTTGATGCAGCAGGACTTGGGAAATGTAGAATACGACGATGCTGCCAGACTGGTATATGGCAATGGCGATTATGTGGTAAATGATGAAACTGCCAAACGTTGTAAGATGGAAATCATTATAGGTGATTACAGCAAGGAGGCGGCAGAGGATTTTGAATTTGATAACTCAGATGCCTACGAGGCACAAATCATTTCTAACAAGATCAAAGAGCTAATTGCAAACCAGATGCCGGTGTATGATAAGAGCATAAAGGGTGAGAGACCTATCAGATATTCAGATATTGCCATATTGCTTAGAAGCCCGGGAAAGAGAGCCGACGGGTATATATCTATATTGGAGAGAAATGGTATTGTAGCTCATGCTACTACATCCACAGGATACTTCAGTGCGCCGGAAGTGGTATATGTCCTTAATATTTTACGAGTTATAGATAACCCACACCAGGATGTGGCACTTACTGCAGCATTACATGGACCTGCATGGAATGTAACAGATGATGAGTTGGCACTTCTTAAGCAGACTATCAATACATTTCCAACTGATGAAGGTGTGGGAATGGATTTCGCAGATGGCATGTTAAAGTTATATGATTATATGGCATTAAATCTCATGTCAGAGATTATGGGAGATGCTGAGCAAAACTTTTCAGGAGATGTTGAGAACACAATATCTGAAAATATTGAGCAAAATATATCAGAAGATATAGTACCTGAGATAGATTTGCCGGATGAACTAAATAAGAAGATTATAGGCTTCATGGGATTTCTCAAGGAAATGAGAGAGGCTGCCAAGGATGTGGCGGTTCATGAACTTATTCAGATGGTTATTCGTCGTACCGGTTATCTGCATTATGTATCAGCTCTTCCAAGAGGCGAGGCGAGACGTGCTAATTTACAGAAGCTTGTGGATCAGGCAGTAGCTTATGAGACTACAAGTTACAAGGGACTATTTAATTTCATTAATTATATCGAGTATTGTCAGAAGTATGATGTGGATTTGGCGGAGGCAGAGCTTGTCAGTGAAAATGATGATGCGGTGAAGATTATGAGTATCCATAAGAGTAAAGGTCTGGAGTATCCGGTAGTATTTCTTGCACGATGCAATAATAAGCTGGAGAATCAGGATCTGAAGAAGAATCTGATTATACATCCTGACCTTGGCTTCGGACTTAAATATATCGATTATGAGAAGCAGATAAAATATACTCCGGCATATTATAATGTGGTGAAGTCTCAAGTGAAGGAAGATGACTATGGCGAGGAGATGCGTATATTATATGTAGCAATGACTCGAGCCAGAGAGAAATTATTTATCACATCTACTGTAAGTGCCGCCAAGGATGCAGAAGAATATGTAAGTAAGTACAATACTGGAACAACTCGTATGTCTTATGACCAGCGTATCAAAGCGGATTGCTACATGGACTGGATATTACAGGCTACTCAGTACAAGAGAGGCATGTATCCGGTAGAGATTGTAAAACTGGATGATGCGGCTGCCAAGATGGTGATGGACCGAGGAGTTATTGTAGAGCGTAGAGATAAGTTTGAGTCAAATGTTGTTGATGCGGATGAGAAGTTGATTGAATATATCAAAAGTCAGTATCATCATACATATCAGTTTGAAAAAAAGGTTAATTACAAGACCAAGTATTCTGTATCTGAAATTAAGCATGAGAAAATGGAAGAGTATGAGCGTCATGAAAATGCTGAGAGAAGTGATGACTATGCATGGGGACGAAATCCGTTGGAGGATACTATTGCTCAGAAGAAGGCTAAAGTGGCAGCAGGACAGAGCGATGTAAATATTGGTGCCAAGACTGGTACTGCAGTTCATAGATTTATGGAGTGTTATGATTTCATGGATTCGGAAGCTGACAAGGCAGCAGCATTTAACAGACAAAGAGATGCCATATTGGCAGCAGGGTTGATGAAGGAAGAGGATGTGAAGCTCATTTCACAGGATAAGATAGTAGACTTCTTGGAGTCAGATCTGTGTCGTAGAATGGCAGCAGCTGATGGTAATGGTAAGTTGTATCGTGAACAACCATTTGTTATGAGTGCTATGCCGGAAGAAATCTGGCCAGACAAGGAGACCAATCCGGAAAATGATCCAATACTGATTCAGGGTATTATTGATGTGTTCTTCGAGGAGGACGGGGAGATAGTGCTTATGGATTACAAGACTGACAAGGTGTCTAGAGAGGAAGAGCTTGTTGGCAGATACGAGGCACAGTTGAAGCTGTATGCAGATGCAATTGCCAAAGCCCGTGGACAGAAGGTGAAGGAGATAATTATATATTCATTTTGCCTAGACAAGACTATCGTGTTATAATCTTACAGGCGTGAGTTAGATATTTATCTAACTCTGTTAGTTGGTCTGTTTGAGAGGAGTAGACTATGAGCAGTTATACTTATGATAAGAAATGCGTACAGGCATTTCTCAATAATCAATTGAAGTTGTATCCTGAAGCAGTTGCTGATACAGAACAGGAAGCTAGAGAATTCCTGGAGGATGTAATGGCAATTGTATGTGATAACGAGAAGGAAGTGATTGAATATCTCGAGGAGGAGATGGATATCACAGGAATGTCTCGCGAGGAAATATTAGGTGCTGATGAAGTCTTCGCTGTAGGAGACGGCAGATATCTGGTGGTAGAAGGGTAGGAAGCGTAGAAGATGAAGTTTGTTAAGAAGAGTTTAGCGCTGTTGCTGGTAGCAGCTATGTCTGTGATTTGCTTCGCAGGTTGCACTATCGGTGATAGAGAGATATATTTCGCATCAAAGAGCAGATGGCATACCGTGTTCAAGATTGGTGATATGTCATGTAGCAGAGATGAGTATCGTATGTATCTGGCAAATTATAAGAACATATATGGCAAGGTATATGATACTGATTTGTGGAATGGTGAATATGACACCGACACTATTGAAAGCAGTATCAAGAGCGCAGCTTTAGAGCATCTGACAAAAGTGTATTCCCTGAATTTATTTGCCCAGAATAATGAGATCACACTCACTGAGCAGGAGATGGAAAAGGTTGAGGATGCAGCAAAAGAATACTATGATTCGTTGAACAGAGCTGAGAAGAAATATACTGGAGCTTCTAAGAAGGAAGTGAAGGAAATGTATACTCGCTATGCTTTGGCTGAGAAAGTCTATAAGCAGCTTATGGGTCAGGTTGATGAAACTGTAAGTGAGGACGAAGCTAGAGTGATGCAGGCATTGGTGCTTTATGTATCTGACGAAGATACTGCCAATGAGATTCAGGCAAGTATCAACAATGGTGCAACTTTTGAGAGACTAGCTTCTACATATAATGAACTTGATACAACCAAGGTTACATTTGGCAGAGGTACTTATGAGACTTCTGTTGAGGATGTGGTATTCCACCTGGATAATGATGAAGTGTCAGACAAGATTCCAACAAGTGACGGATATTATTTCTTCAAGTGTATCAACAAGTATGATGAGGAATTGTCAGAAGCTAACAAAGCTAACATTGTCAAAGAGAGAAGAGAGGCTGCAATCAACGCAGTTGTTTCTGAACTTGATAAAGAGTATTATGCAGATTTGAATCAGAAGCTCATCGACAAGCTTCATGTATCTGATGATCAGGAAGTGCAGACAGATTCATTCTTCGAAGTTCTTGATTCACATATTAAGTTTAAGTAGGTGTGGCGGAGGAAGTAAACCATACTCATACTTGTGAATGTACTGTGAACAAAATGCACAAAATAAGCAGTGGAATAGTTGAATTATGAGACAAAAATAAGTATTGTCATAAATTGAAAAAATAGTATAATAATTTTCATGAGGTACATTATTAAAATATATTGTTAGATAAAGGAGTATGAGAATTATGGCAGACACAAAGAAAGTAGTAGAAGAGATTAAGACTACTGCAACAAAGATGGCTGGAGAAGCAAAGACAACAGCATCAAAGGCTTCAGCTGCAGCTAAGACAACAGCAACTAAAGCTACAACTGCTGCAAAGAAGGCTAGTACAACAGCAAAGAAGACAGCTACTAAGAAGGCAGCTGCAAAGAAGAAAGCAGAGCCAACAAAGGCAGTTATCTTGCAGTTCGCGGGAGAAGACTTCAAGATTGATGATATTGTCGAAAAGGCTAAGGACGCTTTCAAAGCAGAGAATAAGAGAAAAGCAGTTGACGATATTAAAGTTTACCTCAAGCCAGAAGACAGAGCAGCATATTATGTTGTAAAGTCAGGCGAAAGCGAGTACGCTGGACAGATTTCATTATAATAATATAATGACATGTTATTATTTATAAAAGCAGCCCTTGTGGCTGCTTTTTATTTTCTAGAAAAAGAATGTAATGTATAATAGAAATCATGAAACTGCATTAATTGCAACAGATGAAAGGAGCGCAAAATGATTAAGCATATGATTTTGTGGACACTGAAGGATGAATATTCTCCAGAAGAGAAGGCTGAGATTAAGGCTGGAATTAAGGAGGGATTAGAAGGTCTGGCTGGGCAGATCCCTGGTATGATTGATATCAAGGTTTATAACAATGGATTGCCATCTTCTAATGCAGATGTAATGCTTGATTCTACATTTGAAAATGAGGAAGCTTTGCAGAATTACGCAACTCATCCGAAGCATGTGGCAGTTGCTGATTCAAAAGTGAGACCATTTACCCAAATAAGATCTTGCCTGGATTTCGAATTGTCATAAATATGCAATGCTCATTGCGTGGGGATATAGATAATTAGAAAATAATATTTATCGAGAAGGAGAACAGAAAAATGACACTTAATGAAGCTATTGAATATTTAAAAGGATTGGATTTGGAAAATATTGAACCTGGGAAATATATAGTAGACGATTCCTTTTATTATAATATCCAGGAGTATACTACCAAGAACTGGGAAGATTGTAAGATGGAAGCGCATCATAACTACTGCGATATTCAGTGGATTATAAAGGGTAGCGAGAGAATTGATTCAATTAATATTTCAGAGGCACAGGTGAAGACAGAATATAATCCTGAGAAGGATGTGTTGTTTTACGAGATTCCGGAGGAGGCTTGTCAGTCGATTTTGACAGCAGGAAGTTATGTTGTTTTACCACCTAGTATTGCTCATAGACCAGGAATGGCAGTTGACGGGGTAAATGCTCCTGTTAAGAAATGTGTTGGAAAACTTCTGTGGAAATAGTGGAGGTGGAATAGTAAAGTGACAAAAACATACATCCCTTCGGAAAGTTGATGCAATGCGTTATGCGTGCTATTATATAATTGATAGAAATGGAGGTGCAGGATGGATACAGCATATGCCATAAAAAAGTTGAGAGAGAATATGGGGATGAATCGTAGGGAGTTTTGTGATTATTATTGCATTCCATACAGAACCGTCTGTGACTGGGAGGCTGGCAAAAGACAAATGCCTGAGTATGTGCTTCGGCTTATGGAATACAAAGCAGAAATTGAGAAGTTGACATCGACACCGAATCAAGAGATTGGAGAATTAGGGAGGGCTTCAGTATGAGTATGAGAGAAAAAGAAGTACTTAATATGCAGTTGGTTCTAATACCAATTTTGGCTGATGCCTGGAAGAAAACGTATTCAGAGTTGTCAGATATTTTTAAGAAATATGACGTATTAAGCTATATTGATGTTTGTTATGAGAATTATAATTCAACGGGCAATCAGGGGATCATTGATGATCTTAAAGATTATATAGAAATGCAGGGAGGTAGAGTTAATTGAAGCCGTTATATCATGGGACAATCTATGAGTTTGATGAGATCGATGTTTCGGCCGGAAAAGGCTATAAAGATTTTGGTAAAGGTTTTTACGCTACTGCGATACCATCACATGCGGAGAAACTGGCTATCAGAAATATGCATATTGCCGAAAAACGTCAGAGTTTTCTTAAAAATAAAAAAGGCATAAAGTTACAGCCTGTTGTGGCGTATCGATATAATCTTATGTTTAGTGAGAATACTGAAGGATTAAAGGTGAAGGTATTCAAAAAGGCAGACAAAGAGTGGTTGCGTTTTATTCTTCAGAATCGTAAATGTGATGGCTGCGTTCATGATTATGATATTGTCATCGGACCGACAGCCGATGCCGAAACAACTACTATAATCAACGAATACTATGACGAACTTGAAGAATCAGGGTATTCTGATGAGGTATGTGAGAAGGTGATTGCTGAACTAAAGCCGGAAAATCTGCCCAAGCAGTATTTTTTTAGAACGCAGGAGGCAGTAAAGACTTTAAGCTTTGGTAGGATAAAAAGGCAGGTGATTGGATAATGATTACAGGCGCAGATCAGAAAAAAGCCATGAGAAATATAGCAACATTCCTGGTGGAATATATTATGAATGACAAGGGCTGTTCAAGAGATGAGGCTGTCGAATTTTTGATAAAGACAACCGTATATGAAGCCTTGATGGATGAAGGGACGGAGCTTTATTTGGAATCTCGCGAGGCAGTACTTGATATACTCAAGGAGGAACTGGCAGGTAACCCATATAGGTTGCTGGAAGTATGATGGATTATTCAGAAATGCAGATTATAGAATTAAAAAATAAAATATCTGAACTGGAAATGGAGAACCGGCTTTTGAAAGAACGTATGGATGAAGCCGGTGTTTCTTATGCGGATATAGTATCAGATAATGATAAAGTAGTGGCGGAATCGTATGATCAGAATCAGGGGGCGCGTATTAAAAAATTTGAGATTACAGATAAAGTTGCACGAGATTTTTTTATGATGTTCTGTCGCGGCAGGAAGGATGTATATGACCTTCGTTATACGAATCCAAAGACAGGAAAAAATGGATACTATACGCAATGCTTTAATAGGTGGGATAGAGATTGTCATATTCAAAAAAGAGATGGCGTTCGGTGCAAAGATTGTGAACTGAGAGCATATAAGCCGATTACATTGCCGTTAATAAAAGCGCATATGACGGGAAAGGATCCTAATGGAAATGATGTGGTAGCAATCTATCCGATGCTTGAGAATAATCTTTGCCAGCTACTTGTGTTTGATTTTGATAATCATGCAAAGGGGGCAGAGCAGGATGACCATGCGAATATTGATGATAGTTGGAAAGAAGAAATAAATGCTCTACGACGTATTTGTAAGAATCTGGATGTAGATGCGGTAGTTGAACGTTCAAGATCAGGGCAGGGGGCGCATCTATGGATTTTCTTCAAAGAAATGATTCCTGCTAGACTTGCGAGAAGATTTGGGTTTGCACTTCTTGAAAAAGGGGCAGAATCTGTGAATCTTAAATCGTTCAGGTATTATGATCGGATGATACCAACTCAGGACGTTCTTCCAGATGGCAGACTTGGAAATGTGATTGCCCTTCCATTGCAGGGCTTGGCATTAAAATCCGGAAACAGCGCTTTTGTAGATGATAATTGGAACGCGTATGAGGATCAGTTGAAAGTGCTTGCCGGTACAAGACGTCTGACAAGGCAAGAAATCGAAGATTATCTTTCATTATGGTATAGTGCAGGGTCTGCCAGTGAAGATGATGGAAACGATACGCCTTGGGATAAGAGTACTGAAATTGAATCAGGTGGTGTAGATGGTGTGGTTCACATCGTTCTTTCTGATAGCATATACATAGATTCTTCGGGAATGACTAATAAAACGAAGAGACAGCTTCGACGTATGGCGACTTTCTCAAATAAGCAGTATTTCCAAAACCAGGCTATGGATATTCCAAACTACGATGAGTCCAGATTTATCTATCTTGGAAGGGATGCAGGAAAATATATAGTTTTACCTCGCGGCCTTCGAGAGGAAATTATGAAGAAACTTGATGATGTGAGAGTTAGATATGAGGTAGAAGATAAGCGAACTGTAGGGCGGAAACTCAATATTTCTTTCAATGGAGATTTGAGGAACTCACAGATTCTCGCTGTGGAAACGATGCTTAAAAATGAAACGGGTATACTTCATGCGGCAACGGCATTTGGTAAGACAGTAGTCTGTTGCGATATGATCGCAAGAAGGGGTGTTAGTACTCTGATACTTGTAGACAGAGCGGATCTGATGAATCAATGGCTTAAGCGTTTGGATGAGTTCCTTGATATCGATGAGGATTTGCCAGAATATCAGACAAAGACCGGACGCACAAGAAAAAGAAAAACATTGATCGGAAATCTTCAGGGGGCGCACGATACACTGACGGGAATAGTTGATGTGGCGATGATACGATCTTTAAAGAAAAAAGATGGGTTCCACCCTATGCTGAAGGAGTATTCACAGGTATACTTTGATGAATGCCATCACGCTGCCTCAGATAGTGCAATAGAGGTACTTCAGGAGATAAATGCGAAATATGTGTATGGGGTAACGGCGACTCCGAAACGTGGTGATGGCAAGGAAAAGATAAATGAATTTCTGCTTGGCCCTATAAGATATAGATTTACGGCAAAGGACAGAGCCGAGGAGCAGAATATAGATCATCTGGTATATCCACGTTTTACAAAGACTGTAAAGCCGCATCATTTGTCAAAAACACCATATGGCAATGAGGCCTTTGAATTGATAAGGAATAACGATGTTCGAGATGAGCAAATCACCAGGGATGTAGTTGAGTGTGTACAGGCAGGAAGAACTCCTGTTATTCTTACAAAATACGTTGATCATGCAAAGAAACTTTCCGCGAGACTTAAGGAATATGCAGACAGATTGATCCTTCTGACGGGTGCAAATGGTACCAAAGAACGCAGAGCGCAGGTTGAGGCATTGAATAATGTTGATGATGCGGAAAGCCTTATTCTTGTGGGAACAGGATCTCTGCTGGGGGAAGGTTTTGACTATCCGCGACTTGATACTCTTTTTATGGCGACTCCGGTTTCAGGAGAAAATGTAGTGGAGCAGTATGTCGGCCGACTTAACAGGGATTATGAAGGCAAGGAAAATGTAATTGTTTATGATTATGTGGACAGTCACATTCCTAAGTTCGATAAAATGTATGCTTCACGAATGAAGGCGTATAAAAAGATCGGATATGAACTTTGTGTTAACATGGATGGCGAAAAGCAAAAGGTAAACGCAATCTATGATATTGAAAATTATGCAGAAGTCTTTTGGCGAGATCTCGAGGAGGCTAAATTTTCCATTATTGTATCCAGCCCGACGCTAAATAATAAAAAAGTTAATCATATCATTAAAGTGCTCAGAAAACGACTGGAATTGGGCATCAAGGCGACAGTTGTTACATGGCATCCTGACTCATACAAATATGGCATAGATGATACCCGGATGGAGCTTATGGAGAGACTTCGTAAGGCAGGATTTGAAATCAGGCTTGTTGAGGATTCATGTGAGCATTATGCGGTAATAGACGATGAAATTGTCTGGTATGGAAGTATGAATTTACTATCAAAGGAAGATGCAGATGATAATCTTATGAGGGTTTGTAGCAGAGAAATAGCCGAAGAACTTTTGGAGATAACATTTGGATCTGACAAAGAAATGCGGGAGTGGTGATTTTCTGATCAAAAGTCCCAGACTGTAAAAATATAGAATAACTGAGCAATATTTGGTATATTAATATGTGCTTACCTGAGGGATAGGAATGGTATATATGAGTTTAACGTAGTGTATTTCTATTTGCACTTATGGCGAGTTTGATAAAGACAATTTGAAGTTAAAGAAAGGGTGACAGACTTATCATTGGTGTCAATGATGACAGAGAGGTTGTGGGAGTTGAACAGACAGCTGTTTTTAGCATGATTGATAAGATTACTAATGCTATAAGCGATAGTTGTGAACCTTTGATTATTCCTGATATTGCGCCACAAGCAGTGGGAGATAAAACGGTTATTGTGGTGGAAATTAGTGCTGGAAGGCAAAGACCTTATTATCTTAAATCTCTTGGAATGGATAAGGGTACTTTTATTCGTACAGCTGGTTCTACACGGCTTGCTGACAGACCATTTATCCAGGAAATGTACTATGAGGATGAGAACAGATCCTTTGATAATGTTGTGAATAAAGACATTGAAGTAACAGATGCAGATATTAAAAGCTTTTGTGAGGACATGAAAAAAGAGGCACAGCGTAATTGTATGGACGAGAAAGATGCTAAAAAGGTTAAGACTCCTACCAAGAATAACCTGATAACTTGGGGAATTCTTAAGGAAGAAAACGGAGTTATTCGCCCAACGTATGCATATTATTATCTGAGAGGCTTAGATGGCGTAATGTCTCAGATTCAGTGTGCTGTATTTAAGGGCAATACACGTGGGATTTTTGTAGATAAAAGAGAGTATGAAGGTAATCTTTGGGAGCAGGTAGAGCAGGCTTATCAGTTTGTTCTTCGGAATATTCATCTTGGCGCAAGGATAAAGGGCATACACAGACAGGATGTTTATGAACTGCCACCAGAGAGTATACGAGAGCTTATTATCAATGCTGTTGTTAATTGCAGTTACTTGCAGGGAAGTCTTGTGCAGGTGGCAATATATGATAACAGGCTTGAAATTACCTCTCCTGGTGGATTGATGCCGGGAGTTACGATTGAGAAGATGAAAGAAGGTTTTTCGAAGGTTAGAAATCATGGTATCGCGAATGCTTTTGTTTATATGAATCTTATCGAACAATGGGGCAGTGGTATTCCAAAGATATTAACACAGACTAAAGAGTATGGACTTCCAGAGGTTGAGTTTATCGATATGGAAAATGCCCTTAGAGTTAATATGTACCGTGCCTTTTCAAACGATGAAAAACAAACGATAAAAACAAACGATAAAAGCAAACGACAAACGATAAATACAAATGATAATGATAAACAAAAAACGGCAAAAGAATATGCAATACTTGAATATTTAGGCAGGGTGGATAAGGCTAAAACAGTTGATATTGCTGCAGTTATTGGCCTTGGACCTGATCGAACAAGGGTTATTCTTGCGTCTATGGCCAAACGTAATATGATAGTAGCAGAGGGTGCAAATAGAAATAGAATTTATCGTTTGCCACAAACGATAAATTGATATATAATTCTTTTATCACAGGAGTAGTAATTCAATAGCAGTAAACAAAGGCTTTCGATGGCGTTGATAGTACGCCTTCGGAAGCCTTTTTTGCATCGAAAGATAACAGTTTCTTTATATTTCACACTTCATTAATGAAGTGAATTTTTGTTCATCTTTATTTTATCTACCACATGTGTTATAAAGTGGTAGATAAAGTGGCATATAAACTGGTAGATAACGCGTTACTAAACGCGACACAGGAGAGATTGCTGCAGGAATTACGAAACAATCCTAATCTTACACAGCCACAGTTAGCATCTTTGTTGTTAGCACTCAACTTGATTGAGTGCTAAATTTTTGTTGACTTTTGATTTCCGCGGGTTTAAGATATTTTTGTGGCAAAAAAATACATGAATTTGCCATCATTATTACAATACTTAAGAACGAAGGAGATGTATACAACATGAGTAACAAGCGTGGTAGTTTATCAATTACAAGTGAAAACATTTTTCCAGTGATTAAGAAATGGTTATATTCAGATCACGACATTTTCTATAGAGAATTAATTTCAAATGGTTGCGATGCAATCACTAAGTTGAAGAAGTTAGATATGATGGGAGAGTATGAACTCCCAGCTGATTATAAAGCGAAGATTCAGGTAGAGGTTGACCCTGAGAACAAGACTTTGACATTTATAGACAACGGTCTTGGAATGACAGAGGAAGAGGTTGACGAGTACATTAACCAGATTGCCTTCTCTGGTGCTACAGATTTCATTGAGAAATATAAGGATAAGGCCAATGATGATCAGATTATCGGTCACTTCGGTTTAGGATTTTACTCAGCATTTATGGTAGCTGATGAGGTTACTATCGATACTTTGTCTTATAAAGAAGGCGCTAAGCCAGTTCATTGGGACTGCGATGGCGGTACAGAATATGAGATGTCAGAAGGTGACAAGGCTGAGGTCGGAACCAAGATTACATTGTTCTTGAATGAGGATTGCCTGGAATTTGCCAATGAGTACAGAGCCCGTGAGGTTATTGAGAAGTATTGTTCATTTATGCCAACAGAGATTTATCTCAGCAAGGCAAATGCTCCAGAGGAGTATGAGACAATCGATGCTGCTGACCTTCTTGATACAGACAAGGTTGTAGAGGACATCCATGAGGATGCTAAGTATGAAGAGAAGGAAAATGAGGATGGAACCAAGGAGCAGGTTGAAGTATCACCAGCCAAGGATAAGAAGAAAATCGTAAAGCGTCCTCGTCCACTTAATGACACTAATCCACTTTGGGCCAAGACACCTAGCGAGTGCACAGATGACGAATACAAGGAATTCTATCGCAAGGTATTTAACGATTACAAAGAGCCATTGTTCTGGATTCATTTGAATATGGATTACCCATTTAATCTGAAGGGTATCTTATATTTCCCAAAGATCAACACAGAGTATGATTCAATCGAGGGAACAATTAAACTTTATAACAATCAGGTATTTATTGCAGACAACATCAAGGAAGTTATTCCAGAGTTTCTGATGCTTCTCAAGGGTGTAATTGATTGCCCTGATTTGCCATTGAATGTATCTCGTTCTGCTTTGCAAAATGATGGCTTTGTAAACAAGATTTCTGAGTACATCACCAAGAAGGTTGCTGATAAGCTCACTGGTATGTGCAAGACAGATAAGGAAAGCTATGAGAAATATTGGGATGACATCAGCCCATTTATCAAGTTCGGTTGCCTGAAGGATGTGAAGTTCTGCGACAAGATGAATGACTACATTCTCTTTAAGGACATCGATGATAAATATGTGACATTGCCAGAACTTCTTGCACCTGTTAAGGATGATTCGGAAAATGCTACTGATGAAGATGGCAACAAGGTAGATGCTGAGGTTGTTGAAGATGCCGACAATAAAGAGACTGATGAAAATGATGAGACAGATAAGAGAAAGACGGTATATTATGTAACTGATATGCAGCAGCAGTCACAGTACATCAACCTGTTCAAAGAGCAGGGAATGAATGCAGTAGTTTTGGATCATGCAATTGATTCATCATTTATCACACAGCTCGAGCAGAGAAATCAGGATTACAAATTCCTGAGAATTGACGCTGACATCACAGACACTCTTGTAGAGGAAACATCTGAGGAAGAGTTGAAGGATGAACAGGATGCTCTCAGTGAGTTGTTCAAGAAAGCGTTGAACAAGGACAACCTCAAGGTTAGCGTTCAGAAGTTGAAGAACAAGGATGTGTCATCTATGCTTACAGTTTCTGAGGAAGGACGCCGTATGCAAGATATGATGAGAATGTACAGCATGATGGGTATGGATCCGGGAATGTTCGGCGGAGATGAGACATTGGTTCTTAATGCTGACAACGAGTTGGTTAAATATATGTTTGAGCATGCTGATGGTGAAAATGTAGAAATGTTTGCGCAGCAGCTTTATGACTTGGCAGTTCTTGCAAATCAACCACTTGCTCCAGAAGCAATGACAGCATTTGTAAATAGAAGTAACAAGATCATGATGCTTCTTGCAAAATAATTTTTGAAAATATTTTAATAAGATATTGTGAAGCACCTGCTATGGATTTAGTTCTGTGGCAGGTGTTTTTATTGTATTAGAAAATGTGCCTAGTAACATAAAAGTACCAAAAACGATAATATTGTGAACAAATGGTCTTGGAATGATTTTAGTGGAGTGATATACTAAAATAGTTTAGTAAACGTTTTAGGTGATAGGAGAGTTTTGGAAAATGAGTTCGTACAAGGTGGATTATGCAACCCTCTATGGATTGTATAATGATATTAAAACGGCTAAAAAGACTGTAAAGGATAACATAACAGCACATAAGGAAGCTATGGTGAATCTTGCAAATACAGAGGCATTCAAGTCTAATACAAGCAAGGGAATAGCAGCTTTTATAGGGGATATCTATCCTTATTGCGAGAAGGTGTATCGTCAGGTGGTAGAAGAAATCTACACATCTTATGTGGAATATTTTCAGACATATCTTAATTCAATTGATACAGATAATAGTGCCCACATCGAGCTAGATGCAGTTGATGAGTATAGAGCATATGTAGAGGGCGATTTCCAACGAATGCTTGAGGTGATGAAGGGGGTAAATGATACACTTGAATCTATAGACCCTTTGGTCTATGTAGCTCGACCTACTAATGGTGGTTATGGTGGAAATTGTAGTGGTATCCATGATGGATTGAAGCGCTTTGCAAAAAAGATTGAAGACCATGAGATGAAATATGCCAAACGCATGGATAATGTCAATGCAATGCTTGCCAATTTGAACTCATTTATGGGTTATTATGAATCCAAAGCTAATACTATTTCAAAATATAAGGCTAATGATTATAAGATGACAGATGCCTTTAAAAATATATATCCAATGTATAAAGCTAGTAAAGCATATACAGATGAGAAGAAGAAGAATGTTGAGAAGTTTGGCAAAGAAATTGAAGAACATATAAAAGAATTTGATAAAAATGCTAATTTTGCAGAATATGCCAGAGCTCACGGTAGAGGAAAGGCAATAGCGCACTTCTTCAGTGAAGATCCAGTGGATTTATCAACAGGAAACTTTATTTATGAGAAAAGAGATGTTGCGATTGAGAGCGATATTTTGCTTGAGTTTACTAGATTTTATAATGCATTAGAAATTAAAAATTTAAATGAATATGATGATGATTTCAATGGTAAAAAGTCTTATGGAACAAATGTAATTGGCATAGGCTTTACTCACAATTATAATGTAAGACTTGTTAATAAAGATGAAGATGTATATCAGGTTTATATGGAAGATGGCCATGTGATTACATTTGTGAGGGATGAGGCAGATGAACTCGCCTTTGAAAATATCTTCTCTAATGATGAAGAGCTTAAAAAGACGGTTGATGGTTATGAGTTGATTGATAAGTCTGGCGACAGATATATCTTCAATGCTACGGGGCAGCTTGTTAGAAAAGCTGATTCCAATGATAGAGGAATTAGTTTAGAATACAATTCATCTAATTTGCTTGTTAAGGTAAGCAATGACATAGATGAATTTATAAAGTTCAACTACAATGATGAGAATCTAATAGATTCTATTGAAACTTCAACAGAGAAAAAGATTACATATGAATATAAGGATGGCATGTTAGTATCAGCTCACATGCCTAATTCCAATGTCTATAATTATATTTATTCTTCAGATGGACAGATTTTAGAGGTATTGAATTCTAAATCTGTAATTACTGTAAAAAATGAATACGATTCTAATGGTAGAATCATCAAACAGTCCTTCCCAGATAATAGTTTCATGACTTATGAATACACTGAAAATTCAGTTATTCTAACAGAGAGGAATGAATCAAAAACAGAATATGTACATGATGAGTTAGATAGAGCAACTCGTGCCATTTATCCTGATTTTTCAAAGGAAGAATATAAATACGGCGACAAGAATCAAAAGATTTATGTAAGAGATAGAAATGGATTTGCTACACGATATGCTTATGATGCGAAGGGGAATATAACCAAGGTAACAAATCCACTTGGAGTGGTAACAGCATCAACATATGATGAGAACAACAATGTAACATCTATATCAGTAGATGGAGTTACTAAAATCCAGAATGAATATGACTCGAACAGTAATCTTATTAAGATAACAAGTGCTACAGGTCAGACAATAACATTTGCTTATGATGCAACTGGTCATGTGGTTAGATTTGTGGATGAAGCAAAAGAAGAGCATAAATTTGAATATGACTCAAAAGGAAATATCATAAGCATCACAGAAGCAGATGGAGCTAAGACATCATATGAATATGATAAGTATAACCGCCCGATTAAATCTATTGATGGAAATGGAAATGAAACCAGATATGTCTATGATGCTAATGACAGACTCGTTAAAGTTATAAATCCATTTGGTGATGAAGCAACATATGAGTATAATTTTGCAGGCAAGGTGACAAGAAATGTAGACTTCGATGGAAATGAATCTCGAATTGATTACAATGATTTGAATCTTGAGTCGAAAATCATTGATAAAGAGGGCAATGAAATCAACCTGTCATATGATTCGATGTGGAATATCTCAGATGTGAAGTTGCCAGGTGATATCAATATATCTTATGAATATGATAGAAATAATCGTCTGTCCAAAATCACATATCCAGAGGGTGGCACATATAAGATGGAATATGATGCCAATGGAAATGTGATTAAAGAAGAAGATGCTGTAGGAAGCGTCACAAAGTATGAATATGATGTATTAAATCGAATGATGTCCAAAAGAGATGCATCTGGAAATGTGACAAAGTATAGATATGACCGTCAGGGCAATTTAGTAAAAGAAATCGATGCTCTTGGAAATGAAACAAAGTATGAGTATGATGTAGAAGATAGATTGACAGCTAAAATTGATAAACTTGGAAACAAGATAGAAATCGATTATGCGTATGGTGACAAAGTAGCCAAGGTTACATATCCAGATGGAACAAGCGATGAGTATTCTTATAAGTTTGGAAATATGATTTCATCAAAACTTCGTACAGGTGAAACTAATACTTACGAATATGATCACAACAAGAACTTAATCTCTCAAACCAACGCACTGGGAGAGAAGATTGCATTTGCTTATGATGCTCTAAATCGCTTGAAGACAATAACACTTCCAACAGAAGCCCAAAGATGCTTTGAATATGATAAGGTTTCAAATCTAACCAAGATAGTTGATGAGAATGGAAATATCACAAGATATGAATACTCTCCAAATGGAAACTTGATCAAAGTAATAGATGGCCTAGGAAACATAGCAGAGTATGACTACGATGCCTTGGGAAATCTAATTAAGGTGACTCGAGTTGGAGATGAAGAGAGACTTAATCAGGTGACTAAATACATCTGGAATAAAAACGGTCAGGTGACAGATGTAATTAATCCAGCCGGTGAGCGAGAGTCCTATGAATATGACCTGGCCGGCAGAATGGTTAAAAAGACTGATCGTGATGGATATGAGACCCAGATTAAATACGATAAGATTTCTAATGTAGTAGGACTGAAATACTCTGATTCATCAGAGGTTGAGTTTAGCTATGATGCTTTGGCACATCTCAAGGAGATGAAGGATTGGAATGGAACCACAAGTATTGTAAATGATGCATTAGGTCGAGCACTTGAAGTGACTGACTCTAATGGGGATTTGGTGAAATACGAGTGGGGAACAAATGGCGAGAAGAAAAAGCTTATCTATCCAAATGGAGAAGAAGTCTCATATAACTACAATGACCGAGGTCTCTTATCAGAATTAATTACTGGAAATGGCAAGGTGGTATATGACTATGATGTCATGGGCAGAATTATGAGCAAGACCTTGCCGAATGGAATTACATCAAAGTATGAATACAATTCCATTGGCCGATTAAGTAGCTTAAGTCATATCGGAGAA
Organism: Lachnospiraceae bacterium; assembly: GCA_017634455.1. Taxonomy (GTDB): domain Bacteria; phylum Bacillota; class Clostridia; order Lachnospirales; family Lachnospiraceae; genus JAILFK01. The sequence continues at coordinate 66,390 of JAGBNK010000036.1, forward strand.
AATATTCATGATGTATATAAGTATGAATATGATTCAGCCGGAAATAAGATTGCTGCGATAAAGGAAAGAAGTACAGTTGAAGCGGACAATGGACGTTTCGAATACGCTTATGATTCTCTAAACCAGTTGATATTAGTA
>JAGBNK010000037.1 GCA_017634455.1 Lachnospiraceae bacterium
ATCGTCAGAAATGAGCTCAAAGAAGCTACTTCATATCCGGGAAAGCACTATTTTGATTATATATGGAACTTATTGACCGTTCAGCAAGTCTTGTAAATACAAGGGTTTTTGTTGAACATGCACTAAAAAGAATAGAGAGATATTGATGAGGAATTTGCTTCATTGATACTCCGATATGGAAATGTAAGGTTAGAGAAAGGAGGTAATTTTGGAAATGAGTACTATAGGTTCGCAAGAATTACATTAGCATGTAGTAGAGAAAATTTAGCAGAAGCTGTTAGAAGAATTAAGAATAGTATGGAGGATATTAAAAATGGAAAAATGTAATGTAAAAGAGTATGCACCAGGAATATACATTTTAAGTCATGAGGCGGCAGACATTTGGGTTGCTCAGAACTTAAATCAAAAAGATGTTGATTATTACTATGGAGGAACCAGAACGGTATCTCATATGTTTAATAATGAGGAAACATACAATATAACCAATTATTTAGAAAAGTATGAGAGTGGTATGAAAAATACTCTTATAAATAATGCAATTAATGAAGGTATTTTTGAATCTATGTCAGAAGAATTACCAGAAGGTTTTATAGGAAGTTATGTAGGCGGGGGCAGATGTGTAATACACCCTAAGAACGAAGAAAACGAAAAGATTCTAATGGATCCTAAGAATGAAAAACATAAAGAGTTAGTTGATTCGATTTTTAAAAATTTAGGTTCTTTTCTAAACACAAAGTCTGGAAAGATAAAGCTTACACCTGATTTTGGAAGGTTTGCAGGTCTGGCTGATATGTTGCATAACCATACAAATAATGTATTGGGCATAGCTTGTGAGGAAGGTGGTTGTGGAGGTAAAGCTTCGTATACTTCAACAGGTATTGTACAGGTTGCAAAAAGTTTAGGTGTAGAAAATGATAAGACGGTACCTATAACCTTAATAGGTTCAGCGGGAGCATGCGGAGAAGGAGTATTAAATTATTTTTTAGCTAATGACTATACAGATATCATGGTTTGTGATGTTTGGTATGACTCAGAGGAAGGTAAAAATGAGAAAGAACGATTAATGCAGCTAGGTGTTAAATATACTCCTGCAAAAAAAGGTAAATTTACTGATGAGTGTCTTTCTCGTGGTGGATTTATTATTTGTACGACTATTGGTGGAGAGCTTATTAATTCAAATGTTGAGATTATTAATGACGGAACAAAATTGCTATTAGCACACAATGAAGCCATACCTGTGGGAAATGAAGGAATAGACTACATAGAAAGTATAGTAAAGGATAAAGATGTTTTAATTATTCCAGGACAGATGTTAACATTTGGTGGAGCGTTGACGTCTAGAATAGAATGGTTTTGGAGAGTGAACAATAAGGGCGAGTATTTTAATAAAAAACTTGCACATGACACTGTCTCTGTTGCAGCTGATTATTGGACAAAGAAAATTGTTGCTTCAGATGATAAAAATATATATAGGAAAATGTATAACGATTTTGCTGTTTAAAGGGAGAACAAATGAAAGCTCAATATATAAAAGGTGCAAAAAAATTAATTGAAAATATAGGAAATGTAAAATCCAATGAAAAGGTATTAATTGTGTCTGATTATAGGATGAAAGATGTTGCTGAAGTAGTAAATATCACAGTGGAAGCAATTGGTGCTGAATGTGTACTTTGCTATATGAAACCACGAGAGTGGGATTGTCAGGAACCACCAGCAATGATAGCAGCTGCTATGTTAGCAGCAGACGTAATAATGATTCCAGTTAGTGTTTCTATTGCATGGACTGAAGCTGTAAGAAATGCTGAGAAGAATGGTGCTAGAGTAATGCTTATGACTGCTTTTGATTTGGAAATCTTTTGTAGTGATGCATTATTAAAAACTAATTTTCAAAAACGTGCAGAGTTTTGTGCACAATTGGCAGATGTATATGATGCTGGTAGAAAGATTAGATTATTCACTGAAAAGGGAACGGATTTAGTTTTTGAAAACGGTGGAAGAAAAATGAATAAGGTAGGTCCAGTTCCTGTAAAGGGAGAGTGTAGAGCAGCACCTGATATTGAAATTAATGTTCCACCATTGGAGGGGACAGCAAATGGTGTTCTTGTGGTTGATGGAAGTATTCCATATTTAGGTATAGGGGTTCTAGATAATAGTGTTAAATGTATTGTAAAAGATGGGCGAATTGTAGATATAGAAGGGGGGAAGGAGGCAGAAATATTACGAGCTAATCTAAAATCATTTCAGGATGAAACAGTATATAACATAGCTGAGTTTGGAATTGGATTGAATCCAAATGCAAAATTGCGCGGAAATATGCTGGAAGATGAGGGTGTTTTCGGTACGGTTCATATAGGAATTGGATCATCTTGTTGTTTTGGTGGAACAGTATCAGCACCGATTCATTATGATTTGATAATTAAAGATGTAAATATAGAATTAGATGGAAAACTAGTTCAATCCGGAAAAAATGTTTTAGCATTGGAAAATTATCATTAGAGGTTTATATTTTGGAAAAGAATTATAACATTGATGCAATCTATGATTACATGGAAAAAATAAATGGTAGAGTTATCACAGATATAAAGAGTAGTAGGGGAAAGACAATAGCTGATTATTGTGGTCGCATTTGGGTAAATGATATCAAAACGGATGGTATGTATGCAACAAATGCTAGACAACATATAATAAGTACATTATATGAATATATACAGAGGCATTATGATAAGGAAATTGCTACAGATGCGGTTGAAGAGTTTAAAAAGTTACCAGTGTTTCAAACAGGACCTCATTTTCAATTGGCTATAGAAAAAAATAATTTTTTTACAGCTTTATTCTCAATAATTGGAATAAAGAATGCAGGTGGAAAGTATTATTTTAATGCTACATGCTCTACACCATCGCTGGAAACTAGAAAAAAATATGGACCGATGTGGTTAAATGTATATGACTCTAATTTTAATATCTTTGATTTCTCACAGATGTACAGGAAGCATCATAGTGTTTATAATGCCTACATAGAAAAGCCGTATCTTTTCAAATCTTATTTAGGAAATAATAATGCTGAAAAAGCTGAACAGTATGTTTTTATGCTACGCGAATTATTATCTGAAATAAAAGAAAAACGAATGGTAAAATCTTTGTTAATTGCTAATAAGAAGCTTTGGACGGAATATCTCAGTGATCAGGTAATGCCAATTTATATTTTGGAAGATTTTTATTGTGATTTGATGATTAATATGCTTGAAGATAGGGATTCTATGTTGTACGTATTATTTTCAAATACGAATAAGCAGCGTACAGTGCTGGACGAGATTAATAAATATAAAGAATCTGAATGGGCTGAAATGGTTCCTACTTCAACTGATTTTTTTTGGAAAGTAACTGAGTGTCGTTTTAAATCTATAAAACTCCATAATAATGAGTTTATTGAGTTAGATGGTATGCATTATATGTATAATGATATAGATGAAATAGTTGTTAAGTTAAAGAATCGCGAAATCATTCCTAATATTTTTAGTATTGTATTAATGGAAAGTTTGTTGGGGCAGGTTAGACTAGTTGGAGGATTACATCAGTTTTTATATTATAATGTATTTAAACTAGCTTTTTTGAAGGCTCTTGACTTATCTATTCCCAAAGAAAAAGAATTATTTATTCTATTAGAATCCCAAGAACTGAATCATTGGGGGTCACATGTATTAGAACCAGATGTAGAAGTGGCGGAGTTGATTCAAAAGGGAGACAAGATTTACGATCGATTAAAGCCATATTATGAAAAATATTCATTTGATAAGGCTATCGATGATATGAAACAATTTAGAAGATATCATAGATGGAGAGTATTGTTAGATTGCCAATGAATAAATTTGAATTATGTTATCAAAATAACCAATATATTATGATGGAGGGAGCTATTGGTGAGCGTTTAAAACAAGATTATCATGTGGATTTTGATGAAAATGTTGTAATGGCAGGGTTTGTATATGATAACAAAATAAGAGGGTACATAAAAGAATATTGGACAGAGTATTATAATATAGCATCGATGCATATGGTTCCGTTTATGGCTACTACACCTACTAGAAGAGTTAATTCGAGTAGGGTGAATTGCTCGTCTTTTGATAAAAATATAGTAAAAGATAATATTGATTTTTTGAAAGATGTTAGGAATTCTCTTGGCGAAAACATGTATGTAGGATATATGCTTGGGAGTAAAGGTGATGCTTATACTGGAATTGGGTGTTGTGACAGTGATGAATCTTATGATTTTCATAAATGGGAGATAGAACTAGCAACGTTAGAAGAGCCTGATTTTTTTTATGCAGCATTACTTCCAAGCAAAGAAGAAGCATTAGGAATATCTAGATGTTTAAGTGAATATAATACTCCATACATTATAAGTTTTACAATTAATGAAGATGGCTGTTTGATAGATGGAACTCCCATATCTTTAGCCATTCAACAAATAGATTCTTTAGTTGATAGAAAACCATTATGTTATATGACGAATTGTGTTCACCCAAGAATTATATATAATTCGTTAATGAGAAACGATATAAATATAATAAAAAAAAGGTTTATGGGAGTTCAGGTAAATACAGCGGATTATCCATATATCGATCTTGAATATTCAAGTAAGATAGTTAATAGTACACCAAATAAAATTGCGTCAAATGTAAAAAAATTAGATGATATGTTTGATTTGAAAATCCTAGGGGGTTGTTGCGGTACAAATACTATATATATGGATAAAATTCTTGAAGCAGTTTTAGGTTAGATAGCATTATTTTCTATGATAAACAACCCTCTGTGATATACTCTTACATAGGGAGAGATATCCAGAGGGTATTCTTATGTCTAAGGGGTCTAATCAAAGTAAGCGTCTAATAATCCAGCGGATTTAATAGGCTTCCTTTCTTGGAAAATTTTTATGTGATTATAGTGCAGCAAGTGTATGTATTGCATCATTTCCTATAATCTGTTTGTAGTGTTCCAAGAAATAAGCTCGCTGATTCTGAGCTAAATCACACTGAGAACCATATTCACTGATAATATTGCACACTTTGTTAAACTCTTCTGGAGTATGTTGAGATTTGCTGACTACCAGGTAATAGAGATTATCAGTTGGATTTTTGTACAATAGATTTGTGCCATCATATGAGCTGTCTATTACATGAGCCAGGCGAATTATATCCTCCATGTTTTGGAAGACAAATAATTTCGTAATATCAATATATGTAGAAGCATTTTTCATATTATCGCTGGCCTTTTTGGCAGCAGCTTCTGCTTTCTTGTACATCTCAATAATGTCGTTGGCTGCAGTTTTTGGCTTATTTTCCAGAGGATGAAATGTATCCTCTGTATCATCCATATCCTCAGTAAATTGAGAGAATCTGGTATCCAGTTCATCAGGATATTCCACTTTAGATACAATAAGAACAATGGAGTCAGAAGCCATAGGAATAGCTTCAACCATAAGTGGTAAATCATCTACCTCAAAACCAAATTCTTCGGCAGCCTGTGCCATCATATCTTTAAATAAAGCTCGTGCTTTACTATTTCCATATGCCAGTTCGCTGAGTTTTATATTTCTACTTGCTAAGTCTTGTTTTGTTAAAGTGCAGCGAATCTGATGATCATTTATCTTTTCAATTTTCATATGCATCACCTAAAAAACATAATTTATTTGTGTTTTCATATTATATACAATGCACTTGTCAAAGTAAAGGAAGGAAATATTAAAAAAATATAAACAAAATTTTGAATGGAAAAATGTGAAAATGGCAGTATTGATACGAGTGTAAAATCGTGTTATAAATTTAGTCACGAGATACCTTTCCTTTCTGGGAAGGAGTAGCAAATGAGAAATTGCATATTTGATAAGTACGAGACTGTATATACAGTCTATGAATCATCAGCTACCAAAACAGTGCTTATCAGAAACAGACAGACAGATGAATTCTATATCTTGAAAATGATATGCAAGGGTTCTAATCTTGCATTCCCCAATTATTTTTCAGAGGCAGAATTGTTGAAGAGGCTGGAGCATCCTGCCATACCATCATTGATTGATATGTATGAGGATGAGGAATATGTATATCTTGTAGAAGAATACATTTCCGGAGAAAGTCTACGACAATATTTGCAAGATCATCAGAGAATTTCCACAAAAGAATTTTTTAATTTAATAGAGAAGATATGTCAGGTTCTAATGTATTTGCATGAGAATTCTATAGGTCCCATATTATATTTGGATCTCAAACCGGAGCATGTATTTTTTGAGGGCGATAAGCTTAGACTTATAGACTTGGGAAGTGCGATTGTTATGAATGGTGATAATATTCGCTCATACAGCGGAACGCCAGGATTTGCATCACCAGAGCAATTAAGAGGAGATGTGGTGGATGAACAGTCTGACATATATAGTCTTGGACGGTTAATTAGACTTGTGAGTAGACATATAGATTTCATTACAAGAGTGATGGTGATGCCAATATGGATTCGTGCTTGTGTTAGGAACAAGAAATTCAGAACGAAGACTGTGGGAAGTCTATATGATTGCATATTACGTCTCGAGAAGAATAGAGTGAAGAAGGAAAAGGTAATCTCAAAGACAATCGCTATAGTTGGAAGTGACACAGGCGTGGGATGTACGCATATAGCAATCTCCCTAGTGACCTATCTAAATCAGGCTGGATATCGAGCGTTTTATAGAGATGAAGCACAGGGCAGAGTGTTAGAAGAGATATATAGAAATCATATTGATTGGGAAGTAAGGCAAGGAATAATATATCACGATAATTTCGCTGGAATAATGAAAACAGGTTCAGCGGTAAGTTTTAACATACCTCAAGAAGGTATTCTGGTGTTGGATTATGGTGCAATGCCGACAGATTTTGAAGCAGATGCTACTATCTATGTCTGCGACAATACCAGTTGGCATAGACCAATCAAAAAGGGAGAAGATATGGATATTATAATATGTAATAGATTCTCTATGAACGAGGCCAGAAGTTTGGCTAGAAGTTTTCAGTCAAAGATTTATAGATATCCTTATGTACCAGACCCATTGCATGTTACTACTGGGCTAAAAGTGATGTTTTCTGAAATGCTGAAAGTGGGAGCCGGGTTATGAAGATTTGGAGAAGAAGGAGAAATTGCCAAAAGCAAAGAGAGATAATTGGGGTTATAGGAGCAACTTCAAAGGAGGATGTTACACATTTAAGTTGTGCATTTGCAAATTATTTATCTTCAGTAGAGAAATTGGAAGTGGCATATGTGGAGGTAGGAGATTATTCGAAGCTGTATAACATGCTACATGATAAATGGATGTATGATGGGAATGAACTTATTTATTACTATAAGGGAATATCTTATTTGCTCGCCATGGATTCTGAGAGGTTGGCAGGAAAGCTTAGAAATTCGAGACAGCCTCTGTACAGAAATGCTGATGTCATAATACTGGATTTAGGAGAGATTTTTGCAGGAAAGGAAGAGCTGATACCAATATGTACTAGATTATTTATAGTAGGCAATCTTTTACCATGGAATATTGATTCTTATACATGGTTGTCAGATAGAATTCTTGAATTATATGAGGATGTAGGCTGCTTGGAGAGGTATAGCTACAATCTGACTCATGAACAGAAGATAATATGGAATAAAAGGTCTGGGACAGAGATGAAGAATCTGTCCATGATAGGTGACCCGTATTGCATGAAGGAAAAGGACATTGTAACTATTAGGAATATATTATATGGTAGCTGAGAAAGGAGACAGCCGGGCATATAAAAGTAGGGTGAGATGTAAAAATGAAATAATTTAATAGAAACTTTTTATAATAAGAAATGAATAAGAAAGACAACATGAGAAGCCTGACTCTTTTAAGAGGAGGGCTTCTTGCTTTTTATAATAAATGTTTTATTGAGTAGAAACCTATGTTAATATTAAATCAATAGAAATCTTAAGGACGTGGCATGATGAAAAGAGTGAAGAAGAATAAGACATTAAATAATATAAGAAAGGTAATTGCAGATTTGCCACCATATATGTATGTGGTGATTATTGCTGCTCTGCTGATTCTTGTTATAGGTATGTGCATAGCCATTGCAAGAAACACTCCTACCAAAGAAACATTGAGTCTGGAGGATTATTACAATGTCACTGCTGATAATGAGATGGTGGTGATATGTAATGGAAGTTTCAAGGAGAAGGACGAGAATGCTGATTATGTAGATGGCTTGTTCTTAGACGGCAAGGCTTATATAAGCATCAGTTATCTCAAGCAATATATTGATAACGGTTATGTATATGACAAGACTGAAGGGGTTTTGAGATATACAACAGATTCCCAGATTATCTCAGCCAGCATTGATAGCAATACTTATACAGTAGACAAGGAACAGGTTACATTGGATGCGCCTGTAATTACTAGAGACAGTGGTGAGTACTATATTAATCTGGAATTTGTATCCAAGATTACTGATATGACATATGAAATCTATGATACACCTGCCAGAGTGGTGATTGAAACTGCCGGTCTGGAGAAAAATGTATCAGTAGTTAAGCGCAATACTCAGGTTCGTAAGAACGGGGGAGTGAAGAGCAAAGTATTGGCTCAGGTTTCCAAGAAAGACCAGGTTAGCGTAATACAGAATTATGGTAAATGGAGCCAGGTTGTAACCAAAGATGGAGTGGTTGGATATATTAAGAATTCTAAGCTTAAAAAGGCTGAAGCTCAGGTTGTAGCCAACAATTTACCGGAGAGAAAGTATAATCACATTACCGTAAATGACAATATTGTCATGGCTTGGCATCAGGTTACCAACAAGTCCGCTAATGCCAATGTATCTGAGGTATTAGCCAATACATCCGTAAATGTGGTTTCACCAACATGGTTTTATATGGATGATAACCAGGGTGGGATTGCAAACCTGGCATCTAGCTCATATGTGGATTACTGTCATGGCAACAATATCAAAGTGTGGGCATTATTTAGCAATTTGGAAAATAAAAATGTAGATACAGCCACAGTGTTGAATATTACATCGTCAAGAGATGCTCTTATAAATAATCTGGTGGCAGCAGCTATTACATATAATCTGGATGGAATTAATGTAGATATAGAAGCTTTGCCAGAAGGTGCTGCAGATGGATATCTGGAATTTATCAAGGAATTATCTGTGAAATGTGAGAACAACAATATTGTATTATCAGTTGATCTGGCTACAATGGGTCAGAGCTATGGCAATTATAATCCAGAGGTTTTGCCGGATTATGTGGATTATGGCATTATCATGGCATATGATGAGCATACTACAGGAGATGAACCTGGGTCTGTTTCTTCTATAACATTTGTAAGAGACTGTGTGCAGAGCTGCCTCAAAACATTTGATAAGAGTCAGGTGGTTTTAGGGCTGCCATTCTATACAAGAGTCTGGACAATTACAGGAAATGATGTGACAGCCAAGGCTTACAGCATGAAAAATATAGGTGATTTCATCTCTACTCACAATGGAAATCCAGTATGGAATGAGTCTACAGCACAGAATTATGCTGAGATGACAGAGGGAGATACAACTTACAAAGTATGGCTGGAGGATGCCAACTCAATGTCCCAGAAATTGCAGGTGGCAGTGGATAATGAATTGGCAGGAGTATCATTTTGGAAGCTGACACAGGAAGCGCCAGAGATATGGCAAACTATAGCTACTTATTCAAAATAGATAACTTTTAATATTCAAAAGTGATATAATGTAGACTATGATGACGGAAGTATATAAAGTAATTGATAATAAGATAGATACAGATGATATGAGAAATGCAGTTGAGGCCATAAGAAATGGAGGACTGGTAGCATTTCCCACAGAGACAGTATATGGATTGGGCGGAGATGCTACAAATCCAATGGCTTCAAAGAAAATATATGCAGCTAAGGGAAGACCATCAGATAACCCGCTTATTGTACATATAGCATATTTTTCACAGTTGGAGGACATAGTTTCAGAAGTGCCTGAGGCGGCAAGAGCTTTGGCAGATAAGTTTTGGCCAGGTCCTCTTACAATGATTTTAAACAAAAATGACAAGATTCCATATGAGACAACAGGGGGATTGGATACAGTTGCAATCCGTATGCCGAATCATCCCGTGGCTTTGCAGTTTCTGCAGGAAAGTATGTGTATGATTGCTGCGCCTAGTGCTAATACATCAGGCAGACCTAGTCCTACTACTGCAGCACATGTATATGATGATTTAAATGGCAAGATAGATGTGATCTTGGATGGAGGCCCTGTTGGCATTGGAATTGAATCTACTATTGTGGATTTATCGGAGGATATTCCTACAATTCTGCGTCCTGGATATATAACACAGGAGATGCTCTCAGAGGTTATCGGACCGGTTCGAATGGACCCGGGACTTACAAGTGAGAATGTCAATGTAAGACCGAAGGCTCCTGGAATGCGTTATAGACATTATGCTCCACAGGCGGAGCTTACAATTATAGAAGGCGACAACGAAACTGTAGTTGCCAAGATTAATGAATTGACCAAGGAAGCTTCCGAAGCTGGACAGAAGGTTGGAATTATTTCTACCCAGGAAAACAAGGGGAGTTATGTTGGAGGAGAAGTCATCTGTATAGGAAGTAAGGATGACGAGGAAGAGATTGCGAGACATCTGTATAAGGTTTTGAGAGATTTTGACGATTCCGATGTGGATGTTATTTATTCAGAAGGGTTCGAATCTGCTGGAATTGGCGGAGCCATAATGAACAGGCTTATCAAGGCAGCAGGACATAGGATTATAGAGGTGTAGCTGTTTCGCAGGAAAAGAGGCATAGATTATGGGACCGATTAACAAAATATTATTTGTGGCCGGAAGTGGTACAGGAAGAGCCCCGATGGCTGCGGAGATAATGAAACAGACTCTTGTGGAGAGAGGCATTGCAGGAATTGAGGTTTGTGCAAGAGGTTTGGTAGTTCAATTTCCTGAACCTATGAATCCAAAGGCTTTGGCGGTTTTGGCCAGTAATGACATACAGGCAGATGGTTATCAGGCCAAAGAGTTGGTAAATGACGATATAACACCGGATTCCATTGTACTTGTTATGAAGGAAGTTCAGAGACCTCGAGTCATAGAAGAATTTGACAATGCTAATGAGGAAAATGTATTTGTATTATCGGCATATGTAGGAGATGAGATTGAGGTAATAAATCCTTATGGTGGCTCTATTCAAGCTTACGGATTATGCTTTGAAGTTATTAAAAAGACAACAGAGAAGTTAGCAGACAAATTATGGGGTTAATTATTTTATATAACTACGGGAGGGATATAAATGAAGGAAGATAAGAGACAAGATTATATCACCTGGGATGAATATTTCATGGGTGTTGCCAAATTATCTGCCATGAGATCCAAGGACCCAAATACTCAGGTGGGAGCTTGCATCGTCAGTGAGGACAACAAGATTTTGTCCATGGGATACAACGGTTTTCCCCAGGGATGCTCAGATGATGAATTCCCGTGGGTTCGCGAGGGAGATCCTTATGAGAATAAGTATTTCTATACTACTCATTCAGAGCTTAATGCCATATTGAATTATAGAGGCGGAAGCTTAGAGGGATCTACATTATATGTTTCTTTATTTCCATGTAATGAGTGCGCCAAGGCAATTATTCAGTCTGGAATAAAGAAAATTGTATACGAAGATGATAAATATGAACATACTCCAGCAGTTAGAGCTTCCAAGAGAATGCTTACAGCAGCAGGAGTAGCTTTTGTAAAATATACTCCATCAGACAGACAAATAAATATTGATTTGTAAATCCATAAGAGTATAATTTATAGCAAAATCAAAGGTTTATATAATGAGAGAAAAAAAACAAAACGAAGTGGCGGATATGTTGGTACTGATTGTGCAAATCGGTATAACCATGATTGTCCCAATTATAATGTGCACCGTAGGTGGAGCGTGGTTAGATGGTCGGTTCGGTACAAAATATATTGGCGTAATTGGTTTTGTATTGGGTACAATAGCCGGTTTTCAAAATGTATATCGATTGGTTAAGAAATATTTAAAAGATTCTAAATCACCGGGGGAGATACAGAGAGAACTGGATGAAAAGACTGATAAATGATACTAGTTTATAAATGAGGAATACTTTATGAATGGGCTTAGAAGGCTAAATGAGGCTTTGCCCGGTCTTGTGATCGGAATAATTGTATATGGTTTAATTATCCAATTAACTGGAGTATGGTTTGTTGCAGACAAGATTAGATATTCTAGTGGCTTGTGGATAGGAATTGGTTGTGCAATAGGTATGGCTATACATTTGGCAATGGTTATAGAAGAGGCAGTTCGCTACAATGATGGAAACACTAAGCGGCTGTCTATAAAATCTGTATTGAGGTATGCTGTTGTTGTCATAATTATATTTGTTATGATGTATTTCAAACTGGGTAATCTGGTGACAGCATTCTTGGGAATTTTGGGGCTAAAGGTAAGTGCTTATGCACAACCTTTTATGCATAAAGTGATTTTTAAGGACGTAGAGCCTGATGAATCACAAGAAGAAGTAGAAGAGGAGGTGAAATTGTGAATGAAGCAATTTTAATGTCCGCATCTGCAGATAAGATTGACTTTATGATACATGGATTATACAAACTCAATGTGTTTGGACAGGAAGTGTGGATTACAACATCCCACGTATGTATTGCAATAGTCATGATGGTATTAGTTATATTTGCCATAGTAGCAAATAGAAAACTTGCCAAAGCTACAGAGGTTCCGGACACCTTTCAAAACCTACTGGAACTAGTGGTGGAGTTACTTGATGGAATAGTTGAGAGCAATATGGGTTCTCATGCTAAGGTTTTCGCAAATTATATTTGTACAATCTTTGCATTTATTCTCTTTAGTAATATATCGGGATTGTTTGGACTTAGGCCACCTACTGCCGATTACGGCACAACATTTGCACTGGGTATTATTACCTTTGTGTTAATACATGTGACTAAGTGGAAGAATCAAAGCTTCAAAACAATTTGGACGGATATGTGTTCTCCGTTGCCACCTTGGTTTCCTCTATGGTTACCAATTAACTTGATTAGTGAGATTGCAGTGCCAATTTCATTATCACTACGTTTGTTTGCAAATGTACTGTCAGGTACCGTAATGATGGCCCTTGTTTACGGACTTCTTGCCAAGATAGCTTATGCTTGGCCGGCGGTGCTCCATATTTATTTTGATTTATTCTCTGGAGCAATTCAAACTTACGTATTCTGTATGTTGACAATGACATACATCACACAGTCCTATGGGGACGCAGAATAATTTGAAATTCATATTTTAGGAGGAAAAAATTTATGGGTATCACAGGTCAAGATTTAATTTTAGCATGTTCAGCAATCGGTGCAGGTTTAGCAGTTATCGCAGGTATCGGTCCTGGTATTGGACAGGGTATCGCTGCTGGTTATGGTGCATCTGCTGTAGGTAGAAATCCTGGAGCACAGGGTAAGATCATGTCAACAATGTTATTAGGACAGGCCGTTGCCGAGACAACTGGTTTGTATGGTTTGCTTGTTGCAATGTTGCTACTGTTCGTTAAGCCATTGGTAGGTTAATTCGGTAGTTTTGAAATTTCTTAGGAAAGGAGGAACTGCGAGATACAATGGAAAGATTATTTAACTTAGATTTTCAATTATTATTTGACGCAAGCTTGCTGGCCATATCTGTATTCGTTCTTTTCTTATTGCTATCTTATTTGCTTTGGAATCCAGCGCGTAAGCTTCTGGAAGACAGAAAGAAAGGCATAGCCGACAATATTCAAAGTGCGCAGGCCGACAAAGAAGAAGCGGCTAAGTTAAAGGCAGAATATGAAGAGAAGCTAAGAAATGCAGACAAGGAGACAGAAGCAATTCTATCCGAAGCTAGACAGAAGGCTATGAAGAATGAAGAGAAAATCATTTCTGAAGCCAAGGAAGAAGCCGCTAGAATCAAGGCTAGAGCCATTGAGGAAGCAGAGCTTGAGAAGAAGCGTGTAGCTGATGAGATGAAGCAGGAGATGATCTCCGTTGCAGCTGTAATGGCAGGTAAGGTTGTAGCAGCAAATATTGATACTACCATTCAGGAAAGTTTGGTAGATCAGACTTTGAAGGAAATGGGTGAGGCTACATGGCAAAATTAGTTTCGAAAGTGTATGGTGATGCATTATTTGAAATAGCTATGGAGCAAAACAAATTGGATGAGTATCTAGATGAGGCAAATGTTATTTGTTCAATTATAGATAGTAATCCAGAGTTTAATCAGGTAATGAGTCATCCACAGATTACAAAAGAAGAGAAGACGCAGACCATTGAGACAATTTTCAAAGGCACAGTCGCAGATGAGATTGTAGGCCTGATGATTATGATGGTGGATAAGGGACACGCTCTTGATATGAAATCAGTATTTGAATATTTCATTGCATGCGCAAAGGAAGAGAAAAATATTGGTGTTGCATATGTTTCCACTCCAACAGAGTTGTCAGCTGCTCAGAAAGAGCAGGTGGAGAAGCGACTTTTAGAGACCACAAAGTATGTATCATTTGAAATGAACTACAATGTGGATGCCGATTTAATCGGTGGAATGGTAATTCGAATTGGTGATAGAGTTGTTGACAGTAGTGTCAAATCTAAGCTTGACCAATTGACAAGAGAATTATCGAAAATTCAGTTGAAAGTAGGTGAATGCACTCCATGAATTTAAAACCAGAAGAAATCAGCTCTGTAATTAAGGAGCAGATGAAAAGATATGCTTCACAACTTCAGGTTTCAGACGTGGGTACAGTTATTCAGGTTGCTGATGGTATCGCTCGTGTACATGGACTTGAAAATGCGATGCAAGGTGAGCTTCTCGAATTCCCTGGAGAAGTATATGGAATGGTATTGAACCTCGAAGAAGATAATGTTGGTGCCGTATTGCTCGGTGATCATAAGAATATCAATGAGGGAGATACTGTAAAGACAACCGGACGTGTAGTAGAAGTGCCGGTAGGGGATGTTATGCTGGGCCGTGTTGTAAATGCACTGGGACAGCCTATTGATGGTAAGGGACCAATTGAGACAGACAAGTTCCGTCAGATTGAGAGAGTAGCTTCAGGTGTTATCTCAAGAAAGTCAGTAGATACACCACTTCAGACAGGTATCAAGGCTATCGATTCCATGATTCCAATTGGAAGAGGACAGAGAGAGCTTATTATCGGAGACCGTCAGACAGGTAAGACAGCTATTGCTATTGATACAATCATCAACCAGAAAGGTCAGAATGTAAAATGTATCTATGTTGCTATTGGACAGAAGTCTTCTACAGTAGCAACAATTGTAAATACACTCGAGGAGTATGGCGCAATGAGTTATACAACAGTCGTTGCAGCTACAGCTTCTGAGCTTGCTCCACTTCAGTATATTGCACCTTATTCAGGATGCGCAATTGGTGAGGAGTGGATGGAAAATGGAGAGGACGTATTGATCGTATATGATGACTTAAGCAAGCATGCTACTGCTTATCGTACACTTTCATTGCTTCTTCGTAGACCACCAGGACGTGAGGCTTACCCTGGAGATGTATTCTATTTGCACTCAAGACTGCTAGAGAGAGCAGCTAGATTGAACGATTCATTAGGTGGAGGATCACTTACAGCTCTTCCAATTATTGAGACACAGGCAGGTGATGTATCAGCATATATTCCTACCAATGTTATCTCAATTACAGATGGTCAGATTTATCTTGAAACTGAAGCATTTAACGCAGGTTTCAGACCAGCTATCAACGCAGGTCTTTCAGTATCCCGTGTAGGTGGTTCAGCTCAGATCAAGGCTATGAAGAAGATTGCTGCACCAATTCGTGTAGAGTTGGCACAGTATAGAGAGTTGGCATCCTTTGCACAGTTTGGTTCAGAACTTGATGCATCAACAGCTGAGCAGTTGGCACAAGGTGAGAGAATTCGTGAGATTCTGAAGCAGCCACAGTACCAGCCAATGGGCGTAGAATATCAGATTATGATTATCTATGCTGCTACCAAGAAATATCTCTTGGATATTCCTGTTGAGGATATCCTCACATATGAGAAAGCCTTGTTTGAGTTAGTAGATACAAAGTATTCTGAGATACCTGAATCTATTAGAACAGAAAAGGTTATTTCTGATGAAATTGAGCAGAAGCTTATTGCAGCTATTGAGGAGTGTAAAAAGAACTACAAGTAAAGGCGGTGATTGATAATGGCCTCTATGAGAGACATTAAGAGAAGAAAAAATAGTGTATCAAGTACACAACAGATCACTAAAGCTATGAAACTTGTATCTACTGTTAAGCTCCAAAAAGCCAGAAACAGAGCGGAGGAATCAAATCCGTATTTTAATTATATGTACAAGACAGTTTGTTCTATGTTGGCCAAGGCAGGAGAGGTAAATCATCCTTATCTGCAGAAAAGCGATTCTGAGACTAAAGCGATTATTACAATCACTTCCAACAGAGGATTAGCTGGTGGATATAATTCAAATGTTGTCAAAGCTATAACAGGTAGTGGATTATCACCTGAAGAGACTGTAATCTATGCTATAGGTAATAAGGGAGAGGAAGCTCTTTCCAGAAAAGGTTATGAGATTTTAGCCAGTTATCCGGCTATAATCGAGGAGCCAACCTATGAGGATGCGATGGAGATTTCCAAAATTTTGCTTGAGGCATATGCTGAGGGCAAGATTGGTGAGATTTACCTGGCTTACACACATTTTAAGAATACGGTTAGTCAGGAACCAAAACTCTTGAAGTTATTGCCAGTAGAGATTAATGATGAGGATATATCAGAGGAGAGTGCTACGAGCTTGATGAATTTCGAGCCAAACGAAGAGGAAGCTCTCGATATGATCATTCCAAAGTATGTAACTAGTCTCATATATGGAGGATTAGTTGAGGCGGTTGCCAGTGAAAATGGTGCTCGTATGCAGGCCATGGATTCAGCAACCAGCAATGCTGAGGATATTATCGCTGATTTGTCTCTCAAGTATAATCGTGCAAGACAGGGCTCAATTACACAGGAATTGACAGAGATTATTGCAGGAGCAGAGGCGATTTCTTAGTAGATACAGAAATTGTAGATAAAAGATTAAGGAGTGACCAAAATGGCAAAAGAAAATATTGGAAAAATCACTCAGATCATTGGTGCGGTACTTGATATTAAGTTTACGGAAGGTGAACTTCCAGAAATTAATGACGCTATCAATATCACTCGTAAAAACGGCGAGAAATTGGTAGTGGAAGTAGCCCAGCATCTGGGAGATGATACAGTGCGTTGTATTGCCATGGGACCTACAGACGGATTAGTTCGTGGAATGGAAGCAGTTGCAACAGGAGCACCAATTAGTGTACCTGTTGGTGAAGCTACATTGGGACGAATCTTTAACGTGTTGGGAGATCCTATTGATGAGCAGGACGCACCTGAAAATGTAGAATATATGCCAATTCATAGAAAGGCACCAGCCTTTGAAGATCAGGCAACTTCTACAGAAATGTTAGAGACAGGTATCAAGGTCGTTGATCTTCTCTGCCCATATCAGAAGGGTGGAAAGATTGGTTTGTTCGGTGGTGCCGGAGTTGGTAAGACCGTACTTATCCAGGAGTTGATTCACAATATTGCTACAGAGCATGGTGGATATTCAGTATTTACCGGTGTTGGAGAGCGTACTCGTGAAGGAAACGATCTATATTATGAAATGAAGGAATCAGGAGTTATTGACAAGACCTGCATGGTATTCGGTCAGATGAACGAACCACCTGGAGCTCGTATGAGAGTTGGTCTTACAGGTCTTACAATGGCTGAGTATTTCCGTGACAAAGGTGGAAAGGATGTATTGTTATTCATCGATAACATTTTCCGTTTCACACAGGCAGGTTCTGAGGTTTCAGCTTTGCTTGGACGTATGCCATCAGCCGTAGGTTACCAGCCTACACTTCAGACTGAGATGGGTGCTCTTCAGGAGCGTATTACATCTACCAAAGATGGTTCTATCACATCTGTACAGGCTGTATATGTACCAGCGGATGATTTGACTGACCCAGCGCCAGCTACAACATTTGCTCACTTGGATGCCACAACAGTTCTTGAGCGTTCAATCGCAGAGCTTGGTATTTACCCAGCGGTTGATCCTTTGGCATCTACTTCTCGTATTCTTGATCCAAGAATTCTTGGTGAGGAGCACTTCAAGGTTGCTCGTGGAGTACAGGAGATTTTACAGAAATACAAAGAATTGCAAGATATCATTGCTATCTTGGGTATGGACGAACTTTCAGAGGATGATAAGTTGGTTGTATCTCGTGCAAGAAAGGTTCAGAGATTCTTGTCTCAGCCATTCTTCGTAGCAGGACAGTTTACTGGTTTGGAAGGAAAATATGTTCCAATTCAGGAGACAGTTCGCGGATTCAAGGAAATCCTTGAAGGTAAGCATGATGACATTCCAGAGAACTTGTTCCTCAATGCAGGTTCAATTGATGAAGTGCGTGCCCGTATGCAGTAAGGGGGGCTATTATGGCGGATAATTTATTTACAGTGGAGATTATTACTCCAGATCGAATTTTCTACCATGGAGAAGCTTCCATGATTGAGTTCAATACTACAGAGGGAGAGATTGGTGTATACAAAGATCACATTCCGCTTACAACAGTATTGGCTCCTGGTATTGTAACTATTACTCAGGAAGACAGTAATTTGAAGCAGGCAGTTGTTCATGCTGGATTTGCTGAAATTCTGGGGGACAAGGTTACATTACTTGCAGAAATAGCTGAGTGGCCAGATGAAATTGATCTTGATAGAGCAAGACGTGCCGAGGATAGAGCTAGAGCCAGACTTGAGAAGCGTGAAGCTAATCTTGATGTGGCAAGAGCAGAGATGGCATTGAAGAGATCTCTCGCAAGACAGGATATTTTGGCAGGTAAGCGCTAGAAAATATTGGTCAGCCGGGGCAATTGCTCCGGCTGATTTTTTAAAATGGAGGAAATATCAATGCAGCATATAATTGAAAATGACAAACTGAAAGTTGTAGTTGCAGATCATGGAGCGGAGATTCGTTCCATTGTCAGAAAAAGAGATGGGCTTGAAATGATGTGGCAGGCAGATGCTGCATATTGGGGTCGCACCTCACCGGTTTTATTTCCATTGGTTGGAAATTATTTCAGGAAGACATCGGTTTATAAGGGCATAAGCTATGAGATGGGACAGCATGGATTCGCAAGGGATATGGATTTTACCTGTGTAAATGAGAATGAGAATTCTCTGGAATTTCTATTACAGGATGATGAAGATACTCATAAGAAATATCCCTTTGCGTTTAGACTGACTATAGAATATATACTTGAAGCGGATACTGTAAAAGTGCTGTGGAAGGTTGAAAATATAAATGATGAGAAGATGTATTTCTCAATAGGCGCTCATCCTGCATTTAATTGCGATTTGAATACTTATAGTCTGCGTTTTGAGCTAAACGATAAATCATGTCAGGAATTAGAAGCAAATGTTATAGCAAATGATGGAAGTGGATGCCTGTCAAACGATATTGATAAGTATGATTTAGATGATGGTATCTTAGATATGTCAGATGAATTATTTGCCAAGGATGCGCTTATAATAGAGAATTCACAGGCCAATAAAGTTACATTGATTAATGAAAATGGTGAGGATGTTGTTGCAGTATCATTTTCAACACCACTATTTGGAATATGGTCACCTGTGGGAAAAGAGGCGCCGTTTGTATGTATAGAGCCATGGTACGGCAGATGTGACAGAGTTGGCTTTGGTCAGGATCTTACACAGCGTGAGTATGGCAACATTCTTGATGTAGATGAAGTATTTAGGGGCGAATATAGCATGAAGTTTAATTTGTAAGTATGACAGCGGCGAATTATATGCTACAATGTTGTATATAAAGAGGAGGGCTGAATATGGAGCCAGAGAAACTTCGTGAGATAGAAGATTTAAAGAGACAGTTAAAGACAATTGAAATGGAAGAAGCTCAGCTTGAAGAGCAGATGGCTATTTTGCGTAAACATAAAGCCAGCATTCTGGCAAAGCTTAATGAGAATTCAGATGAGCAGTACGAAGCAGATATGCTTGCCAGAGTATATGAGCAGAGAAGAAATCAGAGCTAACGGATTCTGAGTAATTTATAGTGCTGGTTTGTGAAAAAAATTTGAGATTTGAGAAATAGATAAATGCAAAAGAGTGAAAATAGAGATTTATGGAGGAACACAGTAGTGGTATGTATATGTGCTACGCTGTGTTGTTTTTTGTGGGGAAGCGCTTTCCCTGGAATAAAATATGGATATAGCTTATTTGATATAGGTTCAGATAATACAGGTCTGCAGATTATATTTGCCGGATTGAGATTTACATTGGCTGGCCTTATGGTGGTAGTGATAGGAAGCCTGATGAATAGGCGTATGTTGTTGCCTAAGAGAGAGTCGGTGTTGAAGATCGTCCATTTGAGTCTGCTTCAGACAACAGGACAGTATTTCTTCTTTTATGTTGGTCTTGCCCAGACTACTGGAGTGAAATCCTCAATAATACAGGCTACCAATGTATTTATTGCATTATTTGTGGCAGTTATTATATATAAGCAGGAGAGATTGAGTAGAAATAAGATCATAGGTTCTGTCATTGGATTTGTAGGCGTTGTAATTATTGAATTATATGGGCAAAATGCAGCATATGACAACGGCAATTTTGTGGGAGTGGGAGAAATATGCGTATTATTATCTACTGTAGCCTATGCATTTTCTTCTGTATATATTAAGAAATATTCAAAAGATGAGATGCCTATGATTTTAAGTGGGTACCAGTTTATTGTTGGCGGTATAACGCTACTTGCAATGGGAATGATATGGAGCAGATTCACCCCAGGAGAGATATCGTTGACCATGAATATGGATAGGATAATTGATGGTATGAGCAGAACAGAAAATGTAGTCATTGTACTATATTTGGCAGCTGTATCAGCCATTGCCTATACTCTGTGGGGCACATTATTGAAATACAATTCAGTTTCAAAAATATCAGTATTTGGATTTCTGACACCAGTCTTTGGCGTGATTCTATCAGCAGCCGTCTTGGGAGAAGCCCAGACTATGAATATGGCAGCTACGGTAGTCGCTTTGATTTTGGTGTCTATCGGCACATTACTTGCACAAAAGCCGGAGTAGACTAAAAATATCATGTTATATGTTTCTTTATGAATCAGTGCTATTGCCATGTGTAAGTAGTATTGGCGCACCCAGCCTGTTTCATAACGAAAAATTCGGGCCATGGGCCTATGTAATATAATAAACAGGGCCACCGGCCTATGTTGTTCACAGCAAAAACCTTGGACACGACAGCACTTAACGAGTCGAAGACGAGTTTAGTACTGCTTCGCGTCCAGGTAGCGCGAGCAATTTTGCAGTGAATTACATAGGCCGGTGGCCCGGATTTTTATCTTATAATTATGTTATTTAGCCAGATAGTCAGGACTGTTTAGTAAGATCTAATTTCATCATCATCATCGCCGACATTAGCCTCAATCTTTCTGACCTCAGCATCATATGAATAATCATCAGAAACCTTTATTGTTACGGTATCCCCCACCTTTTTGCCACGGATAGCTTGTCCAAGTGGAGACTCTATGCTAACCATATTTTTCATGGAATCACTTCGAATTGATGTAACAAGTTTATATGTTTCCTCACAATCATCCTCAGGAATATATATTGTTACAATAGAATTGATTCCTACTTCATCGCTTGCAGTGTCATCATCGATGATTGTAGCAAACTTAAGCATTCGCTCTAAGTAATTGATACGACCGTCATTCTTGGCTCTGTCTCTCTTGGCAGCGTGATACTCGAAGTTCTCACTTAAATCACCCTGAGCTTTAGCTTCCTTTAAAGCCTCCAAGATTTTAGGTCTTTCAACCAATTGTCTATATTCAATTTCCTTTTGGATTTTCTCTACATCAGATTTTGTAAGTCTTTCGCCCATCGACTTTCTCCTTGTTATTTAATCTATAATTAATTTTTGTAGAAAATACATATATATATTTTCAACCTCTATATTTTATCACTTTAGGGAGAAATAGTTTACGATTTATTGAAATATTTTCCCAATATGATTTTCTCTGTAGGAAAATAAATTTTCAAAAAGATATAGAGTGTGATACAATACAATAGATTTTCTGTGTAAAACAACAGGAAAAACCTTATAGTAATTTAGGAGAAAATAAAAATGGGAATAAGTGTAGTTTTACTAGCTTATAAGGAAGAAGAGAATTTACGAGTACTGCTTCCTGAAATTATAGAAAATGTAGAGAAATGTAACGAGGATTATGAGATTCTGGTTGTAGATACAGCAAAACCTCTTGATAATACAGCTGATGTATGTAAGGAGTATGGAGCTAGATATATCAATCAGGAGGAGCCAGGATTTGGCGGCGCATTCAGAACAGCAATTAAGTATGCTGAGAAGGATAAATTCCTCATTATGGATAGTGATGGTTCTCATCCACCTAAGCAGATTCCTGAGATACACAAGATGTTTGTAGAAGACAAATGTGATGTGGTAATCGGTTCCCGCTATTGCAAGGGTGGTGTGTCAAATGATGCCAAATCATCTCAGATCATGTCACATCTGTTGAACTTCGCATTCAGAGTATGCCTGGGATTAAATGCCAACGATTTGTCTACTGACTATCGTATGTATCATACCAAAGCATTGAAGAAAGTGAAGCTGGAGTGTGAAAATTACGATGTATTAGAGGAAGTACTTCTTAGACTGAAGCTTAATAAGCCAAATAAGCAGCTGAAGTTTGGTGAGGTTCCTATTAATTTCCAGAAGAGATTATATGGTGAGTCCAAGAGACAGCTTGTGAAATTTATTATTAGTTATATCAAGACACTCTTTAGACTTATTGGCGTGAGAATTGCCGCTACATTTAGGAAGAGTAAATAAGTGATTATGCAAGGAGTCCTAGAGACTTCATTTGTATGCATATTTTGTTAGTAGAGGAAGTAAATTAAGATGAATAAATTGATGGCACAGATTTTGAAATTCGGAGTAGTTGGTGGTTTGTCATTTCTTATTGATTTTGTAATAACCAATATTATTGCGCTGTTTTTGAGAAATGCTGGTATGACAGCTACACATGCTGCCATGGTTGGTGCGCTTTTTGGATTTATTATATCATTGATTTTCAATTATATCCTGAGTATGCATTGGGTATTTGAGCGCCGTGACGATATGGATAAACGAAGAGAGTTTGTGATTTTCGTTGTTTTATCTACCTTTGGACTGGTGTTAAATGAGCTTATTATTTTGCTTTGCATGAGCATGATAAATAATATCGGCTGGTGTGGCGCATTCACACAGTGGTGTACTGATGTGGTAAATATTGTTGCAAGCATGACATTTGATGGAATGGCTACAGCAGGATCGAAAATAATTGCAACTGCAATTGTAATGGTATACAACTTTGTTACAAGAAAGATTTTCTTAGAGAAGAAGGAGGAGTCTGTTGAGACAGAAGCTTAATTCCATGGAATAATCAATGATTGCAGAAAGCAATCAGGAGGATAAATAATGAAGAAGCTTATTATTACAGGTTTTTCAGGATTTGTTAGCAGACATTTCCTGAATTATCTGGTTGAGAATAATTTAGAATATGATGTTTTAGGATTGGATGTGAATCCGCCGAAATTCCAGCTCAGTGAGTATGAGCCAGCTTTGAAAATGGATTTCAAAATTGCTAACTTGCTGGACAAGGAAGTTGTAGAAGATATCATCAAGGAATATAGACCTGATTATATATTGCATCTGGCATCATTTTCCAGTGTGGCATACAGCTGGCAGCATCCTGCAGATTGCTTCACGAACAATACCAATATATTCCTCAATGTGACAGAAGCTTTGAGAAATAATGATTTGTTGGGATGTCGAGTTTTATCAGTTGGATCTTCTGAGGAATATGGCAATGTTACCAAGGAACAGTTGCCCCTTCGTGAGGATATGCAGCTGTTTCCTGTAAGCCCTTATGCTGTTGCCAGAGTGGCTCAGGAAAATATGGCCAAGGTTTTAGCAGATTCATTTGACATGAATATTATGCTTACCAGATCTTTCAATCATATGGGACCTTTCCAGGATGAGAGATTTGTAATTCCAAGTTTTATCCGTAGAATTTTAAATATTAAGCAGGAAGGTAAGACTGCTGGAGAAATTGAAACTGGTGATACAAGTATTATCAGAGATTTCGTAGATGTAAGAGATGTGGTTAGAGCTTATTATAAGCTGCTGACAGAGGGTAAATCTGGAGCGGTTTACAATATTTGCCGAGGACAGGGTGTGGCCTTGTCAGAAGTAATAGATATTATTGCAGATATTGTGGGAGTTGAAGTTTCCACACGAGTTAATCCGGATTTTGTACGACCTGGGGATAACCAGATTATCATTGGCTCTTATGACAAGATTCAGGCTGATACAGGTTGGGAGTCAGAGATTCCTCTACGACAGACTCTTGAGGATATGGTTGCACATATGAGTAAATAATGTGAGTAAATCATATGAGTATATAACAAGAGTAAATCACATGGGCATATAATAAGAGTAAATAACATAATTAAAATAAGCAAATAAAAAGAGCTTCCCTTTGATATATTATCGATACTGAATGAATCAGATGGACTAAAATATCAAGGCGAGGTTCTTTTTTATTTTTATTATTTTATTTCGAAAATGTTATTATCGATAACATGTAAATTATTGTCAACATTACTTTCAAGGATTATATCTGGAAGCATTTTCTAAATTTAAATCACTGCCAACTATATAGCCATTTATCAGATAGTAGTTCAGATGGGACTGGGCAGCTGGTGGAATATCCGATATATCATAGAAAATATAAATGATAGATTCATCTGTAAGTCCATTTTCCCTATCCATAAAATGTTTCATAGTTTTCTTGTCAGCAAAGCTGCTCATGTCTCGACTCATGTAAGTAATATTCAATGACAAATCATACTCGAGAGCATATTCTTCAAATATGCAGGAAAGCTCAGGATTACATTCCATGCCATATACGCTAGGTGTGTAGAACATAATCTCGTCAGCCTTGGTTCCAAGTTCATTCCAGGCTGGATCATTAAGAGGTGACTCATATTCTGAGAAATCTTGATGATAGCAGTCATGCTTATATCTCAAGGATGGATACAAATCAACAATCTGCAATATGCATATACATATAAGTAATGCCGGTAAAATGTTTTTGGCAAGCATGTTTTTCCTGTTAACTCCTGACAATTGGACCCTACCAGCAATCTTGGCATATGTTGCCAGAGTGACAACTAGGATTCCGTAGTACACAGGCCAGATAAATCGGCCGCATGAACGGAATATGCTTAGAATCCTGTATATAGCTTTGGGGTAGTTAATGGAATAAATGATATGATTACCCGCAGTTGCCACAGGAGACAGAGCCAGAAATGTAAATATAATAAGTCCAACTATTACAGAGATAACCCAAGAGTATCCCTCAGACACAAGGGCGGTGAGAGAGGAGGTCTCTGGCTGTAGATGGTAAATGGTAATCAAAATAATCATAATAATAAATGCAAGAATCATTCCAAGACCCAGATAAGCAAAACCTTCTTCTTGCCATCCGCTTGCCACAGCAAGATCTGGAAGAAAAGCAGAGTAAGACTGCTTGGTAAAGCTATATGTGTAATTGGAAATGTTGCATAGGTAATTGGTAGGATTAATTAGTTGGTTCATGTTAAATGATAGACTGTTCAACCCCACTGTGGATGGTGCCACATCCCCGTAGAAGAAACCGAAGGCATAAGCGATTACTATGGTAAATAATAGAGATGGTACCAGGCAGGTTAAGGTTCTGAGAATACTTGCCTTGTACCAGCCAGAAGAAATCAAATCCTGGAGGCAGGACAGGAGCAGTATGCCTAAAACCATTGGAGTATAGTAAGCATTTATCAAAGCGGAAGATGATACCAGAGCAGACCACAGTAGAATATATGAGGTCTTAAGTCGGCTTTTGTTGCCAGCTTCTTGGCTTATAAATAAATCATCTCTATAAATCCATAGCGCAATTGCCATCAAAATTAGAAAATGTGCTGACAGGGCAGTGTGATAAAACATTCTCTTGGTTAAAACAGGAGAGATTGCCATTATTATTGCGCTGATAGAACTGTAAAGCGGATTGGAATTATATCTTGCTATAATAAGTGCGCCAATGCCACCTGTTAGCATATATGTCATAAGACCAAACAGCCCGAAATATTGAAATGTTTCCGGAAGTATTGGTGATAATATTTTAAATATAAAAGCAAAAAGTGGGATAGAGTCTGTATAGACAATTGAAACTGGATCTGAGTAGAGGCAGTCTGCTAATCCCAGAGGAAAATGCCAAGGTGATTGGCGGTAGAATTCCCATCCCAGATAGTGCTGTGTCAGATCCCACAGACCTTCTGCATCTTTGGAATGAGTCAGCCAAGATACATTGGTGAAATCCAGTACAGAAGTGCCGTAAATATACATAAAAACAGCTCCTCCAAGAACACATCCTAAGAGAAAGTGAAATCTTGAAAGAGTGAATAAATCAGATATAGATTTGCATTTGTTTTTAATGTTATAATTCATAAGACTAGTATATGAAAAACCGTGGGGAAGGTAAAGATAAAATGAATAACAAGCTTGGGGGAATAACAGGTCTGAGGGGGATTACAGCCTGCTTGATAGCCTATATTTATCACTATCTATTGCTGTTTCAGGCGATGCCAGCCAATAGCCATTGGGGAACACAGATTTTAGGAGCCATGGGGTTTATGCTTCTAAGTGCCTCAGATGTTTTCTTTGTTATGAGCGGATTTTTGATGGCGCGAAAGTATGAAAACAGACAGATAGAGCCCTTTAGGGAATACATTTTCAAGAGAATCAGCAAGATATATCCTCTTATGATAGTGACAGCCATATGGGCTTTTGCTGAAGAAAATATTGGATTGCATCTGTTGGGATATTATCCTCTGCACGGAGACGGAGGAGAAGTGAGATATTCCCTTATAGCACTTCTGTTAAATGTTTTAGGACTGCAGACTGGCTTTGTGGCAGATGGCGATACCTATGCTGTAAATGGACCTAGTTGGTTTGTGAGTGTAATCATCACTTGCCAAATCTTGTTCTATATTATTTTAAGATATGTAAAGAGTCGTAGAAAACAAAATCTCATATTTGCCGGGATGATAATAGTGGGAGTTTTGGCAATTCTGTATCCGGTAAATGTGCCACTTCTGTATTCATGTATGGCAAGAGGCTATTTGGGATTCGGCATAGGAGTCCTTATGTGCCGTGGCACCAGTGGCGTCTATGAGAATAATCAGGAATATCGAGAGTACATAAGGCAGGGCTCAAGTGTGGTAGCTTTGCTCATTTCACAGGTTTTGTTATATGTCATATTATCCGGTAGAGATCATGTGGTTTTAAATGAGCTTTTTATCCAACTTACAGGTTTCTGGGCTTGTTTGACTTTTATGTCCATCTATGGATTTGTAACCAGCAGAATACTGGGGCTGAAGATTTTTAAATGGCTGGGGGACAGGGCTATGACAATATTTTTGTGTAACCTGCCAACAGATATAGGAATTGCTCTGGTGGATAAATATTGGAATTTGAATATAGAATATGGAAGCATTGAAATATGGCTTTTGCACATAGTAATTTCTATGGTGATAGTAGTAGTAGTATATGAGTTGGAAAAAACCTTGAAAAATGCAGTTAAAAAGGCACTTTGCCAACGGAAAATTTCTTGATAAATATACTTATTCACATTATAATTAGAAATGTTGATTTGCATTTTATGCATAGGAGGAAATGAAATTGAGTTTATTAAAAAAAGATAATAAAAAGACAGCTCTTATTACAGGAATCACAGGACAGGACGGAAGCTATTTGGCTGAGTTCCTTCTTGAGAAGGGATATGATGTTCATGGTATTATCCGTCGTTCATCAGTATCTACAACAGAGAGAATAGATCATTTAATCGAAGCAGGTTCAATTACACTTCATGATGGAGACTTATCAGATTCATCTTCAATCATCCGTGTGGTTGGAGAAGTAAAGCCAGATGAAATCTACAACCTGGCTGCTCAGTCACATGTTGGTGTAAGTTTTGATGCTGCTGAATATACAGGAGATGTGGACGCTATTGGAGTTCTTAGAATTCTTGAAGCTGTTCATATGCTTGGACTTGATAAGACATGTAGAATCTACCAGGCATCTACTTCAGAGCTTTATGGTAAGGTTGAGGAAGTTCCTCAGAATGAGAATACACCATTCCATCCATATAGCCCATATGCAGTTGCTAAGCAGTATGGTTTCTGGATGATGAAGGAATA
Organism: Lachnospiraceae bacterium; assembly: GCA_017634455.1. Classification (GTDB taxonomy): domain Bacteria; phylum Bacillota; class Clostridia; order Lachnospirales; family Lachnospiraceae; genus JAILFK01. The sequence goes on from JAGBNK010000037.1 coordinate 28,448, forward strand.
CCGTGAGGCTTATGGAATGTTTGCATGTAACGGAATCCTTTTCAACCATGAGTCAGAGCGCCGTGGAGAGACATTTGTAACAAGAAAGATTACTCGTGCCGCTGGCCGTATTGCTTGTGGCTTGCAGGATCACTTAGAGCTTGGAAATCTTGATTCACTTCGTGACTGGGGATATGCCAAGGATTATGTAGAATGTATGTGGTTAATCTTACAGCAGGATGAGCCAGATGATTATGTAATTGCAACAGGTGTACAGCACACAGTTAGAGAATTTACTACACTTGCATTTGCCAACGATGGTATTGAACTTGAGTGGAAGGGTGAAGGCATGGATGAGAAGGGTTATGATAAGGCTACAGGCAAGATGCTTGTATGTGTAAACCCACAGTGGTTCAGACCTACTGATGTTGTAAACCTTTGGGGAGATCCAACCAAGGCCAAAACTAAGCTTGGATGGAATCCACAGAAGACAAGCTATGAAGAGCTTTGCCGTATTATGGCACAGCATGACTTAGAATTAGCTCAGCAGGAAGCTAAGTTAAAGGCGTAATGGCTTGCTTGCCGTAGATATTTAACAGAAGAAGAGGGAGGGGAATCGCCAGGAAAATCTGACGATTCCCTATATTTAGTTTATGAAAGAGCGACAATCAAATTTTGAGTTATTGAGAATATTGTTGATGTGCACCATTCCGGTATTTCATCTCATGGTATATAACGGGGTATACTATGTGGATAACAGCAATGCCCTGTGGGCCCTTGTGTTGACAGTGGGCGGCGCAATTCCGGCAGATTATGCTTTCATAGCATTGAGTGCTTATTTCTGGTTGGAGCGAGAGGATGAAATCAGATTTAGAGGAGTGGGAGGAGTCAGAGGATTTCTAGCTCAGCCTGTAATCAAGAAGTTTATCTATCTGGCTGTGCTGGTTGGCACACTTTATATTGTGAAGGTGGCAACCTTGCGAGGCTTGTTTGGATATAACAACCAGGAATATTTCATTGATTTCTTTTTGATGAAAGGGGCATGGTGGTATATCTATCCATATATGGTTATGAGTCTGATATATCCATTTCTCAATAAGATAATCAAGATGTCTTCATATATAGTTATTCATATAATAACCACGGGGTTGTCTGTGATTTTTATTTATAATGGATTGATTAATCACACATCCTTTATTAGAGATTTGTCAGCTTTTTTGTTTGTATATTTCTTCATGGCACTTTTGCGACGCAGGAAATACACCTTGTTTTGCGGGCTTGCTACAACCAAGGGTATGATGAGTGCTCTCATAGTTCTCATATATGTATCTATGCTGGTGGTTACTGTGGTAATCAAGATGGCTTGCATATATTTCTGTACCCTCAATGGACATGATGGGACAATGGGCATGGGAGTCCAGTCTGTTTTTGATTGTATTCGTGATTTGCAAAATATTAATGTGACAGATGCCACATCTCAGGGGATTATAAATTATGTCATCGGTAGATATCATTTGTTGTCCATGATAATGGGGCTGGCAATATTCTTTTTGTTCAGGGATATTAATATAAAATACAATCCTAGAATTAATAAGTATGCCAAGACTACAATTTATATTTTCCTTCTTCATGATACATGGATGGGAGTGTTCTGGTATTTTGGAATTTGCTGGAATGACTATGGTTATTATCCAATATGGTCTTTCTTCGGATGGATGATTATTTATGTGGGATCTGCCTTTGCCCTGGCTCCGATGCTGGCATGGATTTATAATCATACCGTTAAGAAACTGGCAACATTTGTTATAGAAGGATTATTGGGCGAGGCGCGTGTTGAGAAATGTTAGAGAACAAGACTAAAAAACAGTCAATAACTTCATATATGTGGACCCTTCTATTTATTTCTTTTGGTAGCTTTATATATAGCTATCGTGAGATGGTTGAGAATTATAATACAACAGTGTTAGCCTTCTCCTATAAATATGGTTTTATCTCCAGAGGTTTTATAGGTAGTTTGTACCACCTGCTGGATAGAATGCTGCCAGCAAACTTAATTGATTATGAGGCTGTGGTAAATGTATGCCTTGTTATGACTTTGGTAATATATGGCATTTTTCTAATGTTTGCCAGATATACTTTGGAGAAATGTAAGGAGAACAGCCTGATTTATGTGGAGACCTTCTGGGCGTTTTTTATGATTATTGTGGTATCTACCTTCTCTTCCAAGAGAAACTTTGGCCGGCTGGATATATTTATGCTTCTGTTTAGTATGCTGGCGGTATGGATACTGATGCAGAAGAGATGTAAATTCCTTTATGTGTTAATAATTCCCCTGGTTGCCATGGGAGTTATGGTTCATCAGGGTTATGTATTTATGTATGTGAATATGGTGCTTGTGCTGCTTCTCTATCTCTATTTGAGGCAGGGGGATAGGGTATATCTCATATTGTTTATAGCATCACTTATTGCGGTATCTGCACTATTTATATGGTTTCAATTCTTGAGTCATGTAAATGGTGAGGCAATAGTTGGAGATATAATAAATGAGGCCACAAAGCTGAGCCGCCGAGGCAAGTATCATGACACTTTAATAGATGCGGAAATATTGGGAGTGGATTTAGGAAAGACAGAATGGCCATTACATGTTCAAAACTTTGTGGAGCTACCTTTCTTTTTGATTCTCATTTCACCATTTATCTATGTGGGAGCATCCTTGGTCAGGGAAGTGCTGAAGGGATGTAGAGATTTAAGAGAGAAGATTCCATATGTGATTGTAATGCTGGGGGCAGTAACTACATTGCCACTGTTTATAATGAAGATAGATTACGGCAGATGGATGCTTGCGATTTTTGCATATTATTTAATTATGCTTATTGTACTGGTGGCATTAGATGATGAGATAGTTATTAGGGCTTTAGAAATCAAGGCCAAGTGGCTTAGAGAGAACAAGACCTGGGGCTTTATGTTGATAATATATGCCATAGTTTTTTTGCCACTGTGGGATGTGAGAATATGTCAGTTGTTGAAATCAATTTCAGATCCTATTAATGAAATGTGGCTTCATATGTGGTAAATGTAAGTTGATAATAAGATAAGTAAAGAGGATGGAAGAAATGAGAGAAACCTCTGGCAGGGATGTGCTAAAGAGAGAAGGAGGCTTTCTAATATTTATGATGGCCTTTGCCCTGGTAAATGTCCTGCGTCATTTCGAAGAGATTATAAGTGAATATAATACGACACTATTTGCCATGTCATATAAATACGGCTTTATATCCAGGGGTATGCTTGGAACAATATGGCTGGGACTGGACGAGATATTGCCAATTAATTTAATGACATATGATAGTGTATATGGTTTCGCCTGCATATCAACAGTGGTGCTGTATATTATTATCTTTGCTATGTACTTTGTGCTGCTTAAAAACAGTAGGGAGAAATATTTGAGAAATATCCGTTATCTTATAGCATTCTTTAGTATATTTACATTTTCCATGTTTCTTACAGACGAGGTCTTCGGCAGACTGGATCTGTGGTTGTATATGCTTACATTTCTCATGGTAATATTAGTGCTTAAGGACAGAGGAGTGTGGCTGGTTCCCATATTGGTGGGGCTGTGTATGTGCATACATCAGGGTTATGTATTAACCTGTGCCAATATTATAGTCGTGCTTATGGCCTATGTAGCTTTGGTATCTACAGGGAATAAGAGGAAGCGTTATTTCATAATTCTGGGAGTGACAGTTCTGATTATGGCTGTATCATTTATTTATTTTGAATTCTTCAGCCATGGTGCCGGAAAGGAAATAGTAGATGAGGTAATAACTCATGCCAAGGCCTTATCTCCAGATGGCAAGAGTTATAATGAGTCTATTATCAACCATGAGATATTGGGCCTGGATGTGTATGAGTCAGAGATGGAGATGCATAAGCTTAACTGGCAGGAGGTTCCGGTCTTTGTAGTTTTGTTCATTCCCTATATTATTATTGCAGGCAGATTTATGAGAAACCTGTTGAGAAATGATAATGCAAAGGCTTCAAAGGAGGCGGACAAGTCCAGAGTAATACATAGATTCGTAGCGGGTATAAGAGGGGATAAACCTGCCTTGGAAATGGCCAGATGGCTTATGGTTCTAGGCGGTTTGGCAGTGGTGCCACAGATGCTTATGAAGGTAGACTTCGGTCGATATGTATATATGACTTTCAGTTATTATATTGTCATGGCTATGTGCATGCTGACATTGGGAGATGACAAAGTATATGAGGCGGTGGAAGCCGGGAAAGCAGCCGTTAAGAGACGCACACCATTTCCGTTGGTGGTGCTTATCTATCCAATGTTTTTCATGCCGCTACATGATGTGATTATCTCTGGCATAAGTTGGAGAGTATCGACTTGGGTTAATTTCTGGATGAGATAAGATTGATTATTATTACAGATAAAACATCAAATGTTTTACAGTGGAGAATGACAGATTCCCTGGGAATCGAGGAGATGTAATGAGTAGACGAGAGAAGAGATACATGAGTAAGAACAAGAAATTTGAGATAATTATGATTTTGTCAGCCTTTATATTGTTGTTTTATAACTTGGCTGCCAGAGTTAATTCTTATTCTACTACTCTACTGGCATTTACATATAAATATGGTTTTATTCCAAGAGGACTTCTGGGAACTATTTATCAAGGGTTAAATGATTTACTGCCTATTAATATGAATGTGTATGCTGCGGTAAATATTTTCACACTTATTATGACCTGCTTATATACAGGATTTATGGTATGGGTGCTGAAGAAGTTACTATCTAAAATAGGCGGCACAACACAAGATGATTTCAGTGATGTGGCAGGACCTTGGAAGAGTATATACAGCTTGATTATGTTTGCGCTAATCTGTGCCATTCCAACATTTGCCGGATATTATAATTTCGGCAGAGTGGATATGTATATGCTGATTATGTCCTTGTGTGCCATGATGCTTATTGTATATGACAAGGCAATATGGCTGGTGATTCCTTTGGTGGCATTGGGAGAGATGTTTCATGAAGCATATGTATTTATGTATTTCTCCATGATACTGGCCCTACTGGTTTATAGGATTTTGCATGAGATTGGCAAGTTAGATGACTTAGATGCAGGGGTGATTAATTATGTAAAAGCTGCATTTGCTTATAAGTCAGTGAGAAGATATCTCTGGGTTACAGTATTGTCTGTAGCTGTTGTATCAGGACTGTTTCTGTATTTCAGATTCGGATACGAATATGGCGATAGAGAAGTGGCGGACCAAATATATGATACCGCCTATGGAATGACCTATGATAATTTTGTGCACAAAGATGTAATTCGTGCAGAGATTTTGGGAGTGGATTTAACTGAGGAAGAAATAGAATATCATGTGGAGAACTTTATAGAATTTCCATTCTTTATTCTGTTAATGAGTCCTTTTATTGGAATATTGGTTGGACTATATAGACATGTCTTCAGACAGATTAGAGGTAATAGGTTACAGGGGCTGCTGAGATTTAAATATCTGGTAATGATTGTGGGAGTGCTTACATTAATACCGCTTCTGGCAATGAAGGTGGATTATGGAAGATGGTGCTTTGCAGCTGTTATGTATTATGTAATGACACTTCTTGCTATGATGGCTATGGGAGACGAGGTTGTATTTGATGGATGGAGAAGTACTATTGTGAAGCTTCGTGAGAAATGGTTACTAGGACCAGTGCTTCTGGCCTATGCTATGATGCTTACACCATTTACAGATTTGTCTATTGGAAAATTCTGTTATCAGATATATGATTTTCCAAATAAGATATTGAGAATGATGGAGATTATACCATTTAATTAATAAGCCGGCATGCTCATTAAATTATTCAAGCCGGATAATAGGACTGATTCATTATTCTGCTTAAGGGATGAGTGAGGATAGATTGTTGATGATACATAATAAGATAGAAGAGTTTAGAAAATTGAAGATAGACAAGAAGACCATAATCAACTGTCTCATAATTGCTTTGGTTGTATCTGTTGGATTAAATATTTCTATTAATAATATGACAGGTATGACTGAGAAGGAGGCTACTATTTCTATGATGCTTATGAGAAATGTAGTCATAGGATTGTCCTCTAATCGTATGGGATTGTTGTTGTGCCTCCTTGGTATATTCATAATCGCTTTGGTGGCAGAGACTTTGCTTACCTATAAGCTGGTGAGAAAGCCGGGAGTGCTTCGTGTTATTGCCTGGTTTTTTGCCCTGGCACAGGTGGTTTCTGCAGCATACAAAGCCAGCAATGGTGGAAGTATAACATTCCTTTGGATGGATGGCTCTGTGGTTCTTAGAAGTTTTCTGTTACTGCTGTCCTATATGCTAATGGCATATTATGTAATGGTAATTGCCAGCTGGTTTTTCATTGGAGCTGATGGGGATGTATGCTTAAGCAATCAGGAGACTGATTCGGATGTAACCACAAGCAATCCGTCCGGTACTGATTTAAGCAGTCGTGAAGCTAATGATAATTTATCAGGAAATAATATGGAAAATAATAAGTGGAAGCTTAGCTTTAAGCTAAGGGACTTCGGCAAAATTGTATTGGCATGGCTTCCATATTATCTGATTTATTATCCAGGAACAGCCAATGAGGATTCCATTATACAGATTATGGAATTCTTTCATGTTCGAAGCTATATTAATGATTTGTCTGCAGTGCAGGGAGCTAACATATTTATTACAGATCATCATCCTTATATTTTGACAATGATATTTGGAGCATTTTCCAAATTGGGATTAGCTCTGGGCAATATTACAATAGGATTTGCCATTTATATTGTGATTCATTTTGTGTTCCAGGCAGCAGTGTTTACTGTGGTATTGGGATACCTGCGTAGAATCGGCTGGGGTGAGAAGGCTGTAAAAGCGGCACGAATGGTGATTATGTTTGTGCCTATTTATCCACTGTATGCTATTTGCATGTTGAAGGACAACATATATTCAGCTTTTGTGCTTTTGGTGGCAATCGGATTAATTGAGATTATAAGAACAGCAGGGGAAGTTTTAAATCAGAAGAAATTTCTCCTGTATATGTGGTTGGTTATAAGCTGCATGATGTTTACCAAGGTATATGGTAAATATGTTATGGCAGTGCTGGCTGTAGTTTGTTTCATCTGGTATAGAAAGTGGTGGAAGGAGATTGCAATATCATTTATCCTGCCAGTTCTGTTATTCCATTTCATATATCAGGGAGTATTTCTGCCGGCAATGAATGTGGCGCCGGGGGGATTACAGGAAGCTATGTCAGTTCCATTTCAGCAGACTGCCCGATATATGAAGGAGTATGGTGAGGAAGTTACTGATGAGGAATACAAGGCCATTAATGCTATCTTGCCGGTCAAGAAGCTTGCCAAGTTGTATGAACCAGAACTGTCTAATAGGGTGAAGGAGAGATATAATCAGCAGGCTACCAAGAAAGAATTGAAGAATTATATGAAGGTCTGGTGGAACATGGGCTTGAAGCATCCTATCTGTTATATAGATGCAACTCTTAATAATATATATGACTACTATGATATTAATAGAACTACTTATGTAAGTTATACCAAGATCAACACATATTTACAGGACAATGTGGATAAGTATCCTGAAAATGAGTATGGATGGTTATATATTGAGGCTCCGGAGGAATTGGAGGAGGCCAGATATTTCGTGGCACAGGCCACACTGATTCTGGAGAAGACTCCAGTTCTGGGGTGGTTTATGTCAGTTGGACTCTTGCCATATATTGTATTGTTTGAGCTGTATAGATTGCTGGTGACCAAACGAGGCAGAGAGCTGTTGGTATGGCTCATTCCAATACTTACAATGGGAATATGTCTGCTGTCGCCTGAAAATGGAAATTGCAGATATGTGCTTCCAATGTTTTACTTGGTGCCACTTCTTATAGGGCGTGTAGTAAGAGATTTATATGGCGCGAGAAATTAGTAGAGATTCAAGGAGCTTTGAAACGGAGAGGTTATGAAAGAACAACAATCTCGTATATATTATTTCGATATTATGAAGGCATTTGCTATATTGGCAGTGGTCATAACTCATGTGGCTGGCAGCAGCTGGTATCATATTGTGGATGTGGAAAATGTTGCTGCAAAGGGATTTGATAAAGTCGGATTTATAGCAAGCACCATCTGGCTGGGTCTGGCAAAATGTGGCGTGCCAATATTTCTTATGACATCGGGGGCTTTGCTTTTACAGAAGTCTTATTCCATTAAGCAGATTTATAAGCGCATAGGTCTGCTGGCTGTTTCATTGGTGATTATGCTTATGGTATATGAGATAACAGTGCTGCTTTGTGATGCAGAATCTTCTCAGTTGTCTGTGATAAATGTGCTTCGAAATACTATGACAGACTTGTTATTGGGAACAGGTCCTACCTACAGTTGGTATCTATATACACTAATTGGAATATATATTATATTGCCGATTTTAAAGGTATATGTGGATGCAGTGAATGAACAGATTTATAGATATACATTATTGATTATCTGGATTGTGTCATCTGTGATTCCATTTGTTATGCTGATTATTCCAGCGGATATATCAATGTCTGTGAAGATGCTTCTGATGGGAACTAATAGTTTCTCTGGATTTGTGGGATATTTCCTGCTGGGATATTATTTTGAGAAATATGGTTTACGATTACCTGAGAGGATTCTTGCAATATTAGGAGTTCTTGGAATCGGAATTGCAACATATTTGGTTGTAATGAACCCGGGAACAATGGAAGACTACATGAGATATTACATGCCGGGAGTTGTTATCTATGGTGTGGCAATGTATGTGCTGATTAGGAGGCTGGCTCAGAGATTGCAGGATACTAAAATATGTGGAGTGCTGTCAGATTTAGGAACCAAGACATTGGGGATATATATGCTGCATATGCCAGTGGTGATGGTACTGGATAAGTATATAGACTTGAATAATTACTGTACTGTAAATCTTATATGGGAAGTGCCTGCTTTTTCGTTTGCAGTTTTGATAATTACATATATTATTGTATGTATAATGAGACTGATACCAGGTGTGCAACGAGTTGTATAAGAAAAGACCACTTTTGATGATGATTTTTGAAATATCATTTGAAGTGGTCTGTTTTTTATATAAAGTGGTGCTTAGCCCAATTAATAAATTGAGGAGTATTGATAGCATAATTCAATGTCTTAGGCTTTATTCTCTTACATAAAGATTTGTATTTTTTTAGTGTTTCTTGATGCTGTAGTTTGTATTTGTTTTTGTGTTGTTCGTCTGTAAGAACGCCTAAATCTTCAAAAATAATATCATAGTAGAAATTGCAGGCATTTATATACGCTTGTTTATCTACTTTTTCTAAGAAGTTAATTATTTTATCATATGCGTCATAAGCTGCAGGCTGTCGATCCAGTATGTCTGAGTCTTTACGAGTTATGCTGTCGGAAACAAATATGTATCGGTATAATAGTTCAGAGGTAATGGCAATATTGTCACAGCGGGTGGCTGCTTCGATGCACCATAGTTTGTCTTCGTATATTGTTAGGTTTTCATCAAATGATGGAAAGGAAGGATAATTATCAAGTAAGGAAGATATTCTCCATACTTTGTTCCAAGGATATCCGCCACCGTAGAATATGTTGTCCTGGCATATTTCTCTAATAAAATTGTGGGAAGAGACTTCTAATATGTCTGGATGATCTACCATGAAATTAGGGAGTAGTCCTTGTGAAATTTTGTCCATCATATTTTGGAACTTCCATGGAGTTGAGCAGGCGTGCTCAGCTGTGATGAAATGTGGAACTGTTTTATCATTTGGCAAATAATCGGTCCAACTGTATGATATAGCGTCAATATTTCTATTGTTAAATAATTGAACTACTTTACTCCAGGCGCTTGGCTCTAGTATGTCGTCAGAGTCTATAAATGTTAAAAGACAATTAGAGTGGTCTGTGCCAAGAATTTCCTGCAACTTATTTAAACCATAATTACGGGCCGAGCTTACGCCGCCATTGTTTTTATGATACACAGAGAGTCTAGAATCACTTGCAGCTATTAGATCAAGTGATTTTGCGCAGTTATCCTGTGAACCGTCATCTATAAGCAAAATATTGAAAGTATCATATGTTTGGTTAAGTATACTTTCAATGCATTTATTTAAAACATTAACTGGTGTATTAAATACAGGAATAATCCCGTAGACTTTAAATGGCTTTTCCATATAGTTTCCCCTGACTAATTATTGGTAGAAAAATCTACAGCTTAATGATACCGAATATAGCAATTTGGGGCAAGATAAAGTATAATTTAAAGTTATGAGAACAAAGAATACTTTTTTAAATGCATTGGCAAATTCAGGAAGTTATGTGATTAATCTCATTCTTTCTTTTATAGCGAGAACAGTATTTATCAGTGCTTTGTCCCAGGAGTATTTAGGAGTACAGGGCTTATTTGGTAATATACTTTCAGTTTTGTCTCTGGCAGAGCTGGGCATTGGTACAGCGATGATATTTCACATGTACAAGCCTATTGCTGAGGAGGACGAGCAGGGAATTATAGAGATGATGAATCTTTATCGAATCCTCTACTCTATCGTTGCAGGAGTGGTTACAGTGGCAGGACTATGCCTAGTGCCATTTTTGGATATATTTGTAAAAGGCGCGCCGAACGTTGAGGGGCTGACATTTATATATATTTTGTATCTGGCCAATACGGTTGTCTCATATCTCTGGGGATATAAGAGAGCTTTGATTGATGGAAATCAAAAGGGATATATATCAACTCTTATTGTTACATTATTTATGACAATACAGTTTATAGCGCAAATTATCGTTCTGGTTATATTTAGGGATTTCATTATATATCTGTCTATGCAGATTATCTGTAATGTCTTGACCAATATTACTATTGCTATAAAATGTGATCGTATGTACCCATTTCTCCAAAGGGATAAGAAGTCGTTGCCTTCTAAGGAAAAGCGGCAGAGTATATTTAAAAATGTATCAGCTATGTTTATGCATAAGCTGGGAGATGTAATGGTAAATAATACTGACAGTCTAATTATCTCGTCGTTTGTCGGCCTGGCGTCTGTCGGTATATTTGATAATTATCGTATGCTTCTGGGAAGTGTAAATACTGCAATCAATGGATTGTTAGGGTCATTTGTAGCCAGTGTTGGAAATCTATCAGTTACTGAAGATAAAACGAGGGTCTACAGCGTATATAGGACTCTCAACTTTATTGGTTTCTGGATTCATTCCTATGCATCCTTGGCATTTTTAGTTTTATTTAATCCATTTATCAAGACATGGGTTGATATAACTGGGAAAAATGGAGATGACTATCTTTTCCCAATGAGTGTAGTTTTGCTTATTGTAGCTAATTTCTATATGGGCGGCATGCGTAAGGTGACTCTCAATTTTAGAGATGCCATGGGACTCTATTGGTATGATAGATACAAGCCAATAGCGGAAGTGATTGTAAACCTGGTGGTTTCGATTGTGCTTGTTATCAAATACGGGATTGTCGGAGTGCTTATCGGTACATTTGTATCCACAGTTGGAGTCTGCTTCTGGATAGAGGCACTTGTGACTTACAAGCACGGATTTGAGAGAAATGTAAGTGAATATTTCAAGACTTTTGGTTTATATACAGGAAGTCTTATTGTCATCGGTGGAGCAACATATGGAATCTGTCAGTTCATTAATATGGGTGGCATACCAGAGGTGCTCTTGAAATTTGTAGTATGCACTTTGGTATACAATGTTGCTGTCATGTTGGTATACGGCAGAACTACAGAATACAAAGAATTTATGGAGAGATTGGTTGGACTCTTCGAGGGCAAAATGGGAAAAGAATTGCCTATGATGAGACGATTGTTGGGAGTGAAGTAGCGGTGAAGTTATCAAAAACTGATAGATATAATTTCATACAGTTAGTAGCCTTTAGCATACTTTTATTTTTCTTATCATGTAATTCGTATTTGGATGGTGAGAATATTGCTATCTATACTCTTAATTATAACCATGGTCTCATGGAAAACGCTTTAATTGGTACTTTTTATCAATGTATGGTTTCTTTACTCGGCTTAGATTTGAAGAGTTATGTGACATTACAGATATTCAATATGGTCTTTAATGTCATCTATTTTCTCTTGCTTATGAATCTCTTTAGACAGGTTGTTTTGAGAGCTGGAGACTTAGAGGATAAATCAAAATATCTGGTTTTAGTTATAGCATCAATTGTTTTAGTATCTAATTTTGGTTTACATAAGAATTTTGGTAGCGTGGATTTGTATCTGGCTATAATTACACTTATATGTCTTGAACTATTAATGAAGGACAAGATGACATGGCTTGTATTGCCGTTGGCGGTTTTAGCTCAGTTCATTTATTCGGGATACATAATTATGTATTTCTTAGTTCTTCTTGCAACAATGATCTATCTATCATATAAGCGTCATGGTAAATATAAGAATTTGATATTGATATCATGTGCGACTGTATTTTCAACAATGATTGTTTTGCATATATTAACTGGAATGACAGAAAGTGGAAGTATGCTTTTAGATTCAGCGACGGCTGGACAGGCAATGCTGGATGCGATAATGAATTCAGCCCAAGATGCTAGTCGATTAAATGGTCCGGCAGAGATTAGACCAGACATTTATGGAGGAATAGTCTGGGGAGGAGATCTTTGGATTACTAAGAAGCATATAATTGAAGTCTTTATTGCCTTAGTTTTGTTTGCGCCATTTATCAAATTGGCAATGGATTTTATAAAAAATCTTAAGAGTAAAATGGATAAAGAAGAAGCGCGTTTTTTCAGAGTTTTTTCTGTAATAGCAATAATTATGATGCCTAGAGCGTTGCTTCATTCAGGTACAGGAAGAATTATATTTCTTCTTTTGTTCTATGCTTGTGTCATCTTATTGATAGCATTGGCAGAGGGCCAGCAGTCGCTTGATAGGACAATTGTTGAGATGACAGCATATTTTGCTGATAAGAAAATATATGGAATCTTTTTGCTTGTATATATGATTATGCTGCTTCCAACTTGGGGGACATCTATTAATTGGATGACCGGACATATCGCTAATTTGATTAACACATTATTTTTGCATATATGGTAATCAAATGCATGCATATAGTAGATAGATTAGATAAAAGGAATAATATATGAAGAAGCTGTCAGTAGACGATAGAAAAGTCTTTGGATTGATAATTGCATATATGATAGTTTGCGGGATTAGATATTTCGAGCATATCCTTTCTGTGGCAAATTCTTGTCTATATATTTTAAGTTATAGGCATGGCTTTACATCAAGAGGATTAGTTGGTCATATATGGTTGTGGTTAAACGATCATACTCCGTTCAATTTGGTGACGTATAGTAGCGAATATATCTTGTGCCAATTGCTTACAGGAATTCTATTTGTATTCTTCCTAGCGTTTATTTATGTGAGTCTTAGATTGATGCCGGAAGATAATAAAAGAAATGCCAGATATTTGTTGGTTTTGTTTTCTATCTTTTCTTTTCCAATGTTTCTTACTATGGAGAACTTCGGGCGAATAGATATCTTTTTGATAATGATAACAATAGCCTGCCTCATATTGATTATGTACGAGAAGGCAGAATGGCTGATTATTCCGCTTTGCATCCTTGCTATGCTGATACATCAGGGATTTGTATTTACTAATGTAAATATCATTTTGGTCTTGTTATTCTATAAGGCGATAATGGCGGATGAAAAGAAACGAAAGGTTAAATATTATATCCTGTTTGGACTTACACTTGTGACGGTGTCAGTATTTTTCCTTTATTTTGAAATATTTAAGACGACGCTGGGCATGGATGTATATAATGAATTAGTGGCCCTCAATAAGCAGGTGTCTCCAGACGGAAATTATTATAAAGAGCTATTACAACATGAGATATTGGGTAATGACGTATATGAGATGGAAACCAAATATCATATAGAAAATATAGAGGAATTGCCGTTGGCTATAGTGGCTTTTATGCCATATATCCTGATCGGTATATCCTTCTTAAAGAATTTGTTTAAGAAGGCTGTCGGTATAAAAGAAAAACTCGCATACTTGGCAGTGATAGTAGGAGTAGCTACATTGATACCTGAATGGCTTTTAAAGGTTGATTTTGGTAGATATGTATATTCGATGGCTTTTTATTATATAGCTATAGTTATTTGTCTTATGATTCTTGAGAAGACTGATGGTATTGTTGCCAGACAGTTGCAGGAGACCAAGGAGATGATTAAGTCAAAGACAATAATGCCATATTTATTATTGGTATATCCGGCAGTATTAATGCCGCTTAGAGATATAGCAATCAGTCAAACTACGATTAATATATTAAGAATGTTGAGGCTGCAGGAATAAATGGGAGAAAAAATAAGAAAGCAGATTATTGCATCAGGAGTGCTTTTTTATGGAGCTATTATTGCTGCTGCAATAGTAATATTTATTGGAACATACGGTTTTAGAATATTAAACCCTATGAATATAGAGTTGTATCAAACACGAGGAGATAGTACGCAGCATTATTATGGCTGGGTTGCTTTTAGAAATGGAAGTTGGACATTTCCGTTAGGATTAACAAATTATGGAACATATCCAGATTATACTTCTGTTATCTTTACAGACTCAATACCACTGTTGGCAATATTTTTTAAGGTGTTTAGAAGTGTATTGCCGATGCACTTTCAATACTTTGGTATGTTCACGTTAATGTGCTATATTTTGCAGGCAGTGATAGCAGCAAGAATAGTAAATAAGTTTTGTGATAATAAAATATATACATTTGTGTCTACAATGTTGTTTTTGTTTGTTCCAATACTCATACATAGAACTCTTTGTCATGAAGCATTAGGGGCGCAATTTATTTTGCTGTATATGTTGGAATCAATTGTAGTAGCAAAGGATATAAAGCTGTCCCAAATGATAAAACGAGTGATTATATGTGCTATTTTGTCAGCGGGTATACATATGTATTATTTGTTAATATGCGGAATATTGCTTTTAGGAGTATGTTTAATATACATGCAGAATAAAGAATATAGGAAATGCTTTGCGGTATTATTGATATATTTAGCGGTGGCTGCAGTAGTTGTTTGGATTGAGGGGGGCTTTTCTTCGAGAATTAATGCTACGAAAGCATCTGGTTATGGAGAATTCAATGCAAATATTAATAGTTTAATTAATCCATTAGGTAAGTCTATTATTTTAAAGGATATGCCAATATATTTTTGGGGACAAGGAGATGGCACAGCTTATTTAGGATTAGGTATTATAATTATGCTATTATGTTCTATTTTGATTGTGCTTTTTAGTAAGTTTATAAAGAAAACATGTGAATTAGATAGAGATTTAATAATCCCTCTTATAGTAGTTTCGATAATATCATTTGTATTTGCAATTATTCCTGTTATTACATTCAATGATAAATTATTGGTTGAAATTGAGCTAGCTAGTTTTCTAATGAAAATGGTGGCGCCATTTAGATGTAATGGTAGAACAATGTGGATAGTTGTATATATAGTTATGTTAGTAGTCATAGTGATAGTTTATAAGTATATGAATAGGTATTTGGCTATCATATTCGTATCGATAGCATTAATAATACAGATAGTTGATGTAAGTGGTTACTTAACATATAAATATAATGTTTCAAATAATATTAAGTTAGTTGACTCGCACGTGATGGTGGATGAATTTGATACTATCATAAAGCCGCGAGGAGATGAGATAAAACATATTGTAGTATATACAAAATCAATTTTTGAACGTGAAGAGTATTCATTATCTACTGATGTTTATGCTTGGGCTTTAGAAAATGGAAAAACAGTTAATTATATATATCTGGCAAGAGATGAGCAGTCAAGTTATGATAAAAGATTGCAGGATTCATTAAATAATTTGAGTTATGATACAATTTATATTTTCGACAAAAATGATATGGAAGTTTGTAAGAAGTATAATTTGAAAACTACAGTTTGTGGTAGATATATTTTTGGAGAAAAAGAATAGTTAAATAGTATGGGCGTAAAGAATAATGGAATTTCTCTCTGTAGAATAGTATTTACAATACAAATATATTCGATGGCTTTTTATTATATAGCTATAGTGCTCTGCTTGATGATTATTGAGGAGAGAGAGGGTCTTGTTGCGAGGCAGTTTCAGGAGACCAAGGAGATGATTAAGTCATAGACAATAATGCCATATTTATTATTGGTATATCCGGCAGTATTAATGCCGCTTAGAGATATAGCAATCAGTCAGACCACAATTAACATATTGAGAGTCTTTGGATTGCAGGAATAGAAAAGAGGAAGAGGATAAATATGAAAAAGTATATAAGAATAGCACGTCCAGATCACTGGATTAAACAGTTGTTTATATTTCCAGGAACGATATTTGCATTGCTTATTGCAAATATTGATTATTCGGCTTATAGCAAGATGATTGTAACTATAGTATTGGGCTTTTTATCAACTTGTTTTATTGCATCAGCGAATTACGTGATAAATGAGTGGTTAGATGCGGAGTTTGATAAATATCATCCAACAAAGAAGTACAGAGCAGTTGTTTCAGAAGGTGTAAAGGAATCAATTGTTTATGTTGAATACGCTCTTCTTACTGTAGCTGGAATGGGATTGGCGTATTTAGCTTCAAATCAGGTTTTGTTTTGCGAAGCCTGGCTTTGGGTTATGGGTGTACTCTATAATGTGAAGCCTATAAGGACAAAGGATATAGCGATCCTTGATGTTCTTTCTGAGTCGGTGAACAATGCTATTAGATTATTAATTGGTTGGTTTTGTATTGTTCAGACCCAGTTGCCACCAGTAAGTATTGTGATTGCTTATTGGATGGGAGGGGCTTTTCTGATGGCGACAAAAAGATTTTCAGAATATAGAATGATTGGCAATCCTGAGCTCGCTGCTTTATATAGAAAATCATTTAAGTATTATTCTGAAGAGCTTTTGTTGCTCAGTGCATTCTTCTATGCTTTGTGTTCCACATCTTTAATGGGGATATTCTTAGTAAAGTATAAGGTCGAATTTATTATAATAATGCCATTTATATTTTTATTATTCTGCTATTATTTTCATATTGCATTTAAGGAAGATTCGGCCGCACAGAAACCGGAGAAGCTGTTTAAAGAAAAATGGTTGATGGTTTATGTATTATTTATTGTAGTTCTATTTTTGCTTTGTGTATTGGTAGATATTCCAATGCTTCAGATGTTTACGAGTAATGAGCTTATTTCTTTTTAAAAGGGTAAAGATATGAATGTTTTGAAACAAAAGAACAAGAGAAAGTACATTTTCCTGATTATCTTGTTTGCTCAAATAGGATATTTGTTGATATATGATTTGTTTAAATTTCCTGAATCTATAAATTTTGATTCATCTGAATATTTAGTTCAGGTAATACAAATATGGCGTCAAAAGACATTGCTTATAAATGATTACTATTACAGTACCATGCTGACATGGGACATGCCGACTATGATAGCAGTTATTTTTTATGGAATAACAAAGAATGTATTTTTGTCATATGGTATTGCCAATTGCCTCTTGATAATTATCTTTGCACTTGGTTTAAACAAGTTGTGTGATGATTTGGGATATTCTCATCTGGCAAAGTATATTGTAATGATTTCAATTTTTACAATTTATGATTTCGGGATTGTTAATTATATTGAGGAATTATTTGTAAATGGCGCATTATATGGCATTCGTTTACTTTTAATGTTGATGTTAATGGATGTGTTGATTTGTTGCCATAAGAATTCTTTTGGAATTAAAGAGCTGGTTATATATATCATATGTCTGTTTGGATTTTTGATAAGTGGAATATCAACAGGCATATTTGAAGCAGGATGCTGTATTTTGCCATTGTGTATATATGAGTTTATGCATTGTTTGCTTCAAAATGAATCTTTCGAATTAAGAGGGTTCTTCAAACGCCAAATGCTTATGCCTGTAATCTCTCTTATTACCTCACTTATGGGAGTTGTTATCAATCATTGGCTTGGATTGAAGTCATCGATTTCGGAAGGCAAGATGCTGGTTACAGCTTCCAATCTGGGAGAAAAATTTATTAATAATTTCATTGGTATATTTCAGTTGTATGGTTGGCCAAGCGAAGAGGTTTCTCTGATAAGCGCAAGAGGTATTCTGGCAATATGCTCAATGTTTGTGGCAATAGGTTTTATTGTGGTTGCATTTGTTTCTTTTGTTAGCTTTTTTAGAAGAGTGACAGAGAAAAACATGACGATTGCAGATACATATGTTGGAATGGTTATAGCAATTGTTCTGGTAAATACTACATTGTTTAATCTTGTTAATTTGTCATATTCAGGGAATTCATGTGAGTTCAGATATTGGTTATTGGTTTTCATACCGATTATGCTTTTAACTGGATATGTCTATGATAATTGGATGGCAAAAATGCAAGCTACCATGCGAGAATTTATTACAATAGTAATTGTCCTTGTGCTTGTATTTATCAGCGTGAGTAATTCGTACCGCTTGTGGAATCGTTATAATAGAGATGATGAATTTAAGAAGATAATGAATTGTGTAGATGATGCTGAGGTTTCAGAAGTCTTTATTTATAGTGATTATTATACAGCGCGTGTATTATCTACATATCAGAGCAAAAATGTGACAGCATATGCAGTTAATATGGACTCTATATCAGATGATGGTAGAGACTGGGTTCATGGCAAGCTTAGGATGCCTAGATGGGGGACATACGTAAAACATGATGGTGATTGTATGTCTCAAGCAGATATAGGTAGATATGCTATTTTGATTGATCAATCATTGGGATATGATGTTGATTATTTGATTTCAAAAGCAGACACTAGTCGCATAATAGATTGCACTAATTTTGTATTATGCACATATGATGAGTATGTATTAGACTTTATTCAGGGATTTACTGCAAATTTTCTAAGCAGAGATTACTTCAATCAGGGCTACGATATGTCAGGATTTGAGCTGAATGAAGATGGTGATTGGATAAGTAAAAAAGGCAGTGAGTCAGAAATTGTTGGTAATTTTATTGCTGAAGAGGATGGTCAATATTCACTTGAACTAGTATGCAATATATCAGGTGTGTCGGAGGAATCATATCTAGAATTAGTGGTAAATGATTCAAATGGAGATATGCAGACATATAAGACTTCATTGCAAAATGCCAGATTGGAGAATGTGACCATAAATAAGGGCTCGCAATATACGGTTAGAATAAAGGTAGATGCTGACGATGATGTGCTTATAAAGCATATTAATTATATCCCTTAATGCTTATTGCTTAGGGTAGTTTGCTTTTGATAAGGGTGATATTAGGGAGAATATATGATGGTAAATAAGAAAAAGCAAAAGGGAGGCCTATATGTGATTGTTGTCTTCCTTGTATATACATTTTTAATAGCCCACGTTGATTGTAATACAATCACTACCTGGGGATATGATCTCTTGGATTCAATACGCATAGGACACTTATCAGAATTCCCAGTTTATACATATCAGATGCATGACATGGCAACAAATTACAATTTGTTTGTTAACCTGATTACTGCAGTATGGTTATCGCCGGTATATATAATAGATAATTTATGTAATGCCTATGCAATAATGCTTGTATATGATGTGTGGTATAAATGTTTGATTCTTTTGATGACATCTTTGTCTGTAAAATTATTGGGACAAATATTAGAAAAGCTCCAAATTCCTAGGGAAAGAATATATGAAGGTCAATTATATTATTCCTTTTCTGCAATACTTTTGATATCTGTATTAGGCAAGGGACAAGTTGATATTATAAGCTTATGTTTTCTTATGTTTGGCATAAGAAATATGTTGGAGGAGAAGTATACACTGATGGCCTTGTGTTATGGCTTGTCACTATGTGTAAAACCTTTTTCAATTCTAATTATTGTTCCTATACTTATTCTATTGATTTCAAAGCTTGAGTGGAAGATTGTAGCTTATGGTTTTATAACACATGTGCCTTATATGCTTGATGCTATAATTACACGCTTGTGCATGCCTAGGTATGGCGAGATGAAAGCAATTACATCTTGGCAATTTAAAGAGGCATTTGGGACATCGCGGGTTGAGCAATTATTTATGGCGGATTATAATGATATACTTATATATTGGGCAATCGTTTTATTTGTATGTTTACTGTGTCTAAAGCTTGCAGTCACAAAAAGAGTAAAAAGAGTACATTATGTGATTTTGCCAGCAATTATATATATACTATTTGCTTTCTTTGTTAGTGCTACAGCTTATTGGTTTGTTTTGCTTCTGCCATGGTTGATTATTATGGGACTTGAAATAAGCGATAGAAACGATTTTAGGGTTCTATATTTTATTACCAATATAGGTCTTGTAATATATACAATCATGCTTGAGAGAAAGCATATGCCAGGTGCCAATTATTCGCTTTTGCAACTAGTAGGAATAGTGGGTGGTTCGGATGTATCTATTGAACCATTTGCCCAGTGGCAAATATACGGATACAAGGTAGGCGCAACCATGTTTGTTGTTGGTATGCTGATTCTATGGTTGACTTACATTCTGGAGTGGAAACGCGGTTTGCTAGTGGAGAATAAAGAGATAATAGATTTTAAGACTCGAAAGAGTTTTACTATACTGTGCAAGATTTTGTTGCCGATGCCGGTTATATTATATTTTCTTGTGACTTATGCAATAAAGATTTTTTATAGAGGATAATAGTTTTGATAATCTTTGAAAAATTAAAAAAAGAAAACAAAATATTATTTATTCTGGTCGTCATTTCATTGATTTGTATTATCACAAATTATAATGGCAAGATAGATAATTATAATACAACAATTTTGGCCTTGAATTATTCATATGGCTTTACATCAAGAGGTTTTATTGGAAGTATATTTTTATTTCTAGATAAGCTGACTCCGTTTTCAATAATGAACACATGGGGGGCTTTGAGGTTTTATCAATTATCGACTCTTGTATTCCTCGCGATTATATTTATATTTGCAAGAATGATAATAAAGAGGGCACAGGATACAGAGTTAAATCTAGTGACATATATATTGGCAGCAATTGTTATCATGATGTCGACGACATTTGCGGGAGAATATAATTTTGGCCGAATCGATATGTACATGATAGCTATTGCATTGATTTGTACTGAACTAATTATGGTTGAGCGATTTGAATGGCTCATAATCCCGCTGTCTGCAATTGGAGTGATGATACATCAGGGTTATGCCATGATGTATTTCAATATAGTATTGGTTTTATTGTTTTACAAATTCTTTACGGTAGATGACCGTAAGGCTAAGCTTAAATATGCGGTTATATTTATCTTGAGTATTATAAGCGCAGGAATACTATTTTTGTATTTAGAGCTCTTTTCGCATGCGTCAAATGGTAAGGAAATATTTGATGATGTGGCGGCAATCGCAGCAGGCTTGGCTGTAGATGGAACATATCACAAGACTTTATTACAGCATGAGATATTGGGAATTGATTTGTCAGATGTTGAGCACGGATTTCATATGAAGAATCTGGTAGAGATAATAGTTCTGATTCTTTTTTTGTTACCGTATATAGTGATAGCAATCAAGCTTTTTATAAATATATGGAAGACGGCAGCGGTTACCATTTGCGACAAATTGAAATATCTGGCAGTATTTCTTGGTTCTCTTACTATGGCGCCGGATTATTTGATAAAGGTAGATTATGGTCGCTGGGTTACATCGACATTGATGTATTATCTTGTGGTTTTACTTGTGCTTATACTCATTGATGATAAGGTGAGGGAAGTGGTGATAAAACTAGTGAGCCAAATTAAGCAGGCCAATGTGCTTTGTAAATTTTTGCTAGTATATCCGGTTCTATTTGTACCGTTCTTGGATGTAAATATAGATCAGATTACAGCAATGATTGGGCATGTATTGAATAGAGAATTACTAGGCTGGTGGTAAACTGGTCTGGTTGATAGATGTATAGGAATTATATTTGTATGAAAAAATCAAGCAGAAAAGACAAATTAACATTTCCATTTATTCTTTTAGTGACTTTTTTTTGTATGTACGCTAAAAGATCCTGGTTTAAAATCGGTGCTGGAAATATATCAACTATTGTATTGACTTATAAAGATGGATTCAAGGCATCAGGACTCATTGGCACTCTTTATAGATTGGTAAATCATATCCTTCCAATTGATATGATGTCATATGAACCATATTACTTTTTTAACAAGTATATGTGTTTTGTATATCTAATCCTTGCAGGATTGCTTCTTACTCTTATATACAAAAGAGTAGATGAGACAAATAGAGACGTGGCTATAGATTATCTGATATTGGCAATTATTGTATTCGGTGGTATGTTTGTCACAGGTGATACA